>JAYUOV010000094.1:0-5546 GCA_043760535.1 Chitinophagaceae bacterium
CTTCATCAGTATTAATGCTATTGAGCATTGTACAAACACCCCACACAAAATCCAGGGATGCCGTTTTCAAAAAATGGCATCCCTTCAAAAATAAAAACCATGGAACAGCTTGAATACTTAAAACCCTCATTGCAGCAACGCCAGAAGCGCCGTGACAAACGCCTGGGTGAAGAAGTGATAGAGTGCTATCGCCGCGGATGGCACACAAAAAAAATGAAGGGCTACGACAAAAAATTTAAGCCCAACCATTTCGAAAATGCCCACCAGCATGAAAGCATAAAGTTTATGCACGGCGGCGGCACCAGATGTTTTAACGATAACCTGGAACCACTCGAACGCTTTCTTTTAAGCAAAGTGGGAAAAAACTGGAACAAGGTATTTAGTGAGCTATGTGTAAAGCTGGATAAAAAAACGGTAAGCGGTTTGCACGTGTTTAACCACCTGTACGATTTTGTAAAAGTGCAAACCTTAATGGATGGCAAAAAAATAAGCTATGTGCGTTGGGGCAAAACAGAACAGTTAACGAGTGCCCCTAATTTTCCTAGGTTTTACATCCATCACAAAACCGGGCAATTAATGAAGGCAAGAGATTATAACTGGAAAAAAGAGATGAAAGGCCAGACATAAAAAGTATCAAACCTGCTTCAAAATATTGTTGATGTAACCATCAACTAAAGAGTTCTGCCAACGCGGAAACTGGTATCCCCCAGTTGTACACAAACCAGACATTAGCATTTACAGCTAAGTAGTGCGGGTGTAATAACTAACCGTATGCTGTTGTTGCATCAGGTTATGCCAGCCAATACAATGTGGGTTCGAATCCCACTCTCTGCGATAGCAGAGATAGCCAAATGGATAGGCAAAGCACTGATAATGCTTGTATCTCAGGGAGTCCATCGCTCCCCTATCAAATGATGTCCGGCAACAAAGGCTGTTGTTGTAGATCGGCGATTTACCAAGTCATCTTCTTTGTAGATTGTTCGGAGGTTGCAAGTTCAATAAACACTTTGCAGGCAGTACAGTTGCAGTGTGGCAGGTAAGGCTTATGTGGTAAAAGCAGTTTGGGATTTTCCTCGCTGGCTTTAGAACAGTAACCCTTGCAATAAGCACTGCACAATATTGCTTCCGTGATTATAGAATGATGTATAACAACAGCTTTTCTCTTTTAAAAAAAATTAAAAAAACAATCATGAAAAAAATTAATATCAACGCCTATCAGGTAGCATTGGTTTTTAAAAACGGCGTGTATAAGCGTATGCTGAAAGAAGGAAAATACTGGCTTTGGAACGAAACTGTAATTGTGTATGAAATGGACAAACCTTTCATTGCACCAATAGAACTGAACATACTGTTGCAGGATGCTGCATTGCAGAAGGCATTGTATGTGGTAGAAGTAGGCGATAATGAAATGGTGCTACAATACGAAAACAA
This sequence comes from Chitinophagaceae bacterium, assembly GCA_043760535.1. Taxonomy (GTDB): domain Bacteria; phylum Bacteroidota; class Bacteroidia; order Chitinophagales; family Chitinophagaceae; genus JAZKFT01. The sequence continues at coordinate 1,432 of JAYUOV010000094.1, forward strand.
CCTATTGAAGCAAGTGCTTACCGCCGGACGGTATGCGTATTGGAAAGGCATCATTGCATATCGTTTTGTAAAAGCCGATATCAGCAATATTGAAATAGACCCGGCCATCGACCGAGCCACTTTCTTAAACAAACTGGTAGCTGGTTACACCCGTTCTTCTGCTGTAGAAAGCTATGAAAAAGCGGTATTGTTTGTGGATGATGCCTACCAAAAAGTACTGGATTGCGGTGTGTACTATTGGTGGAAGAACAGTATCTCCATCACTGTTGGTAAAGTGGATATGCGTCAGCAACAAACCGAAATCAACGGACAGGAAATACTTACTAAAGACAAGGCTGCGCTGCGAATCAATGCCTTTGCACAGTACAAAGTGGTGGACATAGAAAAGGCCCTGTTGCAAAACAAGGAGTACGATAAACAATTGTACGTGGCATTTCAGTTGGCCTTACGTGAATATGTAGGCACCATGGGTTTTGATGAACTGCTGGAGAAAAAAGAAACCATTGCACCATTTGTTTTGGAACGTGTAAAAAGCGATGCCCTTACATTGGGAGTAAAGGTTGCTGGCTTCGGTATCCGTGATATCATTTTGCCTGGCGATGTAAAAGACATCATGAACCAGGTTTTGGTAGCGGAGAAAAAAGCACAGGCCAATATTATTATGCGTCGTGAAGAAACCGCAAGTACCCGTAGCTTACTGAACACAGCCAAGTTGATGGAGGAAAACGCCATGCTATGGAAGCTGAAAGAAATGGAATATGTGGAGAAGATTGCAGATAAAATCAGCAACATCAGCGTAAATGGTAGCGGTGATTTGGTAGGACAGTTGAAACAGATTTTTGTGCCGCAGAAGTAGGGTTATAGGTAGCCAACTTTTCAATAGTTGGCTACCATTTTAAAAAACAAAAAATAATGAGCAAGTTAAAAATAACAGGTAAAGAATTACGAGCTATCGGCTACCCAGAAGGGCCGGTAATTAGCATAGCTATGAAAGTGATGGAGAAAAATTACAAACATCACAAAAAGGAAGATGCGATGAACATATTAAAAAAGGTGCTAACTACTCCAGTGGAGTATGAACAAGATGCCGTGCTGGCATTAGTAGCTCAACAATTTTTACCCAAAGAATCTGTAGATGGTGCTGCCATATCGCTGAACCAGGCCGGAGTGCATTTTAATGTATTTGGGCAGGAACATATTGACGAAGGTGCCATGCACCAAATGTATCAGGCAGCTAAATTACCCATTAGTGTGGCAGGCGCTTTAATGCCCGATGCACACCATGGCTATGGCCTGCCGATAGGCGGTGTATTGGCTACCGAAAATGCGGTGATACCTTATGGCGTTGGCGTGGATATTGGATGCCGTATGTGCCTGAGCATTTTTGATATTGACCCAAAAGAGCTGGTACAGAAAGAAGCATGGTTTACCCGTGAACTGAATGAAGCCACTTTGTTTGGCAGCGGTAGGGAGTTTAAAAGTTGCAGCTACCACGAAGTGGTAGATAGCCCGGTGTTTAAAGACACGGCATTACTGAAAGGCCTGCAGGGCCGTGCTGCAAAGCAGTTAGGTTCATCCGGCAGTGGTAACCACTTTGTAGAATTTGGTATAATTGAATTAACAGAAAAAGATGATGTGTTGGGTGTGGAGCCCGGCATGTATTTGGGCTTACTGAGCCATAGCGGAAGCCGTGCATTGGGTGCTAACGTGGCTGCACACTACACAAAAATTGCCAAACAAAAACGCCCTCTGCCCGGCGAGGCTAATAACCTTGCATGGCTAAGCATGGATGAGGCCGAAGGCATTGAATACTGGAATGCTATGAATCTTTGTGGCGATTATGCTAGTGCCTGCCACCATGTAATACATGCAAAAATTGCAAAGCAACTTGGCCGCAGGCCAATGAAAATAGTGGAGAACCACCACAACTTTGCATGGCAAGAAACATGGAACGGACGTGATGTAATCGTACACCGAAAAGGTGCAACACCTGCCGGCAAAAATGTATTGGGTATTATACCGGGTAGCATGACAGCACCGGGCTTTATTGTAAAAGGTAAAGGCGAAGAAGCATCTATAAACTCCGCATCACACGGTGCCGGGCGTAAGCTTAGCCGTACCGCGGCCATGAAAACCATTACCATGAACCGGATGAAAGAAGAACTACATAAACATGGTGTAAAGCTTATGGGTGGCGGGTTAGACGAAGCACCGTTTGCTTACAAAGATATCGATGAAGTAATGCAATCGCAACAAGCACTGGTAGATGTGGTGGGAAAATTTACCCCAAAAATTGTAAAGATGGATGGGGCTAGCCACAGGGATTATGGTAAGAAGGGAGATGTGAGTGGTGAGTAATTTTCACCATAAACCCTAGAAGCAAAGAGAAACGTTGAGCAATTTTTTGTTCAGCCTCTTTTTTTAGCTCTTTATAGTGAAGCAGTCATTGCGAGGCCGGTTCTTGCCGGCCGTGGCAATCCTCATGAAATTTGTTTTTATGGTAAGCTTTTATTGCGACCATTCCTTACAAACGAATGGGGATTGCCACAGCGGGGCAAGAACCCCGCTTCGCAATGACGACTCATTTTTCAATCCTTCAACTCCTCACAATAATACCCGGCCTGCTGCAAAGTTTGTTCTACCCGTACAGGTGCCAGCAATAGTTCGTTCGCTTCTATACGCAGTATTTTATCAATGTCATGCAGATCCACATTCCAATACAGTATGCCCTGTATTTTGCTCAATAATTTTCGGGCTACACTAATGTGTTGTTTATCTTCCAGGTTGGTTTTAAATACAAGGATTTGCATAGTTTTTGGGTTGATAGTCATAAATCTATAAGGTCTTTTTGAAACCACTGCAAGTAAAGAATGGTTGATAATACCTTATAGATTTTTATATTTATTCCGTTCCGGCTTGGCCGGTAATTTTTTGTTCAGAACGACTACGGCCCCAGGTTTTACAGCGGTCTCTCCATTGCTGCTTAAACTGCACCCGTTCTTCGTCGGTCATGTTTTGCCACTTGCTTTTCATTTCTTGTTTCCAATGGCCACCACGCCCACTACCGCGAAAGCCACCAAACAAAATTTTACTTAATACGAGTATGCCCATGGCCTGCCAAAAGCTTACAACACCTACGCCGGTTACCGCTACTAGTACGCCATTCCAAAGCAGCATTACAATCCATGTAAACAAGGCAATGGCTATTGGAGCCAATAATAAAAAGCCTAAGATTTTTTTAACCCAAAATGAATTTTTCATTGTTTTAATTTTTTTCCGTCTGCCTCATCTGGCCTTTCGAGCAACACTCCCAACCTTTCGGTTGCCGTCTCCAAAAAGAGAAGGAAAATGGCTGTAATTTTATTAACGGAGAGGAGCCAGAGCAGGCAATTTTATTTTTTTTAATAGTTTAATAATTCTTCTTTAAGCACCTTTAACCGCTCTCTTAAATGCAATACTGCATAGCGTTTGCGGCTGATGAGGGTGTTTACAGTTTCGCCGGTTTGCTCGGCTATTTGTTTAAAAGGAATGTCGTCCAGTTCGTGTAAAATAAATACCTGCCGCTGTGTTTCGGGTAGTTCTTCCAATGCATTGTTCAGCGTTTCCCAAAACATGCTGCGAAGGTGTTCTGTCTCCGGGTTATTACCTGGATCAAAAAACAATTCGGCCCAGTCCAAAAAGGTTTCATCGTCACCGCTGTACACATCATCCAGCAATACTGGTTTGCGTTTTCTTTGTGCGTCGGTTATTTTATTTCGGGTAACGCTAAATAGCCAGCCGCTTAATTGTTCTATGGGTTCTGGGTTGCCGGCCAGTTGGTAAAAAACATCCTGCAGTATGTCTTCCGCATCGGCCTCATTGCTTACGCGTTTGCGGATGAAGCCCATCAGCCTTTTGGTGTAATCATGTATAGCCTGTGTGATATTGCGTTTGGGGTACCCAGCCATGTTGGTATTTATCGTTAGTGCCTCATCCATTATTAATGAAGACGGATGAGGGTGAAAGATATTTTAAAGTCGGGGGAAAATAGTTTGAGCATATAAATACCAACAGGCCATGCTCTTGCATGGCCTGTTGGTATTTATATATATTAAAAAAATTAAGTTTACCGCCAA
>JAYUOV010000095.1:0-16777 GCA_043760535.1 Chitinophagaceae bacterium
GTACGCAAGTGTGGCCAGCTGGCTTAATACAGTAGTATCGGCAGGCCTGAGTTGGTGCATTTTTTCAAATACTGGTTTTGCTTCTTTGTATTTGCGTAGCTCCAAGTAGTAATTGGCTAAGGCCTGTTGTATTTCAAAATTATTGGGGTTGAAAGCAATTGCTTTGAGATAATGGTTTTCAGCATCGCTCCACCTTCTTTCCTCCTGAAATATTTTGGCTTTGTAGTAATAAAAATTGCTGCTATCGGCTTTGCCAAAAGCGAAAGAGTAGGTAAAACTAAAAAGGGAGAGTATCGTTGCTGCACAAATCTGCATCACTTGTTTTTTTATTGTGGTAGGTGGGAACACCAACCACGGGTGTAAATATTGGATTGTGTGTGGATTCTCGTTTTTGTGGTCGGTGAAGACACCAATGCTCTTAACTTAGGCATCCGGGTTTGGGTTGCCCCCAGTCCCCTAAAGGGGTGATTGGGGTGTGTCTTGATATTTTTACAAACTTGAAAGGATTGAATTTTGTTTAGTTAAGAGCATTGGTGAGGACACCTACTACGGCTATAAAGATTACAACCTCGAGGTCTTTTGAAGCCGTATTGGTAAAAGCCAAATAGTAGTACCACAAATGAACGGAGCGTCGCCAATGTCGCTCAATCAAAGAACTGCTGTTTGGCTAAAAAAGAAAAAAAACAAAGTACTTTTTATAGCTAGATACTACTTTAAAATTACCGCACTCAAGGCAGGTAAACTCAGCTTTATTTCGTGCCGTTTTGTTTCTTTATCTACCAGTGTTGTTTTTATGTCCGGATTGAACACATCGCCTGTTCCGTGAAAATCTTTGTTGTCGCTGTTGAATATTTCCTTCCAGGTTTTTTTGCCATTAGCGAAGATGCTAAGATCGTGCCGAACCACGGGTGTCATGTTAAGAACAACCAAAAGATCGTCTTGTGGTTTGTTTCCGTTGCGGCGGTAGGCGATTACGCATTCGGTTCGTTTATTCATTTCCACCCATTCAAATCCGCTGGCATCAAACTGCTTTTCGTACATGGCGGGTTCGTTTTTCATCAGGTGCAACAAGGTGCTTACGCAGTCTTTAAGCTTCCGGTGTGGATCGAAATTTAGCAGTTCCCATTGCAGTTCGCTTTTATAATTCCACTCTTCTGTAGCGCCAAATTCGTTGCCCATAAAGAGTAGTTTGCCGCCGGGGTGTGTCATCATATAGCTGTACATCAGTCGGAGGTTGGCAAATTTTTTCCATTCGTCTCCGGGCATTTTGTATAGCATCGGGCTTTTGCCATGCACCACTTCGTCGTGGCTGAGGGGTAGCATAAAATTTTCATCGCCATAGTAAGCCATGCTAAACGAAAGCTTGTCTTGCTGAAACTGGCGGAACAAAGGATCTTGTTTAAAGTATTTCAGGGTGTCGTGCATCCAGCCCATCATCCATTTCATGCCAAAGCCAAGGCCACCGCTAAATGTGGGCTCTGTAACGCCCGGCCAGTCGGTAGCTTCTTCGGCTATTGTTTGCACATCGGGGAAATCTCGAAAAATAGTTTCATTTAATTCTTTAATAAAAGCAATGGCTTCAAGGTTGCCATCGCCACCATGTTCGTTTGGTTCCCACTGTCCTTCGGTGCGGCTGTAGTTTAGTTTTAGCATACTGCTTACCGCATCTACACGCATGCCATCTATGTGGTATTTATCAAACCAATACCTGGCATTGCTAATAAGAAAACTTTTTACCTCGCTGCGGCTGTAGTTAAAAATATAGCTATTCCAATCGGGGTGGTAGCCCTTACGCATGTCGGCATATTCGTATGTATGCGTTCCATCGAACATAAACAGGCCGTGCATATCGTATGGGAAATGGGATGGTACCCAATCGAGTATTACACCAATACCTGCCTGATGAAAAGCATCTACCATGCCCATAAAATCTTGCGGTGTGCCAAACCTGCTGGTTGGTGCAAAAAAGCCCGTGCCCTGGTAGCCCCAGCTACCATCGAAAGGATGTTCCATAACGGGCATTAGTTCTACATGGGTAAAGCCCATACATTGCACATACGGCACCAGTTTTTCGGCAATTTCTGCATAAGTGTTATAGGTTTCCTCGTCGTTTTTATCGGGCCGAATCCAGCTGGCAAGGTGTACTTCATACACTGTCCATGGGGCATCTAAAGCATTGTGCTTTTTTCTGATGCCCATCCATTCATCGTCTTGCCAGTCGTAGTTTAATTGCCAGGTAATAGAAGCTGTATTGGGCCTTTTTTCCCAATAGTTACTATATGGATCGCCTTTATCTAATGCCATGCCGCCAAAGCCAATGATATGGTATTTGTATGCTTCGCCGGGTTTGATGCCGGGCATAAAACCTTCCCAGATGCCACTTTTATCTAGCCTTGGAAACAGTTCAAATTCATGTGGTTTCCAGCTATTAAAATGGCCAATTACCGATACAGAAGTGGCATTGGGTGCCCATACGGCAAAATAGTAGCCTTCTTGTTTCAGCACAGTAACCTTGTGCGATCCCATTAAATTATAGGCATTGTACAATGTGCCTTGCTGAAAGTTGATGATGTCTTCGTCGGAAAACAAAGAATAGTTCCAAACCGGTTTGGTACTGTCCACAAAGTGGATGTCTTCGTAATGGGGCTTCGCTTTGGGGGTCTTATTAATGGCGGTTGGGTTTACAGATATTTTTTTGGTAGCGGCCATAGCAGTTATATTTCTTTAGCCATGAAATTAAACTGTTTAGCTATGAAAGGGAAAAATAAGTTGGGGAAGGTTAAGGAATTGGGGAAGTGACAAAAACAAGAATCCCCGTTTACTATGACAACGGGGATTTTGACGTTATTTATTTTGAGCAATTTCTTTGTTTATCCATCACTTATCCACCATCGACATCAAATGATGTTTTCCTTTTAACATAAATTTTTTGCTCTGTTCAATGGCGTCCATTACCTGTTCCAGAATGCCATCGGCGGGTTGGGTATAATCTATTTGCAGCGGCGCTTTTATTGTTACAGATAATGTGCTGCCTCTCTTTTTAAACTTCAATCCTTTTTTATCAAAGGCCCGCCAAAAACCATTTATAACAACCGGCACCACAATAGGCTGGTTATTTTTAATGATGTGGGCTGTTCCTTTTCGGCCGGGTGCAAATGGCTTGGTAGTACCCTGCGGAAATGTGATAACCCAGTTTTTTTGCAGGGCTTCGTCTATCTTTTGGGTATCATGTTCGTCCCGGCCACGTTGTACATTTTGGCCTTCGGCACGCCAGGTACGCTTTACGGTAATGGCGCCTGCTAACGCAAATATGCGGCTGAGAAAATTACTCTTCATCGTTTCTTCTGCCGCTACAAATTTTACACGGGTAAAAGGCCACAGCAGGTAAAACGGATTTTTTAGCTTTTTGGTAAACCCAAAACGGTTGGCTCCAAATATGTGTACAAATGCAATAACATCTGCAAAATAGGTTTGATGATTGCTTACAAAAAGTACGTTGTTCCTTGGCAGGTCTTTCAGGTGTTCCATCCCTTCTATTTCTAGCTTGTTTACCATGGTAAGGCCAGGGTAAGAGGCAAAGCCCACTGTGGCATGTACCAAACCCCTGATGAAAGACAAGTCTCCTATGTTCTTAAATAAGCCCATTGCGTTCAATCGTTTAATCAATATGCAAAATAGGGGATTTAGGGATTGGTTGGTTAGTTGATTGGTTTATTAGTAAGGCAATACTAATTTATGATTATAGTATACAAGAGGCTATTTAGTGAGCGGTTGTGAGTACACAGATAATACTTTAGAAATGGATCTACACCGATTTTCTATGCTGCTTTGCAGAACAATTCGGATTTCTCCATTCCAAATTTTAGCCACTGAAAAGTATTTCAAGTTGCACTTTCTGAACAAATGAACTAATGAACCAATTAACTAATGAACCAATCAACTATTCAACCAATCAACTAACCAACCAATCGCTATTTTGCAGCCTAATTTAATACACCATGGCAATAGAGGCAGCAATATTTGATATGGATGGGCTTTTGATAGATTCCGAACCATTGTGGCAGCAGGCAGCAGATGAAATTTTACAACAATACCACCTGAAATTAACCACCAAACAGTACGATACCACTACAGGCTTAAGAACCCGGGAATTTATAAACCATTGGTTTACCCATTTTAAACTGGCTGATCATTTACAGCCAAAGGCTGTAGATGATATTATTGAATTGGTAAAGGGAAAAATACAACGCCACCCATCTGTAATGCCCGGAGTACAGTATATTATTGAGTATTTTTTAAAAAAAGATTATGTTATTGGGCTTGCCACATCATCACCACGAATATTGGCAGATGTTGTAATAAATCAGCTTGGCATTAGAAAAGTGCTGGGAGCTATTGCCACGGCTGAGGATTTGCCGCACGGCAAGCCTCACCCTCAAGTTTACATTAACTGTGCAGCTGCGCTAATGGTGCCGCCTACGAATTGTATTTGTTTTGAAGACTCTTTTAACGGCTTGATAGCCGCAAAAGCCGCAAGAATGAAATGTGTGGTAGTACCTACCGGCCATTTAACCAACGATGTGAGATGGGGAGCAGCCGACCTTAAAATTTCTTCTTTACAAAATTTTAATGACTTGCTGTTGCAGCACTTAATTTAGTAGGTAAATATGCAAATGAGGACTTGTATCACCGCAAATATTGACATATCTGCACATTTATTTCAATAGCACATTTGCACATCTATCCACTTGTATATTAAATCTTACATGCCCGGAAACCAAGGCCTGGCAATATTTTCGCGGAAAGGCCAAGGAACTACTAGTAAAATAATGATGAGTGCTAAGAGAAGTAGAAAGCCCACCTTTTTTCTTTTATTAACCCCAGAAATGCTCTTTTTTAAAGTAGTGTGTGCTACCGTAATTAAGGTAATGGCGACTAACATACCCGTAATATGCTCCACAGCCCAAAATCGTAGAGCTGATGTTTTCATCACTTCACCCATGCCATATTCGCCAATAAGGTTAAAGCCAAATTTACCAAAAAAGTACTGGTACAAGCCCACAAGTAAAGTGATATGAGCAGAGATGAGTAAAAACAGACTCAGCTTTTTATCTTTTGCTACAAGTGGTTTTGTAGCACCGCTAAAATGATTGAGGATGTTAATGAGCAAAAGCAAAAGAATAACCCAACGCATCAAGTTATGCAGGTGTAGTAGTCCGGTGTTCATGTATCTAATATTTGAGATTTAATATTCAATAAGTTTCTTTAAACCCTTGGGTTACAAAGAAACGTTATGTAAAACGAATTACAATGACTATTGACTTAATGACTTAAGGAAGTAAAGAATTAATGGGGTAGCTGCATTGGGTAGCTGCATTGGGTAGCTGCATTGGGTACCCGCAAGGGGTACCCCTACTGTACCCAATCTGCTACAAACACATTGGTATCTCTGGTGCCGCCATTGTTTCTGTTACTGCAAAAAAGTATTTTTTTTCCATCTGGGCTAAACATCGGAAAGGCGTCGAAACCCTTATCACGGCTTACCTTTTGCAGGTTGCTGCCATTTGCATTAATGGTGTACATGTTAAAAGGAAAACCTCTTTTGTATTCGTGGTTGCTGCAGAAAATAATGGTTTTACTGTCGGGTAAAAAATTAGGCGCCCAGTTGGCCTGCCCGTATTTGGTAATCTGCTGCTGATTACTACCATCTGCATTGGAAGTGAATACTTCCATATTGGTGGGCGCTACCAAACCTTTGCTTAGCAGATCTTTGTAATCGGCTATTTCTTCAGGCGTTTTCATACGGCTGGCACGCCAGATAATTTTTTTACCATCCGGGCTAAACCAGGCACCGCCATCGTAACCAAGTTTGTTGGTAATTCGTTTCACCTTTTGGGTTTTCAAATCCATAATGTACAGATCAAGGTCACCATCTCTCATGCTTGTAAAAAGCATTTTTTTACCATCGGGGCTAATGGTGGCCTCTGCATCGTAGCCGGGAGTTTTGGTAAGACGTTTGGTTATTTTGCCATCGGTATCAGCAATAAAAATATCGAAGCTTTCGTAAATAGGCCAGATGTAGCGGTTGCCATATTTAGCCCTGTCGGGCAAAGGCGGGCATGTATCGGAACCGAGGTGGGTACTGGCATATACCACATGCTTTCCATCTTTTAAATAAAAGCCACAGGTAGTGCGGCCTTTGCCAGTGCTTACTAGTGTATAATTAAATGGTTGATCGGCAGTTTGTGGTATTTTACCAATAAACATCTGGTCGCAAAGAATACCATCTTTAGCATTTGTTCTTTGAAAAATGACACTTTTGCCATCAAAACTCCAATAAGCCTCGGCGTTATCTCCGCCAAAAGTGAGCTGCCGGATATTTTTAAAATGCGTTTCATCGGCATACAACATTGAGTCTGCAACTACTGGCATGCCTGGCTGTGCCTTTGCAGTATTCACCAACATAAAAACAAATAACGAAAAATATTTCATTTAAAAAATTTTGACAAAAATAGGTGGACTGTTTACATACAATGTCAGAAGAATGTCAATTAGTTGATTGGTTCATTGGTTCATTGGTTGCATGAACCAATAGTAAAGTGGTTTGCTAACTGCCAACTGCTAAACTGCCAACTGTAAACTGCTAGCTGCTAAACAATGCTCCTTTCCATCATATTTTCTACCATACGCTATGTGGCTGGGCAATACTCAATATTCTGCTTGTGTACTTTTATGTAGTCTGTCATTTTCTTTTTGGTAAGGTGCGGAAAACCAGCACAATCTGCTGGTCGAACTTCGTAGATAGAACACATATTGGTTTTGCAATCCAGCCACTGACAGGTTTATTTTTTATTTTGCCAGTCTTTTCTATCGTATTTCAGGTAGGTTTCTTTAAGTACTTCGGGTGATAGGCTAAAGTGGGGAGCAATCCGATGAATGTCTTCTTTTGTAAAAGTGGGCGTCGTCACTTTACAGCAGTTGGCACAGCTAAGGCATTCAATTTCTTTCCATACTTCCACGCTTATTTCTTCCACCAAAGCATCTAAATGCGGCGAATCTTTTTTCTGAACCCTGGTTAAGAAAGACCGCATGGCTTTTTTGTGGTGCCGTACTTTGGCCGAAATAGAACGCTTGTTCATGGAGTTTATTGATGGTGGATGATTTATTAGATGACCGAAAATTCAGCCTTGGGCTAAATAACAAAAACAGCAGCCATGCCCAACCCCAACTTTTGTACCTCACTACCTTTATATTTGCAAAAAAATTTTACACCGATGAGTAACCTTACCCATTCACTTAAAAGAAAAGTACGGAGCGTATTAAGGGATGTAAAAAACAATGCGAGCCGTATAAGCTACAAAGAAGCCACGCTCAATAGCCGCCAGCAGTGGATTTTGGGGGAATTAAAACAAAACGGATATGTTATGATACCGGCATCGGAAGCCTTTACCGGTGAACAATGGCAAAGATATTGTGATAGTGTAGATGGCTTTATAAACGATAAGGCTACTCAGGAAACCCGCAAACAGTATTATGCTTCTGGCAAAACAGAAGGAAACGTTGATGATGTTTTTTTTAACAAAACATTTATACTACGTGGTGCCGAACTGAACAAGAATTTTTTACAAACAACGCCACTTACCGAATTACAACAAAACGATTTTTTAAACCCAGTAATTAACAATTACTACGGCCAGCCAAGTAAGGTTATTTATGTGGATTACTGGTACACTTTAAAAACCCACAACCCCAATCAGGATGTGTATAGCCAGGCATGGCATTGCGACCCGGAAGGTGATAAAATAGTAAAAGTGTTTGTGTATTTCAGCGATGTGGACGAACGCAGCGGCGCTTTGCAATATATTAAAGGGACACAGCATGGCGGTAAAAATGCTGAAGCATTAAAAAGCATCAAACGCAATACCAGCTATTATCCTGAGCAAAGTTTTGTAGATGCTAATTTTTCTAAAGAAGATATAATACAGGCTAAAGCACCCCGTGGAACCATTATGATTTGCGATACCCGTGGCCTGCACCGCGGTGGAAAATGCCTAGATAACGAAAGGGTAATGGGTGTGCTGGAATACCTGGATACCGGCTCTTACGCACATGAAGTTGGAAGTAAAAAATAAAGCAACTACAAAAAAAAGCCCTGAATATTCACGGCTTTTTTAATTGCACTATCCATGCTGGCAAATGATAATCTATTTAATTCCAGCCCTTTTTTCCAGATCTTTTACCAGCACCGTCATTTCTCTGCCTATTGGCTGAGAGCCTCTGTAAGTTATTATTCTAAGCTTTAATGCGTCTTTGGGCGGCATTAATGTTTTAGTGTACTTAGGGTAAAAATTATCCGGTGCGGAATTATCAAAACTGTAGTAAATATCCAGCCCTTCTATTTCTGTAGAAAGTTCTATCAGCAGCTTTTCTTTACTATCTTTTTTTGTGGAAATAATGGCATCGTACATGCTCGGTGCATATTTTACATTCGCCATAGTTAGCCGTTGAAAATGGGCTTCGGTACGTTTTACAAAATCGTTCCAGTTACGCTTTTCTTTTGGCGACCACAATGCCTCGGCAATGGCAAAGCCACGGGGCCATGTCATATACTGCAGGTGGCGGGTATTATAGATCTGTTCGGTCCATATATTGGCTTGGCCACCTTTAATTAGTTTGGCATCTACACCATCGGGAACAGGCTCAAACTGGTAGGCAGTTTTTAAGCGAAGCGTAGCATAAACCGGTGGTTCTATTGCCGCATCGCCCTGCATATAATCAAAATAGGCGTGTGTTGTAGGGCTCATCACTACTTCGTGGCCAGCTTTGGCTGCTTCTATACCACCCTTCATACCACGCCAGCTCATAACGGCTGCATTCGGGGCTAGGCCGCCTTCTAATATTTCGTCCCAACCAATCATTTTTTTGCCTTTCGACTGGATAATTTTTTCCACCCGTTTTACAAAATAGCTTTGCACTTCGTTGAGGTCTTTCAGGTTTTCCCGTTTCATAAGGGCTTTAATAGCTTCGCTTTTTTCCCAAAAATTACGGGCTGTTTCATCTCCACCCATGTGTATGTATTCAAACGGAAAAAGGGCTGCTACTTCTGTAAAAATCTTGTCTAGCAGCTCGTACACTTTTTCGTTGGCAGGGTTTAGAGCATTGTCTATCATTCCATAAAAATGACCGCCTGGGGGCCAAATCATAAAACGGTTACCGGCGTTTACGGTGTATGGCTGGCCGGGTGTAGTGCTTAAATCCGGGTATGCTGCAAGGGCTGCCATGCTATGGCCCGGCACATCTATTTCGGGTAAAATATTTACATAATGGCTGCTGGCATAGGCTATAATTTCCTTCATGTCGGCTTGTGTAAAAAAGCCGCCGTAGGTTTTCTGTTCGTCCGCCGCAGGTTCGCTAAAAGTGCCAAAAGTGCCGGTTTTATCTACCCGCCATGCACCTGTTTCTGTAAGCTTTGGCAGGCTTTTTATTTCTATCCGCCAGCCCTGATCGTCGGTTAGGTGCAGGTGCAGCAGGTTGTATTTGTACTTGGCCATTTGGTCTATAAAATCCTTCACTTCAGCCTTGGTAAAAAAGTGGCGGCTTACATCGAACATGAGTCCACGCCAGCCGAAACGAGGGTAATCAGTAATGGAAACGCCGGGAATTTCCCAACTGGTTCTTTTGATAGAGGATTGGGATTCTATTTCTTTTGGCAATAATTGCAAAAGGGTTTGAACACCATAGTAAATTCCGGCTGGTTCGTTCGCCTCTATTATTACTCCTGCTGCACTAGTCTTGAGCGTATATCCTTCCTTACCAAGTTTGGCATCGGGGGCAGAAAAGAGTAAAAAGGTAATAGCAGGAATGCTTGCCACCTTATACTCTTCTACCACCTGAACATTTAACTCAAAACCTGAGGCTTTTTTAAGACGACCGTTAAACAAAGCAGCAATACTTCGAAGGACTTTATCCTCCTTTAGCAGTCGTATGTATGCTGTGTTCAAATTAAAACCAGCCCCACTCTTTACAATCGAAACAGGCTGTGGAATAATGGCAATTTCGGATTGGCTAAATGTCTGAATTGCTGCAAAAAAGGCGAGTAGTGAAAAAGTGATTTTTTTCATAAAAAATAGGTTAATAACATTTAAGTAGGCTAATATTAGTTCGTTTTAAAAGAGGATATCTACTGAATTTCTTTTATTTTAGTTCCATGCTTGAAAATCATTATGACGTAGATATCTCTCCAGACTTTTTAACTTTTGAGTTTGAAAGTGTTGGTACAAACAGCAATATTACCAAAGTTGTCCGCTATTCAGAAATCAACGTAAAAGGATTTTTAAATCTTGGATTTGGAGACAAAGACCCCATTACAGATTTTTTGAGTGATATAGCAGTTACGAATAATGGCGATAGCCAAAAAATATTAGCAACAGTGGCAGCCACACTCTTTGAATTTACAGATAATTATCCGGATGCAACAGTTATTGCAACAGGAAGTACAGATGCAAGAACAAGACTTTACAGGATGGGCATTACTAACAATATAAAAGCTATTGAAGAATTTTTTTATTCTGGGGCTTACAAAAACAAGCTGGGAGCCTTTTAAAAAGAATATAGCTTACGGAGCTTTTTTGGTTTGAAGAAAAATGTAAATTTTTATAAATGACCAAACAAACTACATACAAGAAAAAACTTCCAAAAGGATTTAAAATCAACAATTCTATAAATGACAAGTACGCAGATCAACCTTTGTTTAAAGATAAAGTTGACAAGGCCAATCACATCCTTAAAACTGTTGGAGTACCTAAAATGTGATTGAAACCGAACTTCATTATTGAAAAAATAAAGTTTCTTTTAAGTATATTTTCTTACAATTCAATTACCCCAAACTCCCCTTCCAAACCTTGTGAATGTTGGTACAAAACATCCAATAACTTAAATCCGTATTTTGCAAACAAGGGCATAAAATTATCTACCCGTTCCTGTAAAGAATTATTGGGATTGATGGCAGAACGCAATGTAGAAAGCTGCCGATGTTGGTCGGTATTTTTACGTTTTTCGGCACGGAGCATTTTCTTTTCCAGGCCTGTAATATCTTGTAAACTTCGGGTGTGCAATGCGGCTACATGTGGCTGTAGTGTTGGATCAACGGCGGCGGCAAGCCCTTGCATTTGTGCGTAGAGCTGGTTTACCTGTTGCTGTTCCTCGGTTAGTTGCAGGCGGTTATGAGTACTGCGTTTGGTAAGCAGGTTTTGCTGCTCCATTTCGGTGATGAACAATTGTTCTTTGGTAAGCTGCAAAGTCTCCATCAGCCGTTTGGCTTTTGGTGCTATCAGTAAAAAAGAATTGCGTAGAATTAGCATTGGGTACGGAATTTGTACTGCTTCAAAAACAGACTTCAGTTCCAGCCAATATGCCAGCTCTCCTCCACCGCCGATGAAGGCAATATTGGGCAAAATCATTTCCTGAAAAACACCACGGAGTATCACATTGGCACTAAACCTTTCGGGGTGGGCTTCCAATTCTGCTAATATATCTTGCTGGCTAAAAATAATTTCGAGATTGGGAACCTGAAACTTTTCATTAATCAATTCTATCCGTTCCCGTTTGCCTTCATCATTTAGGTAAAATAAATTGAGGTCTCTTCCGCCAGCCTGAACTTTGTAATGTTCGCCCATTTTGGCAATGGTTTCGGATACCAGTTTATGGCTAAATTGTTCGGTTAGCTCTTTTGTAACAATACCATTAAATAGCCTTTTAAAATTGGCATTATCGGGTATCAGCACCAGCAAACCATAGGTTTTAAACAACTCATTTACGAGGTATAAAGTGGCGGTTTGTATGTTGTTGTGTTTTGTATAAGCTTCCGTACAAATCCTTACCATTTCATTTCCTAAGGGAAGGTTGCCAAATTCGCCTTTAAGTCTTTCTATTATTTTTTCAAGACCTTTTGTATTCATTCTGCCAACGGCGCCGGTTTGGTTGGTTACCCATTCCAGCTTTTCGCCGCTTATGTTTATGTGGCCGAGTTCATCAAGGTCGGCATCTTCGCTGCCCATGTAAAACACAGGTACATAGTCGTTTTCGGGCAGTTGCTCTTTTAATTGTACACACAATTTTATGGTGTGTAAAATCTTGTAAATAAAATACAAATGCCCTGTAAAAATATTGGGTTGATGAGCGGTTACGATGGTGAATGTATTTTCACTTAACAGCGACGAAAGATTGGTTTGCTGCTTTGCTGTGAGTTCGTAACCTGTGTATTGTGCAGTCAACTCATCTACTAAAACCTGCCGGTCGGTAGCAAAGTTTTTTCTGGCGGCTACAGATGCTTTTATGCCTTGCATCGATACCGGATGCTGGTAAAATGGTTGCAGCTTTTCATCGGCATTCAGGTAATCCAATACTAGTTTGGAAAAGGAATGCGTTTCACTATAAGGAAGGTAATTGCAGGTTGATTGCATGTTGTGCTCCAAATTTTATAAATATTGGCTATGCCAAATAGAATTACTGTTGATGAATGGAGCGTCGCCAATGTCGCCTTATAGTAGTACAAAAGCTGGTCTCCAAAAGAAAAACTTAAAAATAACCCACAAGATTTAGACGCCAACATGGCGTCTCTACATTACCACTTCCCCTTCCAAATCGTAATCGTATGCTTTGGTAATTTTTACGTTTACAAATTCGCCGATGGGCAATTTTTTGCTGATGTTGATCACTACTTCGTTGTCCACTTCCACACTGTCAAATTCAGTTCGGCCAAGGTAGCGACCCGCTTCTTTTTTGTCGATAAGCACTTTGAAGGTTTTGCCCACTTTTTCTTCATTTTTCTCGAGGCTTATCTCCTGCTGTACTTCCATTATTTCCTGTGCTCTTTGTTCTTTTACTTCGGGCGGCACATTATCTACCAAATCGTAGGCGCTTGTATTTTCTTCATGGCTGTAGCTAAAAATACCCACCCTGTCGAAACGCATTTTTTGTAAAAAGGTTTTGAGTTCTTCTACATCATTATCGGTTTCGCCGGGGAAGCCAGCTATCAGCGTGGTGCGAAGGCAAATTTCGGGTAACCGGTTCCTTATTTCTCCTATCAGCTCTTCCATTTCTTCACGGGTAATTTGGCGTTTCATGCTTTTAAGCATGTTGTTAGCAGCATGTTGCAGCGGCATATCCAGATAGTTACAAATATTGTCGTGCACCTTCATTGCGTCTATTATTTCCAGCGGAAATTTAGAAGGATAGGCGTAATGCAGGCGAATCCACTCTAATCCTTGCACATTGGCAAGCTTATGCATTAGCTCGGGCAGGGTGCGTTCTTTGTAAATATCCAGGCCATAGTAGGTTAGTTCTTGTGCTATTAGCATTACTTCTTTAACGCCGCCTTGTACCAGTCGTTTGGCTTCATCTATCAGGCTATCCATAGGGCGGCTTACATGCTTGCCACGCATCAGCGGTATGTCACAAAAAGAGCAGTTGCGGTTGCAGCCTTCGCTTATTTTCATGTAAGCGTAATGTTTTGGGGTGCTTAGCATTCTTTCGCCGAGGAGTTCGGTTTTGTAATCGGCATTAAATTGCTTTAGCATCTGCGGCAGTTCCAGGGTACCAAACCAGGCATCTACTTCGGGTATTTCCAGCATTAGGTTTTCACGGTAACGCTCACTTAAGCAGCCGGTTACATATACTTTATCCAGCTTGCCGCGACGTTTTAGCTCCACCTGATCTAGAATGGTGTTTACGCTTTCTTCTTTGGCCTTATCTATAAATCCGCAGGTGTTTACTACTACTATATTGTGGTCTCTTTTGCTATTTTCATGTACTACATCTATCTCGTTGGCCTTTAATTGGCCGCTCAGCACTTCGCTATCCACCAGGTTTTTACTACAGCCAAGGGTTATGATGTTTACTTTATCTTTTCGTAAAGTTTTTGTCTTCATGGTATTCTTTAGTTGGGGGCAAATGTAGGTTTTAGTTGATTGGTTGATTGGTTGATTGGTTTGTTTGTAAAGGGTTTTATAAATGATTTAAAATAATATGGTTTGATTACCTGCTAAAAACGGCCCTACGTGCCAAAGAACGAATCAACTAATCAACCAATCAACTAAGTTTGCACACTTTTAATTAAAATCAATTTAAAATATTAGGATGAAAAAAATCACATTTATCAGTCTTTTTTTGCTTTCAGCAATGATAGTTACAGCTCAAAAAAATGATGGCACTTACAATTGGGCAGTTGGATTTAAATACACACCTACGGCCATTTCTGTAAAACATTACACTTACAGGGGCGATGCTATTGAATTCCTTTTATCTAAACACGAATTGGGCACCCGTTTAACCACCTTATTAGAATTGTGTCCGAAGCTAAATAAATCTGGCTCTATCCGTGGCATTTTAGGTGTAGGAGGGCATATTGGCATTTGGGATGATGGTGTGAAAAAGAACAGCTACATCAAAAACCCCATTGTTGGATTGGATGGTATTGTGGGAATAGAATACAAAATACCGAAAGCACCCATTGCTTTTCAACTAGATTATCAACCCGGTATAGACTTAATAGGCAATAGCGATACACACAGAAACTGGGGCGGATTGACTATTAAGTTTTGCTGGTAATTCTTATTGGTCGTAAGGTAAATGGCGAATAGGTTATTTTTTTTAAAACATACAATAATGTTAATGATCAATGACTTATTAAGCCTATTAACAGTTAGCAGAAATATTTTACAACCTTCATAGCTTTCCAATTTGATACAGTACTTCCGCAACATAGATAGCCACACCGTAGAGGTTTTAAAGCCAGAAAATGGTGCTTGGGTAAATGTATTGCCGCCCTTAAAGCAAGAAGAATTTACTGAACTATCCGAAGCTTTAGAAATACCACTAGATTTTCTTACCGACTCATTAGACATAGACGAACGGAGCCGTTTTGAGATAGAAGACAATGTGAAACTGATTGTTATCAAAACGCCTACAGAGAACAATTCGTTTAATGAAAGCGATGCATTTTACATTACCATTCCCATCTGCATTATTCTTACCCACCAGCAAATTGTAACCGTTAATTCGTTTGAAAATGCGGCCATCAAAAAGTTCCTCAACACCTTTCAAAACCGGCAGCCCGATAACCGAAAAATGATGGTGCTGAAGATTTTCGAGAAAATTGTAGCTAATTTTTTAGAATACCTGAAAGAGATTAACCAACGCAGAAATTTGCTGGAACAGAAGCTTTATGCCAGTAATCGCAACGAAGAATTACTAGAACTGGTTCGCATTCAAAAAAGCCTGGTTTACTTTGTTACCACCCTACGCAGTAATGAAATACTGATGATGAAGATGGAACGAACCAATATGCTGGCATTAAACGAAGAGGAACGTGAAATACTGAACGACCTGATTGTAGATAACAGTCAGGCTTTAGAAATGGCTAATATTTACACCAATATACTCAGCAGCACCCTTGATGCATTTGCCAGTATTATTAGTAACAACCTGAATAATGTAATGAAAAGGCTTACCATTGTTACCATTGTACTTACTGTGCCTGTACTCATTTCCAGCGTATTCGGCATGAACATTCCCAACCCTTTTCAAAACAATGCCCACTCTTTTTATTATGTGGTAATCATCTCCATTTTACTCTCCGTTTTTCTCAGCTATTATTTTGTAAAAAAGAAAATATTTTAGCAACTGCCGGCTAACTAGGTTCTTGTCTGTTTGTTACTTCATTGGCTTATTTGTAAAATTTATCATTTACAAAATAATCATTTGGTAAATAGATTTTGCACTGCAATAACCTCTGCTAAACAATGTTGTAAATTATAGCTTTTAGGTTTGGGGGTGTCTTAATGTTGTAACTATTTTAACCCGTTTTAAATTTATTTAACTCAACCACATTGCCTTGCTACTTATAAAGCAATGCTAAAAAATGGCCAGAACTTTAAATTTTAGCCTTGGCTGCCAAAAAACTAGAGTATTTTTATAACCTTGTCTATTGGTTTTTGTTTGTTGCTTGCTTAAGCATATTTTAATTTAAATATACTGAAGCTGCTCTATTAAGTAAAAGAGAACCCAACAAGAAAGAAATTGAACAAATTGTAAAGTGTATGAAGAAATTATTTCTATTATTTTTATTACCTGCACTGCAAACTACTGCCCAAGATTTAACAGGCGTATGGCGTGGCACTTTTTATACTAACAAAATGGAGAGCCTCTTTGGTAGCGAGAACAAGTTTGAAGTGCAGATAGAGAATGGCGGCCGTGCTTGTAAAGGCGTTACTTACTCTTACACCAATACAAGCTTTTATGCCAAAGCCTCGTTAGTAGGCATGTGGTCGCCCAATACAAAAAACCTCATTTTTACAGAAGATAAAGTATTGGAGTACAAGATGGAAGGCGATAAGAGCGAAATCGCCATGTTTACTTGCTATTTGGAATACCGCAAAGTGGGCAATAAGGAAATTCTGGAAGGAGATTATAGCAGTAAGCTATACAAAACAGAAAAAGAGGCCGGTATTGGTAAAATATACCTCGAAAGAGTGGTTAATTCTGAATTCAAAAAAGAGGACTTTTTAATAAAAAAGGAAAATGAAAAGGTAAAAGAAGCAGAAAAAGAAGAAATAAAAAAGACTACCAATACCATTAGTAAGCCAGACACTTCTAAAAAAAGAAATTCTACATTAATACAAAAGCCAAAGCAGGTGTACGCAAAAACACCGCCTGCATATAAGCCTAAAACCCCTGTAGTAGCCGCACCTAAAAAAACTACTGTGGCAGTGCCGCCAGC
>JAYUOV010000096.1:0-16701 GCA_043760535.1 Chitinophagaceae bacterium
TTTAGTGAACCTTACGGATAAGGCTAGGGCAAAAGTGAAGGAACTGAGCGGCGGACAAAAGCAACGATTTTCTATAGCTACAACCCTAATTAATAAGCCCAAAATCATCTTTTTAGATGAACCCACAACCGGCCTCGATCCGCAAGCCCGTCGTAACCTATGGGACTTAATAAAAGACATTAGAAGCAAAGGCACTACCGTAATTATTACCACACATTATATGGACGAAGCCGAAGTGCTTTGCGACCGTGTGGCAATTATAGATAGTGGTAAAATTATAGCTATCGATTCGCCAGATCATTTAATAGATAACCTTATTGCAACCGGCTTTCAGCGAAGTAAAGAAACAAAATCGGCCAACTTAGAAGATGTATTTATTACAATGACTGGGCACGATTTAAGGGTAGGGGCCTGATACTGATTTACGGTATTAATATTAATTTCAATTTTTAAAAATCAACAATAAAACAATGTTTAAAAGATTCCTTGTAGGTGCTTTAATTATACCAAGTTTGGTAATGGCACAACCGGCCAAAAAAGCTCCGGTAAAAATTCCGGTAGCAGTAAAATCGGCGAAGCCTACGCCACTAAAGAATATGTTGGATAGTTTTAGCTACGCTATTGGTACCAATATTGGTTTTAACCTGAAACAATCAGGTGTAGAAAAGGTAAATCCTGCTATGATTACCAAGGCTTTTGATGATGTAATGAAAGGCCGTGCACCACTGTTTGATATGCAAACGAGCAATAATGTAGTAAATAGTTATTTTGCCCCAATTGCTGCTAAAAAAGCAAAAGCCATGAAAGAGCCGGGTGAAAAGTTTTTGGCTGAAAATAAAAAACGTGCAGGTGTTACCACGCTGCCCAATGGCATACAGTACGAAATACTGAAAGCTGGCAATGGCCTGGTACCTGTAGATTCGAACGATGTAAAAGTGCATTATGCAGGCACTTTTATTGATGGTAAGCCATTTGATAGTTCCATTGGTAAAGAACCATACACAGTTAATCTTCGTGGCGGCGTTATACAGGGGTGGCTCGAAATATTAAAACAAATGCCGGTTGGCAGTAAATGGAAAGTATTTATTCCTTCCGATCTGGCTTACGGAGATCAAGGCCGTGATGGTATTCCTCCTGGTTCCGCACTTATTTTTGAAATGGAGTTAATGGAAATAGTAAAATAGGGTTCAGGGGTCGGGGTTCAGGGTTGCATGTCTAATAATTAGAATCTTGACCTCCTGTTTCCAAAAAGATCAGGTACCAGTATCCTAACCCCTAACCCCCCAACCCCCCAATTTATTTAGAATGAAATTCAATAAGCCCATCCATGGGTGCTTTTATTACTTTACCCAACTGTAGCTCGAAACTGCTGCAAAGTTCTTGTAAAACATCTTTAAAATAAAAGGCCACACTACCTACAAAGTGAATGGGTAAAGTCCAGGTTTCTGTGTATTTATATAGGTGGGTAAAAAAGAAATCGCTTAAGCCATCTTCAATAATATTTTCAATCATGTAATGGCCACGGTTTTCGCTTAAAAAGGGTGCAAACGATGCCAGATAGCGGTTTGGTAGCGGTTCCTTATATACATTTCGTACTATTTCTATATAGCTGGTATTGAATTTTAGTTTGAATTTATGCATCAGGTCTTCATTAAAAGTATTGTAAATAAAATGTTGAACTACCTTTTTACCGAGGTAAGCGCCGCTTCCCTCATCGCCCAAAATAAAGCCAGGAGCGGGGTTGTTTTTAGTAATCTTTTTACCGTTAAAAACACAACTGTTACTACCCGTTCCTAAAATGCACGATACACCTTTGGTAGTGCCGCAGGCTGCCCTTGCTATACCCATCATGTCGTGATTTACCGTAATTTTTTTTGCTGTAGGTACCACGCTACGAAGTGCTGCTTTTACAATAGCCACATTAAGGGCATTACTGCATCCTGTTCCATAATAAAAAATTTCGTCTATAGCCGCATCTTTCAGCTTGGGCATTAGTTCTTTTTGTAATAGTTCTGTTATTTGCTGTGTATTTAAAAAATAAGGACTGATGCCTTGCGTATGAATCATCTTTTTTCTTCGATCGCCCATAAGGCACCATGTGGTTTTGGTGGCACCACTATCTGCTATAAGAATCATAAAAATAAAAGTATGTGCAAATATGCAGCTGTGCAAATATGCAAATGAGGAATAATTTTAAAAAAATGTACTAATGAATGTAACAGGAAATTTCGAAAGAAAAATTAAAAGTTATTTAGGGTCTGCTGAATATGTCGGCAAGGGCAACCGATTTTGGGGGGGGGCTGTCTACATTATTTTGCTCGTAAAAATTTCTATATGCCTCAGCTTTCTGTTAAGCCTTGGGTTTAGGTATAGGGATGGCTTCCCGATTAATTTAATCAGGTTGAGCACCAATACGATTGAGGCGATCCATGATTCGCTGGTTTGGCTAAGCCTTGCTTTTATACGATTCATACCGTATACCGTTTTGGCCTGGCCAAACTTGCCTTCAATTGGATTGCGATCCCCTGGCCTTATGTGATTGTCCACTGCCAGAGATGGCCGACCCAATGGTTTTGCAATCAGGATGATGTTTAATTCTTTTAGCTTTTTTCGGTTGTCCCTGTTGCAATAAATTTTATCGGCAAATACTTTTTGTGGGTAGCATCCAAACCTTCGTTTAAATAGTTTTACCGTGTTCATTAGCCGGGTGCCTTCGTTAAAAGCATCCCTCGATAGTTCATCTAAAAATGCAATGCCGTTCATGATACTCATTTGTATCTTAGCCCCAAACTCCACGTTGGCATTGGTATTGCCTCTCACTATTGGCCGCTCATGGGGCTGATGGATGCATACGATTCGATGCTCTAATGTATGTACTTTATTGTCATACATAAAATTTTGATGATCGTAGAGGGTTTGGAAAACCAAAAGATATTTATAGGCTTTTCTTTTTAGCGATATCTTTTTAAAGTGTTTTAATAACCGATAAATATGTTTGATGTTGCGGTTAAGATAGCTGAGTTGCTTACGCAAAGCACTGCGGATTTCTACTCTTGTTTTGTGCTTTTTTTTGGCAACTTTCAAATATTATTTTCTTGCTATTTTACGGTAAGTGTGTGGTTTGGTTATGCTGGCATCCTGTAATTTAGCCATGCTATATAAAAAGTCTATCAGCTTTTGCGATTGTTTTCTAGCATCGTTGAGTAAATTTAAATCGGTTGGGCAGGCAATGTCTTGTGGGCAGGCGGTGGCATCCACAATTAATTATCCTTCATTTAATGCTACATCTTTTACTAATGGCTCGGGTGGTGTGGGTTGTGCTTCGACAGCAGGGAAATCTGCAACTACCGGTTTTGTAGTTTCTGTATCCGGGTGGCTCTCATTATCCTCTTTTTTATTGGCCTGGGCTACTTTCTTGTTTTCTGCTTCCTTTACCAAGCCCATTATGGATTCATTGATTTCATTGATTTGGTCGGCTCCAAGTCGCTTTCGAAGTTTCACAAACAGAGAAGGGTCAAAAACTGCTTCATCGCTAAAACTTGAAAAGCCAATAAAGTGCTGCATGTAAATATTCTCCTGAATCTGAAGGATGGTCTCCCTATCGCTCAAATCGCATATATGCTTGATAATGATGGCTCCAATGGCCACACGTGGGTTAATGCCATTGGCACCATACATATTATTATGTAATTGCTTTAGATACACTTGCGAAATGGTATCGCAGGGCATAAGCCCTCCTAAAATAACCCACCGGTTATTAGGGTTTAAATGGGTAGTAAACGGCTACTCAAAGCCGACCAGAACTAACTGGCTGGGGCTAACATAGGCGGCTTTTGATGCACGTTTTTTTTGAGCTTTGGCCATATAGCTTTGCACTTTTTGTTACCACTAAAAATCAAAGCTAAACTAGATGTAGCAGATGCCTAATATTCAGCAGACCCTAGGTAAACCCGAATGTATTGCAAAAAACATATTGGCAATATTGCTTGCAATTAATTCCTCCGTTTAACCTATTTCCCTTTTTGCAACTTCCATATCAATTTCTTTTTCCCATTTGGAAACAACAATCGTGGCTACTGTATTTCCAATAATATTTGTAATGGCTCTTCCTTCGCTCATAAACCGGTCGATGCCAAAAATTAATGCAATAGCGGCCACAGGTATATGACCAACAGTTGGTAATGTAGCAGCCAAAACAATAAAGCCACTGCCTGTAACGCCGGCCGCTCCTTTAGAGGTAAGCAACAACACAAGAAGCAATGTAACCTGCTGTCCAATATCCATTGGTGTGTTGGTAGCCTGCGCTAAAAAAACTGCGGCCATAGTTAGGTAAATAGAAGTGCCGTCGAGATTAAAAGAGTAGCCGGTAGGAATAACAAGGCCTACAACCGGCTCTGAACAACCAACTTTCTCGAGTTTATTAATCAGGCTAGGCAAGGCTGCTTCTGATGATGATGTGCCTAAAACAATCAACAATTCTTCTTTAATAAAACTGAGTAATCGAAATAAGTTGAAGCCAACAAGTTTTAAAATGCCACCCAAAACGATAACTATAAATAATACACAGGTTAGATAAAAGGATCCCATTAGCTGGCCGAGTTGGGCAAGAGAATCGATACCGTATTTACCTATGGTAAACGCCATAGCCCCCAAAGCACCGAGTGGTGCCACTTTCATAATAATTTTTATAATGGCAAATAACCCATGCTCCAATGATTGTATACCCTTTATGAGTGGCGCAGCTTTGTCACCAATTTTAGATAATGCCAGCCCAAGCAAAACAGAAAAGAATAATACCTGCAAAATGTTACTTGTGGATAATGCATTAACAATGTTCTCTGGAATAACGTGTAATAAAAAATCACCCATGGATTGGCTTTTGCCTTCGGCTATAAAATTTTCTATTGACTTTGTATCTAGCGATGCCACATCCACATTCATACCCACACCGGGTTTAAGCACATTAATTACTACCAATCCTATTATCAAAGCGAGGGTGGTAACTACCTCAAAATAAAGTATGGCTTTTAACCCAACACTGCCCACCTTTTTTGTGTTTTGCATACCAGAAATACCTGTTACAATTGTACAGAAAATGATGGGTGCAATCATCATTTTTATGAGTTTAATAAACCCGTCGCCCAGGGGTTTTAACTGAACAGCAAATGAAGGATAGTAGTTACCAAGCAAAATACCGATGGCTATGGCAATCAATACCTGAACATACAAAATTTTTAAAATCCTCATCAGACAAAATTGAAGTATAAACTAAATAGAAACGACCACTTTAATGGCGTTGTTGTTAATGGTTGTTTTTAAACCGGGATCCTCTGTAACAGCGTGTTGGCATATAACATTTCAACCGCTTTCATCATTTAACAATAGCAAAATACTGCAAAACAATCGGTTACTTTTTTTAATTTTAATAGAAATCTAAATTACAATAGTACCTTGTTTGTCAGCGGTGTAGCGGATTCTGAATTATTACAGAATCATTTTTGTGTTTCCGAAACGCTTTGGTTAATTTCGGAAAATACATTTAGGGCTTGCAATCTGTAAAATATGCACAATATCAAAACCGGGAAAGAAGAAATTATTTACTTACTAACAAAAGCCATTTCTAAATATAAATTAGAAACTGGTCAGGAAATAGTTTTAAACACCAATAGAAAAAATTACGAATCACTGGCTATCGTATTAAGTGAAATTAGTAATCAGCTACCGTTAAAATTTGCCGAATTGGGTGCAGACAGTTATGGCCCCGACACAAACCCCAAAGCCCTTGAATATCCTCATAGAAAATTTGACATAACAGGTGGCCAAATTAAAGATGCACTTAGTGGAATTGTTTCAAACCCAAGGCCGTTTCTGGTAGATGCCTGTTATATTTATTTGTACGGTATAGGAAGAAAAACATTTAAACAAAATCCTGTAGATGAAAATCTTTTAGAAATAACAGCAAGTGAAAGAAAAGAGGAATCATTGAATGCCGAAAAAAACTATGCTGATCTAAAACAGCAAATTTCATTTTTAGAAAACCAAAACTTAAAAAGTAGAAAGCATGTAAAATCTGCGTTGTTTATAATTGTGGTACTCGGCCTTGTATCTATTTTAATGTTTGTAAGCTTTTTGAATTCAAAAAAAAGCTGGCAGACAATGAAAAAGGATATGAATATTCTTCCGTACCAACCCACTAAAGCAGAAATAGATAGCCTTGAAGGTGTATGGCTTTGCTATACCGGCTCTCCACAAGCCAGAATTTCTGATCCTGCCAGGTATCATAAAGTGGTATCTAATGTTATTGAAATAAAATATAAAGACGGCTATTTTAGCTATAACCGTTTTGGTGCCAGTTTTAACCATATTGGCTTTATGCAGTTCGAATCATCAGGCATCGTTTCTGTCTATTCACGGATAAAGAACAATTCCGCTACAACCGAATCTCCGAGGCATTCACTTTTAAATTTAAATACCGGTAAAAAATACCTTACTGCCATATCGGCTTCGTGGAATTTTGATGTCGGATCTAAAAACAAAATAATCGGCATCAGGGAGATTTATATTAAGGTAGGCAAAGGCGGAACACTTGAGGAGGTGCTAAATGAAATTGAAAATGCAAGCTGCCAATGCAAAGTAATACGGTGGCACCAAGATAATAATCAGGTTCAAACATTCAACTTAAGAAATCAAATATTAGACTCCTTAGATGCACATGATATAAAGCCATTAATAAACGAAACCAGCATTTTACTTGGCTTGCCAGAACAAGGGCTTATCATTTCTAAAGATAGTGCCAGATAAATCTGGCTGTACTTCAAACAAAAAAATAAATCTTCAAGTATTTCCTGCGATAAAAGTCTGAAAATAACAGTACAATGGAGGATAACCGAATATCACTTTGTGGGTAAACCAATGTTTGCATAATCCCAACTCCTGTCTCCCGAAACAATCCATTGGCTGTTTTCAATGGTAGAACCCTTTGTAACAGCCCAATCTGTAGAGGGATTTAGCACATTGGCTTTTCTAAAAAAAGTTCTGTTTCGGGTATCGCTTAATTCGCCGGCAATTGTCCAGTTAATATTATTACGTGCACTTGTAGCACCCCTTGTACCTATTCTTGTTACAAGGGGGCTGCCAAAAACATCAATAATGGCATAAGTATTCCCATTTAGATTGTATGCACCTCCGGTTGTTTTTTTAAGTAGGGCAATGGCACTATTACCACTTAACTGCAATGGGCTGCTTGCCTGTGCCGAAAGCGTACTTGTAGTTCCCCATACAGTGTCTCTTTTTACTATTAACGGATCGGCCTGCGGAGAAGCAATTACGTAGCACCGGTTGGTGGCTAAAGTATTTGTAAGAATAAAAAAATTGGTACTGAAAGACCATGGATTCAGCGATAAAGAATCGGTAACGGCCATATACCCAATAGCATAATCTGACAGATTAATGGAACGGCCTGTTCCGTTAAATAATTCTACATAATGCGTACGGGTTCCATTTGCAGCAGGGTCTGTATTAATGGCAGCAGAAATTTCAGAAATTAGCAAATCTGTAGTAACCACAGGTGGCGCCGGTGGTATTACTTCAAAATCTATTTTAGATACGCAACCGCATAAAAAAAGAAAAATAGTAAAGAATATGGCGATGTATTGTTTCATAGTAAAAATTCTTTTGAAAAAAAAAGGAGCAAAAAATTTATAAATTATAATACCAGTTGAACTGCAAACCCGGTAGTCCAGTTTTGTTTGGATACGATACCCGATTTATCATTTATTAAGCTGGTGTTCAAACCAATTTTTAAAGCGTTGTTTTTCATAAACTTGTTAACCCCAAAAGTTACCCAGTTTTGATTGTGTACAAGCGAAGCAGTAGTATTGAACTCAGGTGAAATAACAGCATACCTTCCATCAATAGCCCATCCACTTTTAAATACATAAGATGATTGAACATTGAATGCAGATCCCAAATTGTAATAAGCACTAGCCACTTCTTCGGTAAGCTTATTGGTAGCTGTTAGGTTTGTAAACAATTCCGAACCGGTAACAGTGCCCGAAGTATATTCGCCAACAAGCGCAAAGCCTCTATTTTTAAATATAACATCGGCAACCAGTTTTCTATAGTTGGCAAAATCTGATTTTCCTTGCTTGTTATAAATACCTGAAATATTTGGGTTACCGCTTCCATCGCTGCTACTGGCATTTACATTAATACTTGCAGCAATACCTAGTGCTAATTTGGGTTTACGCTCTCTGTAAATATCGTGTGCTATAAATGCATTGTTTTTTATAAAGTCGCCAAAAGGCAAAATATCTAACCGGCCACCATACTTATATCCGAGGTCGTTTTGGGCAGTAAAAAAATTCTGCCCTTTTCCGGTAGTAATAGAAATGGAAGGATAGATTCTCATTTTACCTAAACTATAATTTGTTTCCAGAAACAATCCACCCTCACGGGTAGTACTTACAAAATTTTTCATTAGCCCTCCGTACATAATACCATCGGTAGAAGTGCCTGCAATCGACTGACCCATTACTTGTGCGTAACGCTCGTCTTCCATAGCAAGGCGGTTGTTAGTATGGGTTTGTTTTTGGCCAAAAATAATTTTGGCATGCTTGCTCAGCTTATAGCCTGCCCAGGCTTCTAATATGGGTGTGGTACCAGTAAAGTCTGTAACGATACCCATTGTTATCTTGTTTTTAAAAGTAGTAGCATTTATTGCTATACGCACAAGGTTTAAACCTAATCTGCTATTACTTTTTGTATTCGACGCAGAGTCGGAATTATTGAATTGTAATCCGGGTTGGGTGGTGGTTACAATATTAATCTTTGTGCCTTCTGCCTTGCCAAGCGAAATATAGGTGCCCTCACCAGTAACGTAAGTAAAAGTAGAATCCATGCTTACCGATTGTGCAACTAACCTGTTGGCACAATACATCGAAAGGAGGCAAAATAATAAAAATGATTTTTTATATAACATATAAGAAATTTAAAGCTGAATGGTAAATTGTATTTGAGAATAATAGCTGCCGTTTTGTGTGGCCGTTTTTAATACATCCTGCAGTTCATTATATCCTGTCTGCAACTGTATTTTTAAGTTATGGCCAGATATATACCTGGTAATTACCATGGCGTAATATCTATCAAGATTTGCGTAAGATGCAGTGATGATATCGCTATTGAGTATTGAATATCTTGCACCAAAGGCCCAGTTGGAAGGCAATAAATATCCTGCCTGAAAATTAAAGCCACTTCCAAGGTTTAATCTTGACAAGACAATATTTTTTGTTTGTGCTTCTGTTTGTGT
Source organism: Chitinophagaceae bacterium (assembly GCA_043760535.1). GTDB lineage: Bacteria > Bacteroidota > Bacteroidia > Chitinophagales > Chitinophagaceae > JAZKFT01. The sequence goes on from JAYUOV010000096.1 coordinate 9,308, forward strand.
GGTAGGGTAAGTACTAAAGGTTCCATTGAGCCGGTATTCTCCTTTAATACCCATTGGTACGCTGGCACTGGTAGTAACAAAACTGCCTAATGAATAAAACCCTTTGTATTTAAACAAATAATCTGCACCAAATTTAGAATAAGAAGGAAATAATTCATTCATATTGTTAACACCGTAAACCCATCTTCCACCATTAGTACCTTTTGCAGATGTAGCCGACTCGTTAAAACTGTAAACAACACCTATAACCAACCTGGGTTTATCTTCACGATACAAATCGTCCATGTAAAACTCACCATACCTTGCGAATTTCCCAAAGGGCAAATAATCCAGCCTGACACCATATTTTAAACCACCGTAATTTTTTTGGAGTCCACTCCGGCTGTCGCCAGTTGTTATTGAGGCATAGGCTTTAATCCACTGGTTTTTACCAACCCGGTAATTGCCTTTGTATCGGATACCAAAATCAAAAATGGCATCAAAAGCGTCAGATACTGCACTACGATCAATAAAGCCCAGGCTTTCACCTTCTATTCGTGTTTCACGGCTGTCAATATAATCTGCACGCAACCCAAAGTTGAAGGCATGTGATCTATTGGGCCGATACTCAATATTAGCTTCCTGTAGTACAGTACTGAAAGATCGGTTTCCTGTAGTTACACTTTGAAAATCGGATGAAAAATTTAAACGTGCAGAAAGACTGATTTTATTATCGAAAATATTTCCAAAAATATTGAGCCTTGCTCTCGGTATTTCAAAAGAAGAGCCGGGAGATGATAAATTTTTATTGGCAGAATTTATAGAATAAACCGTTTGCAAGGTTTGATTGAAATTTAGATTGCCTTGTGCAGAACGTAAGGTAATACCATCGCCTAACTGATAGCCCTGCTTTAACCGAACAACCTGAACACTTCCAAAAGGTTCTTCTGTGGCCATAATAGTGGAGTCATCCTGATATCGGGTTTCTTCCTGTGCTTTCATTTTGGATGAGGAAAGCAGCAACAAGAAAAAACATAGCGGCTTAAAAAAATCTGCTGGACTCATGGTATATGTTGTTTTTCAATCAATAGCTTTTAAAAATCAATGCGTACAATCTTCTTTTCATTTTTACATCCTTTTGCGTACCTCTAAAAGGTAAGGCAGTGCTTCAGCGCCCATTTTTCCATTGTTATGGCCAACATCAGGTACCAAAACAAGATTCCAGTTGCATGGAACTTTCATTTCCTCTGCCTTTTTTTGTACGTAATTATAATAGTACTTGCCTCTTTCAAAACGGGTTTTCCCTTGTGCCTCTGCTTCATCAGTTACGTTAAACCCAACACTACTTCTGTCAGTATCGGCTGTGCCTAAAAGCACACACACATTTGTGCCAAAGAATTTTGTTAGTTGAGGCGCTGCAATTGGGCTCCCTTTTATACCAAACGGAAAATCAATATCCAGGTCGGGAAGCGTGTACCAGCCAGCATTGGCGATAGCCGCTTTTATTACACGGGAATTTTCAACAAACATTAAAAAACGATGTACGAATTGTGCACCCGCCGAGTGACCGTATAAATAATATCCTCTCGATTTGCTTTGCGTTTGAGCTACAGCATAATCGAATAAGGGCTCAATCAAAGAAAAAGTCCACAACTTGGAATCATTGAATTTTCTTTTGTTACGGTTGTACACATTCCCAAGATTGTAGAGGTCTGCTCCATCATAATCTTCTTTATCAAATTCGGGTGCAATAATTATACACCCTAAGGTATTGGCTGTATTAATTACCGCATCAAGATATGCAGCGGCATCTCTTTCTGCGCCATGCAGCATTATTACTATAGGCAAACTATCTGCATCTGCTTTTGGGCTGTAGTAAAAAACTTTAATTGGGTTTTTTAATTTTCCTCCATTATCAAAATAGAAAGCTTGCTTACCTGCTATATTTTTAACTGGCTGCCCAACCGTGTAAGTTGTAAGCCCCAAAAGAACAAGGAAAAATAAAAGACTATATTTCATCACTTTCAATTTCAATTCAAAATTATTCTATTATCAGTTTTTGATTTTTTGTTTCCGAACCATTATTTATTCGCAGCATGTAACTACCCGGAGCAGGCTTATTATCCAGATATAACTGCGTAATGGATGTGGGTGTAACATGGTCGAATCTTTTTTGATACAGTATAGCACCATTGATGGCAATGAGTGATATGGAATATTTACCAACCGGCATGTTCTCTAAACTCACCGTTATCAGATTGCCTTTTACAGGATTGGGAAAAACAGCCAGTGATGCATTTTGCTCCTTGTCATTATTTACCACTACAACCGGAGATAAAGTAATGCGGCCATCTGCATCCACCTGCTCTAACCGATAGAAAATTTTACTTTTTAGCGTGTTTACATCGGTGTATGCATAGCTTTTTTGGGATACTGAATTTCCGGCACCGGCAACCTGGCCAATTTTTAAAAAATCAGAACCGTTTAATGAACGCTGAACGTTGAAATGGCTATTGTTCTTTTCGTTGGTAGTAACCCAGTTCACCTCTACATTACCATATAATTTTTTAGCAGATAAACTCAGCAGCCTTACTGGCAGCGGTGTTGATGCATCGGTAGTATTATCTACAAAGGCCTGTGAATAGGCAGCATCAGGCTTCATAATCATGGTGAGTATAAATGCTACAATGCCTTTTAGGATATATTTTTTTAACATAACGTGTAATTTTTAGGTAATCTAAGCGTTTCGAAATGATGGATTGGCAAAACCAGTTTAATGATTTGGGTTGCCGTTTAATTTTAATTGCCTTTTTTTCTTACAATTATTTGAAGTCTTTTTTCTCCTACCTGTGCTGTATTTGATGGGTCAACTGTTAGGGTAATTGAAGCATTACTTTTTAGCAACGTAAAAGTATTGTTGGAATAATCGTGTAGCCAAATTTCCAGATTTTTATCCATGGTGTAATGGTTAACTTTAATAGAATAGGTATGTATGCCACTTGCCTTAGGTAAAGCAATGCCTAGTGGAATATTTTTAATGTCTTTATTAAAGCTGGCAACAGCGAGTTTTCGTTTATCGGCACTCAATGCGTAAATACTCAATCCATCATTCATTAGTTTTTCAGCATCATGTTCATCCAGGTTATTGCTGAAGTTTTTATCCATTTTAATTACAAGTTTGTCATATTCCAGGCCATTTTCCAGAATTTGTAAACCAAAGCCATTTTCGTCCTTGTTTGCACTAAATACCGAAACACAAGCGGTACAATTGTTTTTAACACTTTCGGTAAAATTCAGATTAGCCGCTGCATTTGCCTTTATAAAAAACGCTGTATATGCCGGTATAATGTAAGAGGCTGGAATTGGGCTAACTGTAACATAAGAGCCGGTTTGTGGATTCCTTAGATAAAAAGCATTACCCACATTACCACCTGCGGCAGTAAGTACAGCTCCAATATCTACCGGGGAAGCATAGGGATTACCCACCATGTTAAACGCGGCAGTGGCGCCACTGCCACCTGTTACTAAAGGAATAGAAACGTTACCTGTATTAACAATGCCTGTCATATCTAAAGTAACCGCCTCCGGAGTGGCTTCTGTGCTGTTTAAAGTATTTGTCTGCCCCTTTGCACCCCTCACTAAAACCCTGATACCCCTTCCTGATGACCAACTACTCGTAGTTGCATCGGTAAAGGCTTTCCAGCCACCATCATTTGCCACATCGCCATTTGCATCTGCTGTGGAAAAGAAGTATGCACTTGGATTATTGGTTTCAGTAGATGTAAATCCGGCACCTGCTGTTTGTGCTGGAAGCCCTGAAGTACCTGCGGTGTTACCAGTAATATCTATTTCTGTGGTGAGCTGGCTTAATGGCTGTGCAGTAGTAAATGGATGACTTAAGAAGCGATATTTACGGAAACCGGGCGGAACGTATTGCTGAACAGTTACATTACCGGTGATGGAAGCACCAGTAGCAAGTGTGCCAATGGATGCAGTACCTGCCAAACCCGACTGGAGCGTAAACCTTCCAGATCCGGTGGGTACAGGGAAGGCAGTGGCGGAACTTACAAGTAATCTTGCCCCTGGCAAAAGTGTAATATTTTGGGTAGTAGGCGGCGTTATGGTTGCTGCGCCTATCAGATTAACCGTAAAGGTTTTGGAAACGGAAAAATTACCCGTTGCGTATGTTTTATTACTGGCAAGTACCGAATTCGATAAAATAAGGTTGGCATAATTTAAGGCCTGCACAGTTTGTGCCCCTGTTTGACCTGTAATTCCACGATAATACTCTACCGTAGATGCATTGCCTAAAATTAAGTTTACGCCCTGCGTTACAGTTGGGCTGTTAAAAAGAAGCACTCCGTTTGCGGTACTGTTAACTACTGGAAACGGCACATTGGCTGAAAAAAGCCCTCCGGTTCTGCCAGCTTTAAAGGTGCCATTAATGGTAACGATACCACCAGCTTTTATACCTATCCATGTACTTGAACTGCCAACCGGGCCTGTTAATGTGCATCCTTCTTCAATGGTGAGGTTATTAAACGTGGGGCCGTTGCTGGCGCCAGAAAAATCTATACTTGCTCCATTTATAAGGCTTGCATTACCGTAAATCCTGGAGGTAGCAGTAGCAAACATGGCGCCGTCGAAAACCAACTCCAGATTGGCGTCGCTAATGGTTCCCACAGAAATGGGTGCAGTATTTTGGTAAATTATTTTGTGATTTCCAGAAGTTGGAATGGCCACATCGAACAACTGACCGGCTGTGTTAATGGTAGCACCCGGGGCAATAGTAAGTGCAACAGGACCTGATGGCGTTAAAGGATTACCCAAATATACTTTTGTACCGGCACCGCTAACCGTCCAGATGCCACTGTTAAATACAATGGTGGGAGTATTTTGGATAATGTAAGAAAAACTGACGCCAGTAAAATCAGTAATTCCAGCATTACCGCCGGTTCCATCTATATTTATCCCCCAACTATTTACATCGTTAAGGGCACCTGTACCTTTAAAGTACAATGTTGTTTGAGCATGTACCTGAATGCCAGCAAAACCCATTAAAAAAATAATGGCAAGTAAACCCAAAAATTTAAATAAATAGACATTACGTTTTTTGGATAATAGTAAAAGCTTTTTCATAGGCAAAATAAAAGTTTGTGTATTTGTACCAAATAATTAAAGAACCAAAATAGGGAACAATATTCATCTATTTTTTCAGAAAGCTTTCTAAATGTTTTTGTGGTTTCGGAAAAAAAAATGCAGTTTCGGAAATAATATAATGTATTGGTTATGTTGATTTTAGAAATTTTTAGTACTTACGATTAATACTTTTTAAAAAATGCTCTTCTTAGATGGAATTTCTTATGCGCTGGTAGCGATTTGCTTTTCCGGTGCAATACTTATCGGCTGCGCCAAAACTCCCAAAACAGATACCCCTTCTGATTACCGCTACAGTACTTGAAACAGTAAAGCCTGTTGAAGACGCTAGTGTTTCTACTTTGTCTCCTACTAAAAATTTAGTTGAAAATGATATTGTATCCGCTGATCACACATCTTTGGTTGTCGCTGTTAAAGCCGCTGAACTTGTTGAAACTTTGAGGGGTGCTGGTTCGTTTACACTATTTGCTCCAACCAACGCGGCTTTTGCCAAACTGCCCGTAGGTACAGTAGATAATTTATTAAAGCCAGAAATGACAAAGGATTTAAATGGAGTTCTTACTTACCATGTAGTAGCAGGTTCGGTTAAAGCTGCTGAGCTTAACGGTTGCCCAAAAGTAAAAACCTTAAATGGTGGTGAACTTTCTGTATCAATTAAAGATGGTAAAGTAAGCATCAATGGTGCTAATGTAACCATGGCAGATGTAGTAAGCAGCAATGGTGTTACACACGTTGTAGATGCAGTATTACTGCCAAAAAAATAATACAATTGTGATGAATTGGGAAAAAGGAGTAGCGGATGCTACTCCTTTTTATGCGATAGACCGATTTTTTTATAATAACATAATATTGAGTTTACTACTATGACAACCTATTTATTATGTACTTATTGGCATATACTTACTTTTTGTGGTGCAGGGTAAGCATAATCGTAGGCTGTACTAATAACCACACCATAGCCTACCCCCTGTTCTATTGTTTTTAGTTCGGCTGCCTCCCAGTAAATAGCGGGGTTGTAATACTGCCAATGGTAGGCGCCCTCCCGTACCAGGCTGGTACCGCAAATATTGGAACCGGCCGGGCTGGTGCAGGTGCTTTGTACATTGCGGCTGGCACGCAGGGGTATAAAGAGGTTATTAAAGTTATCACTGCCCACATTGCCACTAATATATAATGCATGGAAGGCCGCATACCCGCCACCGCCATTGCGCCAGGTATATAGTGTGGCATTGGTAGTAGCCCATAGTGGTGGCCCGCCATTGGCCGTATCCATTATTGCGGTACTATCGTTAATAACCTGCAGTATTTGTATTTTATAAATGGTACTGGCATCGCCTGCGGTAAATACCGTATAGTTTTCCCGGGCTATAAAAATGATGGGCTGACGGGAATTGTCCTGAAATTCGTAATCGGTATGATTGTACCAGCTAAAATTGGCATCGTGAACGGTTACAATATTGTTGCCTGCCGTTATGGCCACACCATAAGCCTTTTTGGTGTACCGTGCACCGCCTTTAATAATGCAGTTTTGGATTCGTTGCAAACGATGCAGTGTGTCAGCGGGAATTAATGGTAAATTTGGTCGCTCAGCATTAAAAGGCCTTCTAGAGAAAAATGCCGGCCCTGCCTGTGCTATGATGGTGCTATTGGTTACCGATTGTATGGCTGTATCTCTGCAGCTTAGCATAATGGAGCCATTCATATAAACAGATAGCCCCCATCCTTCAAAACCGGTGCCATCTTCGCTAATGATGCCGCTGCTATCTACAATAATATTTTGACCTGTTTTTGCCGCTGTACTATTAGCATCGCCGTATAAACAGGCAATATTTTGATGATCCACATTGGTACTACCCCTGTCGGGGCTTAGCAGGGTCATTTTTTTAAGGGTAAACCTACAACCCTGTATGGTAAATGCCGCGTAATAGGGCATTAAATTTTCATTTACCCGGCTAATATCTTCCAGCCCCCATTTCATTTTTGTGGTGCCGCTATCGTAGCCCCTTACTTCAAGCTGGGTATTTACCACCAGTGACCGCTGAATACTGCCGGGCATGGGGCGGCTGCTGCGCTGCGGCACTAGGTAGGCGGTACCGCGGTAATTCATCATTAGTATTTTTTTGCCTCTGGCCGCACATTGGTTTATTGCCAATTGAACGGCTTCAAAGTTGTCTGTGGCCAAAAAACCGCACTGATTTTGTGCCGCAGTTATTACCCCCGCAAAGCTGTTGCGGCTGCCTACGGCATCTATGCTTTGT
>JAYUOV010000097.1:0-16694 GCA_043760535.1 Chitinophagaceae bacterium
CAAAACTTTGACTGCCGAAAAGCACATGCTTTTACGGAAGGGAAACTATTGCTATTTTTTTAGTAAATACTGGGTGGTGATAATTGCTGAATCGCTGTAAAGCCTTGTTGTTTTTTGTAACCTTATTTTTACAATAACTTAAAGGGGTATGGTACAGGTAAAGAAAAAAAAAGGAATTGGCTAATAATTATAGGTATTTCTACAAGGGTAGTGGCTGCTTTATTGTTGGCGGGCAGCTACATAAAAGCATTTAAATATACAAGATACCCACTACTTCCAACTTGCCTAATATCAAACCCGGAGATTTTATTTGGGTTTCAAATTTAAAAAAGGCAAAAAGGGGAAGGTGTATTACCTTTCTCACTTTCGATTCGCTACAGCAACAAGTGGCAACATGGTTCCTCAGGTGTGTAGGCATCTCCGGCGATAAACTTCAGATGAAAGATGGCGTATTTTATGTAAATGGGAACAACTTTGATAAGGGTTTAAACCTGCAACAGGATTATGTTTTAACATCCAAATATCCCGGCGATTACCCCACTGTATCGTATTTAATCGAAGATGCAATTGGCTACACCGAAGCTGACGGCAATACGCATCTCAGCTTAACAACACAAAAACTAAACGAATTAAAATTGGAACTTAAAATAAAAGACTCTATTAAGCAGTACATTATTACTGAAGGCTACTATTCAGCTTTCTTTTCATAAATCAATCATCCGGAGTGGACAATCGATAATTTTGGCTCCATAAAACTGCCCGCCGAATGTTATTTTGTTTTGGGTGATAACAGACATGGAGCAATGGATTCGTGGTTTATTGGTTTTATTAAAAAAAAAATTACAGGCGTGGTGCTTAAATAACTTTGCCAAAATCTACCTCCAACATCCGTAAACATTGGAACAAGTGAACTTGTAAACTATTAAACTAAAAAATTGTACTTCAACCTCAACGATACCCTTAATCTTTTTACCAAACTTACCCCACGCCGCTTGTGGAATGCCACTAAAGTGTGGAGCAGCTACCAGCTTAGTAAACTGCGTAAAAAGCCCATCCAGTGGGGCTATCCCATTTCCATCAGCTTTGAGCCTACCACAAGCTGCAACCTGCGCTGCCCCGAATGCCCAAGCGGCCTACGTGCTTTTACCCGGCCTACGGGCATGCTGGAGAAAAACTTTTTCAGCCAAACCATCGACGATATTTATAAAGAATTACTCTACCTCGTTTTCTATTTTCAAGGGGAACCCTACCTGAATCCCGATTTTTTAGACATGGTAAAATATGCCCACAATAAGGGCATATACACCGCCACCAGCACCAATGCCCACTACCTTACCGATGCCAATGCCAAACGCACCATCGAAAGCGGATTGGACCGGCTGATTATTTCTATAGACGGCACCACGCAGGATGTGTACCAGCAATACCGCGTAGGCGGCAAGCTGGAAAAAGTGCTGGAAGGTGCCCGGAACATTGTAAAATGGAAAAAGGAAATGAAGAGTAAAACGCCGTTTATCTTCTTCCAGTTTTTGGTGGTAAAGCCCAACGAGCACCAGATAGAAGACATAAAAAAGCTGGCCAAAGAAATAGGTGTAGATCAGGTACGGTTTAAAACCGCACAGGTGTACGACTACGAAACGGACCCGAACCAACTAATACCCGACATAGATAAATATAGCCGCTATAAAAAAGATAATGAGGGCAAGATGCAAGTAAAAAGCAGCCTGCAAAACCATTGCTGGCGGCTGTGGAGTGGCAACGTAATTACCTGGGATGGCCTTGTGGTGCCCTGCTGTTTTGATAAAGACGCCCTGCACCAGTTGGGCAACCTTAAAAACCAAAGTTTTAAACAAGCTTGGCACAACGATAACTACAAACAGTTTCGCAGCGAACTGATGGCCAGCCGCAAAAACATAGACATTTGTGCCAACTGCAGCGAAGGGTTAAAGGTGTGGGAAGAATAGTTTTGGTTTATTGAATTAAAATAAAAATTACTTTTTACAAATGATTACAAAGATTTTGTTTCATACCCAAGAAAAGCGGTCAAGAATTCTAAAATCTCCATGTATATGTACAAGAGAGGATGCCTGGCTTGGTGATGGGTATTATTTCTGGCGTGATATTACCGATGCAGAACATTGGGGAGAAAAATCTAAAAGAAAAACTGGGTGCTATGAAATTTATCAGGCAGAAATTAATTGCAATAACGTTTTAGATACCGTTTTTAATGAAGAACATTATATTTTTTTGTTAAGACAGGTAGAAAAAGTAGCACTTAAAATAATAAAGGAAACAGGAGAAAAACCTACGCTAAAAGAGTTAAACGATTACTTTAAAGAAAGGGGTACATGGGATGAAGTAGATGGTATTTTTTTTCAAGATTTACCAACAAACACTAATTTCTTGTTAGTTAAACCTTTACAAAAAGGAGTGAAATCCATATCATTTGCTTACAGAAAACGTATTCAGATGGTAGTTTACAATCTGAATATTATGCTTAACTTTACACTTCATAAGACAGATTATTGTACCAATTAAATAGATGCCATGTTAGTTTTAAAAGAACTTGAACGTAAATTAGACTTGGCTTTGTCATTAGAGAACAGTAACAGTTTAAATACCTGGCTATTTGCTAAACGTAATGAAAAACCACAATACCTGTTAGGTGAAGGTATTTTTCTAAATTGCCATACCCAATCATTTAGCTTTAACAATAAAGTTGGCAATAATTTTTTGGAAATTACTAATTCTCAATTGGAGGAAAGTTATTACTCAGTAATGCCAATAGCTGCATAAAATGGAAATAAAAGAACAGGTAAAATTAAAATTTCATGGAGTAGAATTTCCAAGCATAAGCCTAAATTCTACTCAACCGTTTATTCATGGCGATGGCAATAATATTGACATTAAAATTAACCCACAGGTTTTTTATCCCAAAACAAGGTTAATCATTTTAATATTGTGATGAACATTGAACTGTCTGCAGAAAACTTCTTCAATTTGCAGTTTCTAAGTATTGGAACGTTTGAAATTGATGGCAATATAGACGGGATTATAAAAAAAAATTTCGTCAATATAAACGCCCCGGCCATTATGTTTCCGTATGTGCGTTCTTTTATTACAACTTTAACTTCAAATATTGGTAATGTTACGACTCCCCTAATAATTCCTTCACAATTTTTTCAAGGGGAGTTATTAGAACTAGATGATGAAAGGATACCATAATTACTCTTTGGTATCCCATTTTTACAAAGTATGTATTACATAGGTAACCACGCCCCAAACCGAAAAATTAACGGCAGCAGTATCTACATCTATAGTGGCCAGCCTTTTGTTTTCGGGTATCAGCCTTACTTTATTAAATGTTTTTTCCAGTCGCCGCACCATCATTTCATCGTTTAGCACGGCCACTATTACTTTGCCATTTACTGCAGTTACAGACCGGTCTATAATCAATACATCGCCGTTAAAAATACCGGCACCAATCATGGCTTCGCTGTTCATCCGCATAAAAAAAGTAGCCGCTTTGTTGCGTATTAGTTGCTCGTTTAAGTCTATGCCACGTTCCATATAATCGTCGGCGGCTGCCCCAAAGCCGGTGGCATTTGCTGTGGGTACATCCTGCTGCACAAATCGCTTGGTGCCACCGTAAGCCGGGCCAAAAAAAAGTTCTGTTTCCATATTTCTAAAGTTTTTTATTGTTTGTTGAAATTGCTAATAGGCTAGTAGTGAGTGGGGATTGGCTAGTGAGCAAGAAGCCAGTTAGGCAGTTGGTGGCTATGTCTTGCCATTTCGCTTTCGGCCACACTCCTACTTGCCACTCCCCCCTTACCACTCGCCTTTCTTTAGCAAAGTAAAAAATAATTTGGCTATATACTAAAGATGTTAGTAAATTTATGCTAAAATAATTATTAACAAACCCCTTTTTTATGCAAATACATGCAGCCCAAAAACAGAATTTAATCAGTGGCCAATATGAATACCTGCTGGTAGCCAACCCCGACGAAAACGCATGTAATAAAGTGATGAACGAGAAACAGTTCTTCTTCGACCGTTATAGAGATGACACAGCCGTAAAAGCTAACCCATCTATAACAGTAGCCGGTTTTACAGCCATGGACACCATGGAAGCCACCGTTATACGCTGGATAGAACGCATCTGTAGCAAGCAGCACAGTTTTAATGTGGCACTCAATAATTTTAGTGGTTTTCCGCCACATACCATTTACCTGCGGGTACAAAATCCGCAACCTTTTAAGCAGTTGGCAAAGCAGCTAAAAGTAATCAGCGACTATATAAAAGACAATAACTGCCCGCCGCCGAGGCTCATAGACCGCCCACACCTAACCATTGCCCGCCGCCTGCCAGAGGATGTGTATACCAAGGCCATGATGGATTATTCGCAAAGGGATTTTCATAGCAGCTTTATGGTAAACGAGCTGGTATTGCTAAAACGCAAACACCCCTTTGATACCTGCGAAAAAGTAATGGTATTCAGGTTTTTACCGGCAGAGGCAGATTTGTTTACGGCAACAGCGTAATGGATTTGTGGGCTCTCCTAATGTTGGGTAGAGGCTTCCAATGCAGAGCAGGCCTCATCGTCTGCCCTTCTCCTTGCGGAGAAGGGGGCCAACCGGCTAAATACTTTACAAACAATAACATTACTACACTTCTTCTCATGTTTCACCATCATCGTCACACTTCTCACTTCTCACTAATCACGTCTCACCATTCACGATTTTAAACCCACATTATGCAACCCGATATCACCCAGCTTCCCGGCTACCGCTTGTACGAGTATGTATTGGTACTAAGTCCGCACGAAGATTTGCGGAATAAAATGCTGCAGGTAAAAAAAGATTTTGCCGAAAAGTACAAGGCACAAGGCAATACTGGCGGCATGCCACACATTACCCTTGCCACTTTTACCCAAATGCAAATGATGGAAGAAAAGCTGCTGACCCGGCTTAAAAATATTGCCATGGGGTTTTGTCCGTTTAAGGTGGAGCTGAAAGATTATGGCAGTTTCCCCACCCACACTATTTTTATAAATGTGGCCACCAAGGTGGAAATACAAAAGCTGGTAAAAACACTGCACGAAGCCCAGCGGCTAATGAAAAGCGCCGAAGTGAAGCCACATTTTATAACCGAACCCTATATACCCATTGCCCGAAAACTGCTACCCTGGCAGTACGAAAAAGGTTTTTTAGAAATGAGCCACCGCCAGTTTACCGGCAAATTTATAGCCGATGCTATGCTGCTGCTTCGCCGCCGCCAAGGCGATAAGGCTTACCAGATAGTGCAGCGGTTGGAGTTTATGAATTTACCAGTAACTACAAAACAAGGGTTGCTGTTTGCATAAAACAAACGAGACAATAATTTTTAGAAACCAACTTAAATAAATAAATTTCTGTTGGGCGTTACCCGGCTGCTTGCTCCGTAATACTACGGAGCAAGCAGCCGGGTCGGGCTTTTCGTTCCAATTTTTTTTGCCAAAAATACAGTGGCAAAAAAAGATTTCCACTACAATCCCTAACGCAATTACAGCACTTCCAAACTTAATATCCAATCAGATATTCAATACAAGAATCCATTTTTTTCCGCGAAGCATATTTAAAAAAAATCCGTGTTTATCCGTTCATCCCTTATCATCCTTGTGCCTAAGAAATTGAGAGGCCGCAGCCCCCAAATGAGCGAAATAAATAGCCCGGGACAACGCCCTGAGTCAGTGAATAATGAATCATTAAAAACCTGTAAGGGCGTAATATTTTTTTAATTACCTCACCATTAACGCGGCGAACATGACCAGTGAAAACGATAACCCCAACCTACCCAACAACCTTACCGACCATGAAAAACAACAGCTCGTTTACCTAAAAGGCCGTGGCGCACAATTCAATCCCAAAAACAGGTTTTTAAAAACCGAACTGATACGAACCGAGATAGAAAGCATCGACGATTGGACCGACCCAAACATCGCCACCGTTTACCTGGAAGACGATGCCAAATCTATCGTAAACAAAGTAGACAGCCCCGATGTAGGCATGTTTTACAGCATGAACCCCTATCAGGGCTGTGAGCATGGCTGCATCTATTGCTATGCCCGAAACGCCCATGAATACTGGGGTTACAGCGCCGGTCTCGATTTTGAACGCAAGATAATTGTAAAGAAAAATGCACCGGAATTACTGCGAAAATTTCTGATGCACCCCAAGTGGGAATGTAAGCCCATCAGCCTCAGCGGCAATACAGACTGCTACCAACCCGCCGAAAAAAAATTTGGCATTACCCGCAAACTGTTAGAAATATGCTTAGAGTTTAACCAGCCCGTGGGCATGATTACCAAGAACGCCGGAATGCTCCGGGATAAAGATATCATCAGCAAAATGGCGGCGAAAAATTTGATTTCTATTTTGGTTTCCATCACATCGTTAAACGAAGACTTACGGCTAGCCATGGAACCACGAACCACCACGGCCAAACAACGCCTCCGCATTATTAAAGAACTCAGTAGCGAAGGTGTACGCATGGGCGTAATGCTGGGCCCCATGATACCAGGCCTTAACGAACACGAAATGCAACGCATTATGGAAGCCGCTTCGCAAAACGGCGCCACCTTTTCTGCTTATACTTTCATCCGGCTTAACGGTGCTATCAAACTCATTTTTCACGACTGGCTCTATAAAAACTTCCCCGATAGGGCCGATAAAGTATGGCACATGATAGAAACCGGCCATGGCGGCAAAGTAAACGACAGCCGCTTCGGCGTTCGGATGCGTGGCGAAGGCCCCATCAGCGATTTGGTGCGACAGCAGTTTATCAAGTACAATAAAATCTACGGCCTCAATGCGGAGAGATGGGGATTGGATTGCAGTTTGTTTAAAAGGCCGGGGGAACAGGGGCGGTTGTTTTAAGAGGAATAGTTGAATAAAATATGGGGCTTAATATTTTGTAACGCTTCTTTTATAATTTTCACTTTATACTGTTGCAATATTAATCTTGTACAAGCTTATATTAACTCTCAAAACTATAGCAGTTGTAAAAACTATAAATATCTGCCTTCGTAAAATAATGAAATGCTGGCCGGTTTTTTAATATCGAATTTAGCAATGAAGCTTTGTGTTCTTGAATTCCATGATGGATTCCACGATGACAATTTGGACAAAGCCCAACTAAGTTTTTTATATCGTCTAATGGTAAGAGAATCTTGCCTTGAAAATTCATTGGGATAAGATGATGAGATTCCAAAAATGGGTTTTTATCTCTTTCACTAATAAATGTTTTATGTAAAGGGTCAACCTCACATTTGTACCCATTTATTTGAAATCGAACTTTTCCGAAAATTGAATTTCTAATATAAACCTCCCTGCCACTTATTATTCTTTTTTCAATCTTGCTTTCTGGTATTACACTTGTATCTATTGTTTTTTCTGGCAATAGAGCTATTTCATCTTGATAGTTTGCGTCTTGTTCATCTGCTTGTCCAATCAAATTCCACTCAGCTTCTGACAATGCACCTATGTTTAAATTATTTAACTGGTCGATAAATAAAAACCAAACCTTATCACTTGTGGGTTTAAAACCTGCTTTAATAGATAGATATAGTCGCAATTCAGATTTATTGCTCTTGGGATATATCAAATTCAATTCAATTTTTCTATTATCAGGAAATAAAACAAATTGTTTTTTGGCTTTGTTGGGATTGCTTGTAACACTCCCAATTTGGATGCTTGTATTGCCAAAATAATTTATGACCATCTCTGCCTCTAAATCTGTCAAGGTTATTTGTGAATCAAAAACTTCTCTAGCAGTAACTTTCGAGAAAGCACCTGCTTTTGCGTTGAAAAAAAATTTATGAAAGAGTTCGAATTCCATAACTAATCTTTTTTGATTTAGCTTTTTTAATAGTTTTTACAATTGCACCGGCAATTTTCTCAATTACAGGAACAGCAACTGAGTTCCCAAATTGTTTATAAGCAGGTGCATCGCTGTGCGGTAAAATGAAACTTTCTGGGAAACCTTGCAGTCTAGCACATTCTCTTGGCGTCAGTTTTCTTGGAGTTTTTCCTAATTGTGGAATCAAGCACTCTTTACCATCCTTACCATATCTAGCTACAATAGTATTCGCTGGTCGTTCAATATTTGCAAGAAATGCAGTAAACCCAGTTCCTCTTGCAAGATTGTTTTTTGTTCTTCTTTGATGGCCCTCCCACAACTTTTCGGAAATGGTGTACTTGGCAGCAACGCTGTTTTCTAAAATACTTTTGAGTTTTTTGGGTTCACCTTCAAATTTTGGAAATTCAAACTTAATGGTTGGGTCTTTAAAACAAACCATGTAAGTACGCTCTCTTTTTTGAGGAACTTCAGTTTGCGCATTGATAACCATTGAATGAAATGAATATCCAATTTCCCTAATCATTTTTTCTATTGTTTTAAATGTATTGCCCCCGTCATGTGATTTTAGGTTCTTTACATTTTCAAGAAATAAGACTTCTGGTTTATATGCATTTGCAATCTTTACAATTTCAAAAAACAAATTGCCTTGTGTGGGATGGTTAAACCCATGTTCTAGCCCTAAAAATGTTCTTGCAGATACACCGGCCAAACTGAATGGCTGGCATGGAAAACCAGCACATAAAATATTGAATTTTGTAGGAATGTACTTTTTTACTTCGGGGCTTGTAATATCTCCGAATGGTACTTCACCAAAATTATTTTTATACGTTGACTGAGCATTTTTATCCCACTCCGAAGTGAACAAACATTTTCCGCCCAAATTTTGTAAGGCAATTCTGAAACCACCTATGCCAGCAAACAAATCTATAAATGTAAATTTTTCATCCGAATTTTGAGGCCCTGGAAATGGGACACCTTCTTTTATATCAAAAAGCCATTGTTCAATTGCACTTTCTGTAACATAAGAAGTGATATCTTCCTCTGGATATTTTTTTATTAATTGTTCTTTAGCCTCCTTAATTGCCGCACTTTTAAAAACAGTATTTTTTGTAAAAGCGTAATGGCTTATTATCGAATTGCCAAAATCCTCTGGTTCATAGATTGTAACATTGAAATCTTTATCTTTTCTTATTTTCATTTTTACAATTCCCCACATTTTGAATGTAAAATAAGGGCTTCATTTTTAGTTTCTTTAAAAATCATCAATAAAATGTCCCAATCCACCATAGAATGGACCGAAATGACCTGGAACCCAACCACAGGCTGCACAAAGGTTTCAGCGGGTTGCAAGTATTGTTATGCCGAAGTAAAGACAAGGCGTTTGCAAGCTATGGGCATCGATAAATATAAAGACGGTTTTGAAATACGTACCCATATTGATGCACTGGATATTGCTTATTCGTGGAAGAAACCCTAGGTGGTATTTGTAAACTCCATGAGCGACCTGTTTCGTAAAGATGTGCCACTGGATTTTATAAAACGTGTGTTTGAAGTGATGAACGATACACCACAGCACACCTATAAGGTACTCACAAAACAGGCCGACCGTTTATTCGAAATCCACCACCACCTCAACTGGACAACCAATATCTGGATGGGTATTT
Source organism: Chitinophagaceae bacterium (assembly GCA_043760535.1). Taxonomy (GTDB): domain Bacteria; phylum Bacteroidota; class Bacteroidia; order Chitinophagales; family Chitinophagaceae; genus JAZKFT01. The sequence continues at coordinate 9,561 of JAYUOV010000097.1, forward strand.
CTGTTGAAAATAACAAGGTAAAAGATAGAATTGATTTTTTAAGGGAAACGGATGCCAAAGTAAAATCCCTTTCCTGTGAACCATTAATCGGTTCGTTAACCAACCTCAATCTTGAAGGTATTCATTGGGTAATTGTTGGCGGCGAAAGTGGCCGCAAAGCCAGGCCGATGAATGAATCTTGGGTTTGGGATATTAAACAGCAATGCGAAAACCACAAAACCTCTTTCTTTTTTAAGTAATGGGGCGGTACCTACAAGAAAAAAGCAGGCCGATTATTAGGCGGCATCACGTATAACGAAATGCGAGGTTTGTGAGTATAACCAATCGGAGACAGATAATTAACAACTATTTTTTATTTAAAAAAAGCTGCAACACTCACCCTCTATTTTTTTAAAAAGTACAATAGTCTAGCGCTGGTCTTTGCCAAGCATTCCTGCATACATGATAATAAATTGGTTTAGAATATTCCGCGGTTAAAAAGGTACTTGGCAAAGCCCGATTTTTTGCAATGTGTTTTAAGATTTAGTGTAAACAAGTCCATTCTTTACCTTTTTTTTGGCTTACTAATTTGCCCTTTGCAAGCTATGTTACTATTGCCCTATTTCTTGCCACTTTACTTTAAGGGTACCAGCAAAAGAAGCGGCTAAAAAGTCGTTAAAACAAATGTTGATTTTCGGCTCATTTACAGTTGTGGGTTATTTCTTTTCATTTCAATATTTTTACCTCCTTTATCTTATAAAAAGAAAGCTCCTTTTTTATGCCTGCATTACAATTTCAACTACAACATACCGATACCAACAGCAAAGCAAGAGCCGGTAAAATAACGACCGACCATGGCGAAATACTGACACCCATTTTTATGCCGGTAGGCACAGTGGGCAGCGTAAAAGCTGTAACACAGCAACAACTTGTAAAAGATGTGCAGGCTCAAATTATTTTGGGCAATACTTATCACTTATACCTGCGCCCTGGGCTAGAAGTATTGGAAGCCGCTGGTGGATTACACAAATTTAACGGCTGGTACAAACCCATACTTACCGATAGTGGCGGCTACCAGGTTTTTAGCCTGGCCGGTACCAGAAAAATAAAAGAAGAAGGCGTAACCTTTCAAAGCCACATTGATGGCAGCAAGCACCTTTTTAGCCCCGAAAAAGTGATGGATATAGAAAGAACCATCGGCGGCGATATTATGATGGCTTTTGACGAATGCCCGCCCGGCGGTAGCGAATTTAGCTACGCCGAAAAGAGTATGCGGCTTACCCACCGCTGGCTCGACAGGTGCTTTGCCCGGTTTAATGAAACAGAAGATAAATATGGCTATACGCAAAACCTTTTTCCCATAGTACAAGGTGGCACTTTTAAAGATTTAAGGAAAGAAAGCTGCGAATACATTGCCACCAAAGCAGCCACTGGCAATGCTATTGGCGGCCTTAGCGTAGGCGAGCCTGAAGGTGTAATGTATGAAATATGCGACTGGTGCTGCAATCATTTACCCACCAATAAGCCCCGATACCTGATGGGTGTAGGCACTCCTTGGAACATTCTTGAAAACATAAGCCTGGGAGTGGATATGTTCGACTGTGTAATGCCTACCCGAAATGGCCGAAACGCCATGCTCTTTACCAGCAAAGGCGTTATTAATATAGACAACCTTAAATGGGCCAAAGACTTTTCTGTGCTGGACGATGGCATAGCATGTGAAGTGAGCAATTATTACAGCAAGGCTTATGTACGGCACCTTTTTAAAGCTGGCGAAATACTGGCCATGCAGATAGCAAGTATCCATAACCTAGCCTTTTACTTGCACTTGGTTACAGAGGCTCGTAAGCATATTATGGCCGGCGATTTTGTGAGCTGGAAAAATGAAATGATACCGATTTTGAAAACTCGGTTGTAAGATTTTACCTTGGTAACGTGGGAACACGGATTTCACATTTCATTTTTTTATACCATTACTGCCTTGTGTTCATTTCAGTTAGTTTTGTGCGGCACACTGTAATATTATTTTTCTCTTCGGGGATACATACCAATGAAAAAACTCGACTGGTACATATTTAAAAAGTTCATCGTTACTTTTTTGTTTTCGCTGCTGATTTTGGCCATCATTATTATAGTGGTAGATCTTAGCGAAAAGGCAGATGATTTTGTAAAAAGTGGCCTCAGTTTCCGGCAGATTATTATGCAGTATTACCTTGGGTTTATCCCACACATGATAGCACTAATCTTTCCATTGTTTGTGTTTATCTCCGTTATATTTTTTACTAGTAAAATGGCTGGTAAAAGTGAAATTGTGGCCATATTGGCAAGTGGTATTAGTTTTAAACGGTTCCTATTTCCCTATTGGATAGGGGCGGGGGTATTGGCCATTTCGTTATGGCTGGCAGACAGGTATTTATTGCCAAAGGCCAATCGCATTTTTTCTATTTTTCAGGTAAAATATATAGACGGCCCCAACAGTTATGGCCGTAGCGAAAGCGCCAATATTAATTTTAGAGTAGATAGCAACAGATACGCACAAATTGCTGGTTTTGATACTGCCACCAAGTCTGGCTATAATTTTGTGATACAAAAAATAACAAATAACCAGCTTGTAAATAACGTACGTGCCGATAGGCTGGAGTGGGATACTAGTAAGCAAAAGTGGAAACTTATTAATGCCATCGAAAGAAATATAAACGGCCTTAGCGAACAGCTAACGCAGTACGATACACTTTTTATGCCCTTAAATTTTAAGCCGCAGGATATTAAAAAAGATGAGTACACAAAAGACAAACTTACCACGCCAGAACTGAATAAGTTTATAGCCCTTCAGCAGCTTAGGGGTACCGAAAGTATTAACGATTTACTGGTAGAGCGTTACCGCCGTTCGGCCACTCCATTCTCTATATTACTGCTTACGTTTATGGGCGTATCCATTGCCAGCCGAAAGGTTAGGGGCGGTATGGGCTTTCATTTGGCACTGGGGTTTGTGCTGGCATTGCTGTTTATTTTTACCGATCGCTTTTCTACTATGTTCTCTACCAAAGGCGATTTTCCGCCAATGCTGGCTGTTTGGCTACCCAATATTATTTTTACACTGGTAGCTGTTTATCTTTATCGCAGAGCGCCGAAGTAATTTATGGTCATTGGTCATTTGGTAAATCGTCATTGGCTTGATGACCCACTCACAAGTGACATACTCGCAATGGACTTTACTGATTAATGACCCAATAAAATAAAAAAACCGCCCCTTTCGGAGCGGCTTAAACCAAACAAAAACAACTCTACACAAAAAACTATCTACATTAATTTATTCTTTATTGTTATACAATTGTAAACGTAAAACGGTAACAGATAGTTTGAAACCTGTAAGTCTATTTGCAAAGGATTAACGAAAATCAGACATTCTGGTGACATTGGATGGATTACTATTATTGTAGCTACCATGGGCATTTCCTATAATCCATTTTGCAAAAGGGTAGTGGAGTAAATGAAGTACTTGTGTGCATCTATAATAAGTTTATCTTTTCTATTTTTTATATGTAGCACCCAGTAGTTTTAAGGGTACTTGCCAAATAGTACTACAACGGAAATTAAAAGAGAGGCAAAAGAACAAGAGCAGTATTTTTGAAGCGTATTGATATATTACTTTATCCAGTTACGTTTAATGATCAATTTTTCACCATTCATTTTTTCTACCAAAATCTCATTTAAAATTGTAAAGGTAAGCCAGTTAAAATAGGAGCAACTGTCTATATATTCAGCTACTGTTTTGCCATTAACCGATTTAATTTCTTCTCCTACTTCCAGTGCAGAAGCGGAATTATTGGGCATAAGACTTTTGCTGGTTACCACAAATTTTTCATTTACGATAGAAATACGTGCATCGAATATTTTAGTAAAAACAGGAGCCTTTCCATTTGGTTTTAAAAAATACGAACGGGTGCTGTGGTTTAAAATAACAGCACTGCAATATTTAGAAAAGAACCCAACCCCAATTTTAAAACTCGTTTTTTCGGGTATAGATCCCTGTATGTTATTAAAGCTTAAGGCACCAATCGAAACACCATCTAGCTCAACAGTTTTTAGCGTATCTGGCTTACCAAGGCCGCCCAGCCCCATGCTGGAATAGATGCCAATTGTAGTATTTTTTTTTGCAAGGTTAGCTGCGTACAAGCTATTTGTAAAGTCCGATTCGGGAAAATCAATTACGCCAGAGTACCCAAAATCTATCAGGCATTTCTTTAGTGTGATATCTCCTATTTGCAATATTGTAAAGGGTCTTTTTTCGGTACCGGTTACAGGCATTTTTGTAAAGCTGTTATCGGTTGCAAATGGCATTTGGGAAACCTGCACCGTATTGTTTTCAAAATTAAAAAGCCAGTTGAGTTTACTGATAACATTTTGACCCAACAAATACAATTGATTGCATTGTAAAAACTCCATATCTACGTATAAGCTTTTTACTTTTTCAAACTCAAAACTGCCGATGGTTAGTTTTTCAATCCGAATTTTTTGGCCTTTTACTATTTTGTTATTGGCATCCCTCACTCCTTTTTTACGGGTGTCTGTTTCGCATTTTGCTACCTCCTGATTGGCGGAATTTAGTACACCCATTTCTGCCCCGGTATCAAAAGCAAAATCCACAGCAGCGCCGTTTAATTTTCCTTTTATAACCAGTAGTTTTTTTGCTACCGAAAAAGACAGGGTGTCTATTGTTGAGCTTTGAGAAAAACAACAAATTGAACATAGGGAAAAAGCAAATCCGATAATTTTTTTAAGCATGGGTATCTTATATGATGTTTTTAAAATGAGGTCAGCCCTTTTAAGCTGCAGCTTGTTTGCTTTTGTTGATACCATGTAAAATAGCAATCACAATGGTGCTAAGCAGTGCGGCAAAAAAACACCAAACAGATATTACATAAGCTGTATAAATAATTTGCGATGTAATGTACGATACCAGAAAGGCAGTACCTAACCACCACATTCGTTTTACACTACTAAAAAAGCAAGGTACAATTGAGGCAATGCCATACGCAAAGCCACTGTACAATTTATATGGCCGCAAATATTCCACATGGTAAAAAATATGACAATTCAATGCTTCGCTGCTAATGGGATGTACTATTAAACCCCAGGCATGGTAAACTGATAATGCCACACCTACACCAAATAAAATATAGAGCATCTTTTTCCGTTTTGCTTCTTGTTCCAGCATTAGCAGCGAAAATGGAATCCATAAAGTCCAAACGATTTGGGCAAAAATGAGGAAGGTAAATGTGGCAAACTGCAGGCTGCCGTTATATTGCGGATAGGTAAGTCCGAGCCAAACAAAACCTTCGGAAACCTGCTGTAATGCAAACAATAATGGAATAGCAGCAAATGCCCGTTGTGCCGGTTTTTTGGTCTTGGCCATAGCTACAACACCTGCAACTGCAAGAACAATGCCTGCCCCAAAACTTGCTGTTGCGGAAAAACACATATCAGTTACCGATGGTTAAATTGTTTCTTAAAATTGGGTTGGTGCTATATTTACATGCAAGCATTTGCAATACTATACTTATTTCACAAATCATCAATCCAATAGCATCAATCGCTTCACCATTCATCCATTACATTTCCACTTACCAAAGGCAGGTGGTACATTCAGCCCCATAAATAACAAACTACCATGAGAAAACGCATTCACCTGCCCGTGCTTTTGGCCTTTGTTGTGGCTTTTGCCCAACCATTATTTGCCCAGCAAAATTTTGATCAGTTAAAAAACTACAAGCCCCGAAACATAGGCCCGGCGGGGATGAGCGGCCGTGTAACCGCTATAGATGCGGTACATACCAATGCTGACATTATCTACATTGGAGCAGCCAGCGGCGGCGTTTGGAAAACCGAAAACGGTGGTGCTACCTGGAATCCCATTTTCGACGAACAGCCCATACAGAACATTGGGGCCCTTGCTATTACCCAAACAAACCCAAGCGTAGTATGGGTAGGCACCGGCGAAGGCAATCCACGCAACTCCATTAATATTGGCGAAGGCATTTACAAAACCCTCGACGGCGGTAAAAGCTGGAAGCTAATGGGACTGGAGAAAACAAGAAATATTCACCGCATTATTGTGGATCCCAACGATGCCAACACGGTATATGTGGCTGCCATTGGCAACCCTTATGCAGTCCATCCGGAAAGGGGCGTGTACAAAACCACCGATGGCGGCACTACCTGGAATAAAATTTTATATACCAACGATACCAGCGGCTGCGCCGAGCTTGTGATGGACCCCACGAACCCGAATAAACTTATGGCCAATATGTGGCAGCACCAGCGTACACCCTGGAGTTTTAAAAGTGGTGGCCCCGGCGGTGGATTATACACCACCTGGGATGCCGGTAAAACATGGAAAAAATTGGGTAAAGAGGAAGGTATACCGGATAGTGTTGGTCGTATTGGCCTGGCCATTGCTCCCAGCGACCCAAAACGTATTTACGCCATGATAGAAAGTAAGAAAAATGCCCTGTATCGCAGTGATGATGGGGGTTTTAAATGGGAAATGGTAAACAATGAAAAGGAATTTACCGATAACCGCCCCTTCTATTTTCAGGATATACGGGTAGATCCGCAGAACGAAAACCGGCTCTATAATATTTACCAGATGATTAGTATGAGTGAGGATGGCGGCAAGACATTTAAAACCATTATACCATATAGCGGCGTACACCCCGATCACCATGCGTGGTGGATACACCCTAACGATCCATCGTTTATTATTAACGGCAACGATGGCGGCATAGCCATTAGCAGAGACCGTGGCCGCAGCTGGCAGTTCGACGAAAAATTGCCACTCGGACAGTTTTACCACATTAATACAGATAACGATATACCATACCACGTAATGGGTGGCCTGCAGGATAATGGCAGCTGGCATGGCCCTGCTTATTTGTGGGCAGAAGGCGGCATACGTAACAGTGCCTGGCAAAGCGTAGGTGGCGGCGATGGTTTTGATGTAAGCCCCGACCCCGACGACAGCAGATGGGTGTACAGCATGAGCCAGGGCGGAGCCCTTGGCCGTACCAACCGTACTACAGGAGAAAGGTGGAGCATTCGCCCACCCGGTCCAGATATGGATACAAGAATGCGGTTTAACTGGAACGCAGCTTT
>JAYUOV010000098.1:0-1973 GCA_043760535.1 Chitinophagaceae bacterium
CCGCCGTTCAACTTTTGTTTTATTATCCTAAGTTTGAAAGCCCAACTATTAATTTATGAAAAGGATATTGATGCTTATTGCTGCCGCCTTGTTGCAAACGGCTTTATTGGCGCAGCCAAAAATAGTATTACAGCGTTATACGGCTTATGTGTTACCAGCCGAAGGTGAAAATGATCAACACCCAAGTTTGCATAACCCCAAACACAACATTTTAAACTGGTTTAACCCTAAGCAAACCATCCATTTTTTCTTTTATGTAAAAGATACTGGTACAGTAAAATTGGCGCTGGAACTAGGCAGCCGCAACGCAAATGGCACTATTAGGTGGACATGTAATGGTCAACAAAAGTTAATTAGTGTGCCAAAAGGCGATGAGTACAATCCTAAAAGAGTGGATGCGGGTAAACTTTTTTTTTCGGAACCAGGCTTTTACGAACTCATAATTTCTTGTGTAAAAATGGCTGGTACACAACCGCCAAATTTGGGTAATGTTGTACTTACCGGCAATAATGCCACCACCATCCACGCCAATCAAAAGCCAAGAAAAAATGCTGCCAGCGTACACCTTAGTTATCCATTAAAAGATTCCACAGAGGCCATTGGTTTTTACAACGAACTCACCATACCCAAAGGTTTCGATCATTTGTACACTTATTACATGGCCTGTGGTTTTAAGCGTGGGTATTTTGGTATGCAGGTAAATAGCCCAACAGAACGCCGTATTATTTTTTCTGTTTGGGATAGCGGCACCGTACCCGACGACCGAACCAAAGTGAAATCCGAAGATCTGGTACAGCCAACCGGCAAAGGCGAAGGCGTGGTAGCCGAAGGCTTTGGCAACGAAGGTACTGGCGGCCACAGCCACTGGGTATATAACTGGAAAACAGACAGCACCTACCGCTTTTACGTAACCGCCCTGCCCGATAGTAACGAAACCTTTTACACCGGTTACTTTTTTGTACCAGAATTACAACAATGGAAACTAATAGCCTCATTTAGAACACCTAAAGACGGTAAATACCTCAATGGCCTGTATTCGTTTGTAGAAAATTTTGATGGTAAAAATGGACAATTGCAACGCAAAGCCCTTATTGGCAACCAATGGATACAAACCGAAGACCGTAAATGGCAGGAACTTACCAAGGCTACATTTACCTACGATGCCACCGGTAAAGCCGGCGACCGAATAGATTATGAAGCAGGGATAGACAATGACCATTTTTACCTGGGCAATGGCGGTTTTAAAAAAGCCAATGTAAAATATGCCGACACTTTTAGCCGTAATCCAACACAGGTAGCACCAGTTATTGACCTCTATAAAAATGCCGATAGTGCTGTGCAAACAGCCAAAGAAAAGCAAGCCATTTTTGCAGCCATTGCCGCTGGCAAATTAGATACAACAGGCTCGGTAAATGGCGTGTATTATAAAATTTTAAAAGAAGGCACCGGCCGCAATGTTTTGCTTAGCGATACCGTAGTGGCTTTTTACAATGGCAGCATTTTAAACGGCGAAATATTCGACCAAACAAAGGCTGAGCCTGCTACATTTCCTTTAGCAAGGCTAATAAAAGGCTGGCAAATAGCTGTGCCTATGTGTAAGGTTGGCGGTACTATCCGGCTGATTATACCATCAGCAATAGCTTATAGTATCCGTACAAGAAGTGCTAAAATTCCACCCAATAGTATTTTGGTTTTTGATATTGAGGTGGTTAGTGTAAAGGGAATAGGCAAGTAGTGAGTAGCAAGTGGGAAATAGCAAGTGGGGAATAGCAAGTGGGGAATAGTTTGGGTAAATAGTACTCATCAAGAAATTCAGAACTCCTTACCCAGAGAACTGAAATCGCTTATTATTCGCAATCTAAAAGCCCGATAGTTGCATTCAGATGAACGGAGCGTCGCCAATGTCGCTCCATCAGGGCACGGCTTTCGCTGGGTTCAAAAAAGAAAAGCTACCCAATCAAAACTGCGAGGGG
>JAYUOV010000099.1:0-5506 GCA_043760535.1 Chitinophagaceae bacterium
AAGGGTATATCGGTAACTGTAATTGCATGCGCTAAAAATAAGCACTAAAAGCTTTTACGAATAATAACCACATTTAAAGGCGTAGGTAAGGAGTTCTGATGCTAATATTTTTTAAACTTCCCAAAGAAGCCCTACAGTTTTTTAGGCAAAATAGTGGATAGCTTTTGTTTTGGTTGAAGTAATTTATTGCTAAAATAGCAATTATTTAGCACCGGTTTTAAACCGAAAGGTTCTGCATGGAGAATGTTTTTTATAGGAAACAAAGGGGTGTAAGATCTGCACTGGAAATACGTATTTAGATGATTTACAAATTGTTTTTAAAAAAAAATATTTTTGGAATGTGTAACAATCTACGAATTGTATCGTATATATTTACGAAGTGATTCGTAGATAACTATTTTAAACACAGCCTGCTAGCTGGGAGGCAATAAAAACCAATCTTATGCATGTAACCAACAAACAAAAATGGATGGCAACCGGAGTAGTTATTATAGCAACTGCTGCGTTTTTAATCTTTCCGCCCTTTCGTGGCGAGGCTCAAAAATCTAAACGAACAGCCACCCAAGCCGATGAAGGAGACAGCTCGAAAAGTAAACGGAAGCCCAGTGCAGTGGATAAGTACAACCGGACTTTTAGAATAGAAAATGTAGAGCTGGAAAAAAGCCTTGCGGAATTAGATAAAGCGCTGGCCGAATTGGAAAAGCAAGATTTTGGAAAAATTAGCGAAACGGTAGAAAAGGCTTTGCTTTCTTTAGATATGGAAAAAATACAGTTGGATGTGGAAAAGGCCATCAAATCGATAAATACGGATCATGTAAAACTGGAAGTGGAACAAGCCTTGAAGTGGATAAACATGGATAAAATACAGGCAGATGTAAAGAAAGCGATAAAGGAAATGGATATGGTAAAAATTCAATCAGATGTAAATAAGGCGATGAAGGAAGTTAATTGGAAAGCGATTCAAGATGAAGTAAACGATGCTATAAAACAGGCTAATCTGTCTCTAGAAGAAATGATGAACATCAATAATGAAGAAATAAAAATGGAGATAGATAAAGCAAGGGCCGAAATTTCCAAAAGTAAAGCTGGCATAAAAGAAGAAATACTTAAAGCCAATGGCCAGTTACAATCAGTAAAAGTGCAGCTACAGCAAATGAAGACAATGCTTACAGAAATGGAGAAAGATGGGCTGGTAAAAAAGGGTGCTCAATTGAATATTTACTGGAAAGATGGTAAGCTCTATATTAATGATAAAGAACAGCCACAAAGTGTTTCTGAAAAGTATAAAAAATACATGAACCTTGATGTTGTCTCAAATTTGAACGATAACGAGAATGACTTGTAAAAGTAGAGGTGGAGCATAGCGCTGCCACGTAAAAAATATCAAACCAGCATTCCTCATGATGTTAGTTTGGGTTAAACAATCGCAGCGGGTTTTTGCCTGCTGCCTTTTTTTATAAGTGGCGGAAGCTTGTAAATTTTGAACTCCTTACCCCTCGCAGTTTTGATTGCGTAGTTTTCTTTTTTTGCCTGCCCCGATGAATATCGGTGGATTATTTTGGTGGATCCCAGCGAAAGCCGTGCCCTGATGGAGCGACATTGGCGAACGTTGTAAATCCCGTAGCATTACGGGACTCCGTTCAACTGGCTGCTACTATCCGGCTTTTTAGACTGCGAATAATAAGCTGTTTCAAATCACGGGGTAAGGAGTTCCGAAATTTAGATAACTGAAAATATTTAGTATCCAGAATGTTTGGATAAAGGGCATTAAAAATACAGTAAAAGATTAAAATATTTGCTGAAGCCCCTGTACTTAATAATTCATGCTTTCCTTTTTGGTGTTATGCCTTTGCAGACAAAACAATTTATTTTTCATTTTTTCACCTTTATACGGGCTTTTATTAATCCATGATTTGCTGATGGTTAATCTATTTAGCCAGCAGTTGCTCATTTTGAAAAACGCTATTCTAGTAACAAATCCTTTCATTTCTACAAAGTACATATTCATCTTTTTAATGGATTATTTAAACCATGCCTAACGCTGTGCCTTTTTTCTAATTCTGTTTGTTGCTGCTGCTTTGCGGCCTTGTTAAAGGGTTTCTTTCTGCTGCTTCAATCATCCTCTTTTAGTCTCTTTTTGTTCTATTCTATATACCTGTTTCGGCATTCATTTACAGCTTCTGGTAACACACTTTCGCATTTTCAGATTTTGTGTGTTTGCTTCTTTCTTCACCTTGTTAAAGGGTTTCTGGCTTCTGTAACGCCCATCTTTCTATTGGCTTCTATTTGTTTTTTTTCGTTAATGGCCATACTAAAATATATACTGTTTATTTAGTATAAAATCAGTATCTAATGTTACACTTTTATAAATTTTAGCCATGTTCATTTGCACCAGTCATTAACCAGGTTAGGCACATTATTATTTTTATAATACCATATTTTTTTAAAATGCCTGTGTGTTATCTAATTAAAAACGTTCGCTAAATCGTTAATCAGTTGCTATTTCTTGAATGGCCGTTGGTGATATCAAAACCAAAGCCCATTTTCGCCGAAAGAATATTTACAGATGAAATTTTTTTTACCAATAACCCTTTTTTGCTGCATGGCAGCAACCAATGTATATGCCCAATCTGTGGTGCGTGGCAGAGCAATAGATCGTAGTACCAGCAATATTATTTCGCTTGCTACAGTAACCAATCTTAACAAGGGGAAATCTGTAGTAAGCAGCTACAGTGGCCGGTTTACGATAGTGGCAGAAATAGGCAATCTACTAGTAACATCTTTTGCCGGGTACGATTTTGATACCATAAGGGTAACGCCGGAAATGATGAATGATACCATTACTATAAGAATGAAAATGTTAAGTACTATGTTACCCATGGTTACCATAACCGGCAATAGTAAATACTCATCATACCAACTGGATAGTATGGAGCGGCGGGTGCAACATGCAGGCCTTTTAACTAAGGCGAACCTTAAAGCTATTGACGGCCCTGTAGAAGGTAGCGGATTCGGAATTTCGTTTAGCCTGGACCGTTATTCTAAACGTGAAAAGCAAAAAAGAAAAGCCAAGGAATTGTTTGAAATGATGGAGGAAGAAGCCTATATCAATTATCGCTTTGGCGATAAAAAAATAACCCAATATACTGGGTTAAAAGAGGAGGGGTTAGTAGAATTTATAAACCTGTACCGCCCAAAGTATGACTGGCTTCGGAAACACCCCATCGAGGAAGATGTGGTGGACTACATTAACAATAAACTAAGAGCTTACCGAAAAGTAGCAGGTAATAAACTGAAAGGAAATTAATTTAGCTGCACCACGGGCATCCTGTAACCCTGCCCATCGTAGATAAAGAGTTCATCTATCTCATAAGTCCAATATTTAAACAGCGGCGATTTTTTAATGTAATCTTCAGCCTGTTTTTTAGTTTCCGCATTTATTACAATCCAGCTACGCTGGCTTTCTATACTTACGGTGTAATGATCAATGATGCCTTTGTTAATAAGGTAATTGATATAGGTGCGATGGGGTGGAACAAGCGTCATAAACTCCTCGTCCATATCAAATGAAATAATCACCTGAAACTTATTTAACTGTGGCCCCAACTGGTAAACTTCTTCTTTCATAAAAATAGGTTATTGCTGCGTTCTACTAATCCCCAATCCCTACACCACCCAATCTACAATTTCATTTACCCGGCCATCTATAAACGGGGCGGTAATTTTTATATAATTATCGGTATAGCCTTCCATCATACCACTTTTATTATTTTTTTCAAAAAGCACTTTTCGTATTTGCCCAAGGTGCAGATTTGTAAAAAACTGCATTTTCATATAGGACAGATTTCTCAGCGATTTGTTGCGCAGGTGCCGGACATTTATTGGCACTACTGGTTTTATTTCAAGAGCTTTGGTATTGTCTCTTTCGCTGTAGGTAAATACATGCAGGTAGCTTACATCTAGGCTGTGCAAAAAGTCGAAGGTTTCTTTAAAATCGTCATCGGTTTCGCCGGGAAAGCCTACGATTACATCTACACCAATGGCACAATGCGGCATTAGTCTCTTAATCAAAGTAACACGTTCTGCATACAATTCTCTCTTATACCGGCGGCGCATGGATGCAAGTATTTTATTACTACCACTCTGCAACGGTATATGAAAATGTGGCATAAATCTTTTACTCTTCGCTACAAATTCAATAATCTCATTGGTCAATAAATTGGGTTCTATAGAAGAGATGCGATACCGCTCAATGCCCTCCACTTTGTCTAGTGCTTTTACCAAATCGAAGAAGTCTTCTTCGATTTCTTTGTTTCCATCTGAACCTTTACCAAAATCGCCGAGATTTACGCCGGTCAACACAATCTCCTTTACCCCATCAGCGGCCAGTTGTTTTACATTGGCCAATACATTGGCCACATTATCGCTGCGGCTTTTGCCACGGGCCATGGGTATGGTACAAAAGGCACAGTTATAATCGCAGCCATCCTGCACTTTTAAAAAAGTTCGGGTGCGGTCGTTAATGCTCCAGCTGCTGTTAAAGCCGGTAACTTCTTCAATATCGCAACTGCTTATTTTAGCTGAATCGCCTTTGGAAAGTTCCTTAATATGCTGCCCTATATTAAATTTTTCGGCTGCACCCAGCACCAGATCTACGCCAGGAATGGCGGCTATTTCTTTTGGTTTAAGCTGTGCATAGCAGCCGGTAATCACCACTAGGCTTCCGGGGCTTTTGCGTTGTATCTGCCTTACCAGGTACCTGCATTCTTTATCTGCGTTATCGGTTACGCTACAGGTGTTTATTACATACACATCGGCCACTTCGTCAAAATCTTTCTTTTCAAAACCTTCGCTTTCCATTTGCCGCGATAGGGTAGAAGTCTCCGAAAAATTGAGTTTGCAGCCAAGCGTATGAAACGCCACCGATTTCTTTTCCACTGTAATCATGATGCGGTAAAGATAACGGCTTCCTATGTTCAAGGTTCAGGGAGCAGGTAGCATGGAACAAGGTTCAATCTTGCAGTAAATGGTGCTACAAGCGGTAGTAGTTTAGCCGTACTGCTTACTACACAAAGCTTTATGGACAGTACTATTTACCTCAATTGCTTTAACGATACCTACAACCTTACCAACCTGTACAATGTGAGTAACGGTGGTATTTGGAATACCGTTAATCCAACAGTTGCACCTCCTGGCATGTATAAATATTATGTAACCGCAGGTGGCGCCTGCAGCGATACAGCAGATATAATTCTAAAACTGGAAGTAGCCACCTGGACAGGTACAATAAGTAGCGACTGGCATGTAACAGGCAACTGGAACATAGCCAAAGTGCCTGCCATTTTTACCCATGTAATCATTCCAACCGCTTCGCCAAACCCATGTATAATCAGCAGCAGCGATGCGGTGGCTGCAAGTGTACAGGCTAAGGGCAATGGCAGCTTTCAGATAATTAATAACCGTAAGTTGGTGATTCATGGCGTGTGTACTGTATTACTACCGAACT
>JAYUOV010000100.1:0-16586 GCA_043760535.1 Chitinophagaceae bacterium
CCCAGCGAAAGCCGTGCCCTGATGGAGCGACATTGGCGACGCTCCGTTCAACTGATTGCTACTATCAGGTATTTAGATTGCGAATAACAGGCGGTTTCAGTTCACGGGGTAAGGAGTTCTGGATTTGTGCTACTCATAACTTTTTCTTACATCCAAAAACTATACGGGCATTATAAAAAAACCTGCTTTCTATAATAGCCTGCCCCTTTAATTTGCCCGCCAAAAAAAGGAGAAATACAGTTTTTTAGAGATACACTTAAACTACCTAATATATAAAAGCATGGATGACGAACCCTGTAACCTGAAAGGTATTAGGTAAGTAAATTACTAAACCAGCATAATTTTGAGCCTGACAGTTTTATGCCACCTAAACGAGCAGTTAAGCCCGAATAAGCATAACGAATATCCCACTGACTGCTTGAATGCAGTTTACGATTGTAAGCTATGAGGAGTAAAGCTGGAATAAGTAAAAAAATCTGCAAAAACTTGTATTTGCAGGTTTTTTAGGCGATTTGACACCCATGAAGTCGTAAATACAGGATTTGAACCTGCGAGCCCCTCGTTCCTTACCAGGTTCGCTGCAGAGTGGGCAGAATTACTATCTGGATATTACTTTACAAATAAAAAGAACCCACCAAATTGGTGAGCTCTTTTGTCGGGAAGACAGGATTCGAACCTGCGACCCCCTGGTCCCAAACCAGGTGCGCTACCGGCCTGCGCCACTTCCCGATTATTATCTTTAAACCGATTTTTTGCTTAAATTATTTTATCAGAAAAACTTCTGATCATTCCAAGCATCATTTTACTCATTTGCTCATACTTAGCGTAAAAGTGTTCTACTGTAGCATCGTCTATCCATGAAAAATCTTTGGCTACTTCCAGCAGTGCAACACACGTATTAATGTTTCCCCTTGCTAAAGTTAAGTAATGCTTTTTTTCCGGATGAGTCATCCTAGCTGTACTTTCTGCTAGGTTTAAAACTGTACCCATACTTGAAGCTTTCCAATGGTCGGCAATGTCTTTATCTATTTCTTTATTCTGAACAAGCCATTTCATAAAATCCAGATTCTGGATTTTGGTAACCTGATAAACTTCTAATTTCTCAAAATCAAACATGGATGTTTTTTTTACATTTCTTACACTACAAAATCAATCTCCACGGCGTACTTTCAATCTATTATCTACGATACTAGATTATACAAAATCCTCTCCAATCCTAAACAAATAAAAAACCAATTTGCGGAGAGGGAGGGATTCGAACCCTCGGTACAGATTGAAGTCCGTACAACGGTTTAGCAAACCGGCCCTTTCGGCCACTCAGGCACCTCTCCGTTTTACCCACATTTTAAAGTGGGGGTGCAAAAATAGGGATTAAAGGAAAACTGCGAAATTCTTTTATTGAATAATGAACATTTCTTTTTTAACTACGGGTGGCATTACAACCCAAACCCTTACCAGCATTGAATAGTACTATAAATAAGCACTGCATATTTGTGTAATAAAAACATTGAAACCAGTATAGATTTAGCGCATTTGGTTACCATTTTATTAAAATAGTCACTTCTTTATCAAAAGAACAGAGGTTGGGTTTTCGAACAAATCGTGGTGCTTTGCCACCACCTTATAGAAAGCAGTGTCTATAGAAGCCAGCCTGTCTTGCCGGGTTACAACATAGATTTCGCTTGTATGATTCCTATTTGCGTTTAGATACTGTTTCAAAGAATCGGGATTCTGAAACAGTTTCATTTTAAAATCATCGTTCGGGGTATTGAATAAAAATGCGGAATTAAAATCCTGGTAAGCAATAGTTGTGTTTTTGCCTAGGGCTATAATGGCGTTTATTTTTGTAACGGGGTTTTGCTGGTACACCATTGGATATAGTATTGTGATGAACAATAAATTGAACAGAAAATAAGCGCCGCTTATGGTGGCAATCCTTTTTTTTGACGTCCATTTTTTACGATTAAATAGCATCCATACAATTGCAAATGGTAAAAAAGATAACCACCATGCATGAATTGCAATGGTATTTGTTTCCACTTCTTTACTAAGTGCCAGCCAGCTACCAATGGCTATTGCAGTGGCTATTACCAGCCAAACTATCCACGCATATGTAGGTATTGCTTTTCTTTTTACCATATAATTATTTAACCAATAACCAATACCAACCGCTACAAAAGGATAGCATGGCATTGGGTAATTGGGCAGTTTGGTGCTACTGATACTAAAGAAGCCAACATATACGATGGTTACCACTAAGGCAAAACGGGTAAACGGCTTTGCCCATAGCCCCGTTCGTTTTTGTAATGCTGAAAAAATAAAAACACCAAGAGGCAGTAAGCCAATCAGCACAATTAAGGGTGTAATTATAAAAGGCCCGCCATGGCCTTCCATTTCGGCGGAGAAGCGACTGAAGTTATGCTCAAAAAAGAAGCCTTGTGTAAAAGCACCGTTTGTGGCCTTATGAACTGCGTAATACCAAGGCGCAGCAACAGACAGATAAATAATTGCGGCTGCTAAAAATTTCACATCAAATATATCTTTCCACCTTTTGCTAAAAATAAGAAACAATAATATAGACAATCCCGGCAAAGCCAATGCTACCGGGCCTTTGGCTAAAGTGGCTAAACCAAGTGCAATAGCTGTGAGTACAATCCATTTCCAGCTTTTGGTTTGGAGGTAACTGTAACCGCAGCAAAGACCGGCCATGGTAAAAAAGATAAGGTAAGGATCGGGTACAGAAAGGCGAAACTCGAACAAAAACTGAGCTGATAGTGCCAGCACCAATGTGGCGAAAAAGGCGGTTCCTTTATTTGCCCAACGGGCTGTAAAAAAATAGGTAAGTCCTAATGTACCGATGGCCATAAATACAGAAAAAAATCGGGCAGCAAATGCATTTACCCCAAACATTTTATATGCCAATATCATAAACCAATAATGTAGTGCGGGTTTGTCTGTACGGAGTTCGCCATTAAAAGTGGGTACAATCCAATTGTTGCGAACAAACATTTCTCTGGCACATTGGGCATTTTTTGCTTCGTCTAAAATATAAATAGGGGCTGCACCAAGGCGAAAGAATAGTAACAAAACAGTAGCACCAAAAAGTAGGTACAGCCATTTTGGCGGGATGGGGAAAGATTCGTTCATGGGGCGAAGGTACAGTGGGCAGTTATGCAGTGGGCAGTTGGGCAGTTGGGCAGTTGGCAATAACGGTCGGGGGTGTATATCAGTGGGCAGTTGAGCAGTTGGGGAAATTTGATTCTTGTCACCGCATACCACCCCTGATTTTGCCTTCGGCAAAAACAGGCCCCGCCGGCGGGGTAAAATAGTGCGGTGCGGCTGCTTTTTTGTAAACTTTCCTGTTATCGTTTCTATCTTTTTTGTTTACAAAAAAAAATTGGCAGCCAACAATCCTGTATTACGATTGCCAACTGCCAACTGCAAAACTGCCAACTTTCTTACTGTGCCAACGATATTCTAATCTGTGCACCAGCCCTTGTGTTAATGGTTTCGGCGCTTGAAGATATGTATGGGATTACCCGCTGCTGATCGAAATACAGGCGAATGTTAATGCGGTTATTCAACACATAATCAATAGATGGGTTTATTTTAATCACTTTTTGACCCGAGGTGGGTATGGCGCTTCCCTGATCGAGGCGGTTATTGGTGGTTACATCGTCTCTAATGCTGAAATCCAGTTTAAAGTTGATGTCGTTCTCCAGTTTTTTACCACCATTCTTATTTAAAAATTTAGGCAATTTAAACGGCAACGGGAACCCACGTTTCCGCCAACTGGCTCCGAACGAAATTTCTGTGCTTCGTATTTCGGCCAACTGATAATCTATTAAGCTAAGGCTTAACTGTCGCGACTTTTTGTACTCGAACCTAGCACTAATTTGGTTGGTAGTGGTAATATCTATACCCAGCAGTGGCTCAAAAGATTCTTGTATTGTAAGGTTTGGCACCAGAAAATAGGGTACATAGTTTTTACTAAGGGTATCTACAAACGATGGAAATCCACGGCCAAAGGGATCCTGAAAAGTAAGGGCTGATGTAAAACTATTCATACTGAGTTTGCTCTGGTAAGCATGGGTAATGGCCACAGCGCTAAAGGTTTTTTGCAAAGCTTCTATCTTAGTTAGGCCGGTAAAATTAATCCTCCAGTTGGGTTTGGGCTTAATACCCCGAAATGGATTGGCATTTATTTTTGGATTATCGTTGTCTATTAAAGCAACAGTATTGGGGTCTTTACTAGTGTAGGCAGCTATAAATGCAGGAATCAATACATCTTGTGAGTAGCGGCCATAACCTGTGTAATATTTGTCTGCGCCCTGCCCGCCAGTTCTGTATGGGTTTCTGTTCCAAAGGCGTTCGGAAATAATAGCCCGGTTGGCTTCAAACTTTTTAAAGGTTTCGCTCAATTCGTTCGGGTTGTATTTTTCGAAAAGGGTATTGAACGATATAAAACTTACACTAAAACCACCTGTTGCATAAGGGCTTAAATGGGTAAGGCCTGCTCTTCCGGTTGTGTCTTTAAATAATTCGGTAAAATTTTTAGTGAAGGTTTTATCTAGGTTTAGGTCTATAATAAACTCTTTGAAAGGCTCCAGCTGTGCCTGTAAGCTTAGCTTTTGATCGAAACTTTGGGTAAACATCAGGTTAAAGCTGGAGTCTCGGGTAAGCAATCCTTTCTTGGCAAAATCATTTAAAAAACTAGTATCGGGCTGTTTACCCATAATATATCCCAAACCGGGTGAACGGCTTCTCCAGTTGTTGCCCAAATATTGGGTACTGTCCAAATAGCCTGGCAAGCGGCTGTGAAATACTTCGCCGTAATTTACCGATCCTCTTTTTACCATAGTTAATAACCTGCCCAGTATTCTTACCGGTGTACTCAGTTCCACCGGTTTATTTTGTTTTTCCAGGCGGCGTTGTTCCCGTTCCTGCTTGCGGGCCAGTTTTCTTTCTTTCTTACTTAGCTTGGCCAGCGATGCTTTAGAAGTACTGTCTTTTAATGGGTTTACTTTTTTATCGGTTTTGGTGGTTTTGGTGGTTTTAGCGGTTTTAGATCCGGTTACAGGTTGTGCTTTAGCTGCCTTCTTTTCTCTGGGGTTCGGCTGCTCGTCTAAAGCTCTTAGCCAACGGCTTTTTTGGTAAAGTCGGTTAAAATCAAATTCTCCATTTAGGTTTTTATCCAGATCATTTTCTAGAAAACTACCTTGATTGAGTTCCTGTGCTAAAAGGCTGCTTGCTATCCAGCGGTAGCCGGCATTGTAACTTACCCGGGCTGTTATCCAATCGGTTAAAGGCAGTTTTGCCAAAGGTAAGGTATAGGTAAAAATCATCTTTTGATCGTAAGAAGATGTTCTGCCGCCACGCCAAAAGTTGTTGCGGATAAATTCCTTTTTCTCCTGGTTATCTATTGCCCCGGGTAATTCATCTACCCTGGATTTATTGGTACCGGTGTAATCGAAATTAAGCGACCGGGTAAGATCCCATCGGTAGGCATAAAAGCGGTCGAACACAAAATATTTATCGTAAGTGGTATCCACTTTTACCTTGTCGAAGGTGGTAATATCCCTTGGTATAAAGCGGCCAAACTGCCGGTTTACATCCATCCGTACCGATACCAAAGAAGGTGCAAGGTTTAGGTTAAAATCCTTAACCAAATCGAACCAATGGGTTTTGTTTTTGGCTAAAAATTTAATTTTTTTAAATGGCTCAATGTATTTGGGCTGTGCGGTATAGTTATAACCGAGTACACCACGGTGCCTTTCTGTTTTATCGCTTTCTACCGTAGGCGACTGGCGTTCTTGCTTTATATAAGAATAGGTGACATCAAAATTAGAAAGGCTCCAGGGCATATTTTTAGCCCCGGCCGCCGCTTGCTTTCTAATATTGGTAAAATTAAGGGTACTCGTAGTTTCCTTTTCAATAGCCACACTGCGGATGGAATCTTTTTTACCAGCAAAAGTATTGAGCTTGTCTTTTAATAATACATCCAAATCAAACGGATCGAACTGTGGCGTTTTAGAAAGGCTGCTGATGCTGGCGTACATGGGTATGATGATGCCCAGGCTTTTCGGCAACAGTTTACCCAGTTCCAGATTAGTGCTAAAGTCAAATTGCGTGGTGGCTTCTTTAGCTCTTTCATTTACCCGCTGATCTATATTTCCAAAACCAATACTGCGGTGGCTGGCAGAAAAACTCATACTCCCCAGGTCGGCCAGTTGCATATCTACCCGGCCAATGGCTGCCCAGCCGCCCTGTTCGTTTAACTGGCTAAGGCGTAGTTCGTTTATCCACACTTCGGCGCCTAATGTTGGCCCATCCAGCTTGGTTGGGTTTAATACCGAAACTAACATGCCCCTTACTTCGCCTAGGTTAGGGTTACCAAAAATGCCATACTCTTTACCATTTATGGTTTGGGTAAAATAAGACACCGGCGAAGCACCCGAACTATTTCTGGCGTTTTTAATGGCTATTAAATCATCCAGCGAAAAATCGAGGCTGTTAACTGCTGGCCATATTTGCTCCGCAGTAATGGTGGCAGATGGACGGGTTATTTTTAGCGGAATTTTTATTTCGTAATAATTGCTCAAAAAATCTTGCCCAATGCGTACTACAGCATACAAGCTGCTATCGGTTAGCACGGTATTAAAGGGGTCCGACAAAGCCAATTCTTCGGCATGGATAAACATGCTGAGTTTTTTATACTGTCTTAAATCGAAATTGAGGGTTTTGAAAACACCTCTTGCCTTACCATTAATCAAGGCACGGATTTGCATACTGAGTGCCTGCTCGTTTTGTAAAATATTTACACCACCATTGGCCAGTGCCAGTACACGTTCTATACCCGGCGGAATTTTATAAGGTATCGGCTGGCGGCCACTGTTTTCTTCCAGGTTTACAGCCAGTGTATTTAGAGTGGTGGGGCTGGTATTGGGTATTGGGGTGTAGGTACCGTCGGTAGTTAATTCAAAAGCGAAATTTCTCCATTGGTTGCGTACCAGATCCATTCTGGCAAAACGCAGGTTTACACTATCCTCCCAACCGGTAAGGTACATCCGCATAAAACGGATGGATTTAAAATCGGGGATATTGCCAATCTTATTGCTATAATTACGGATGGGTATGCGAAACTGATACCAGGTTTCACTACCGGTGGTTCCGTTTTCGTATTTAATAGAAAGAGATCGTTTATCTGTAATAAAATTGTCGCCTACATTCATAAACTGTGGCTTAATTTGTATTTTGTATTCAAAATACTCTTCGTTTTCGTTTAGCGAATTATCCCTGTTCAGGTCTTCGTTATCGGGGTACAATGTAGAAGCTACTACCTGGTTGCCACCTGCATTTATGGGGCTGTTTCCCTGAGGATTATTAAAGTTTTTATAGCGTTCTAAAATACCGGCATTTATTGCATCCAGTGCTTCGCTGCGGTAATTGGAAAAATTATCGTTAGATGGATCGGCCAAAGCCCGCTGATACACCTGGCTATTAGCACCAAACCTATTTCTAAGATTTAGTAAAAAGGTATCTCTTCTTTTAAGCTCCTCTTCATCTCTTAATCCATCAAAACCCACATCCTGAAAGGGTCTGTCGCCTTCGTCGTTACTAAATGCCTGGGTTAGCTGTATTGGGTTAATGGGTGTTTTACCCCAAACGGAGGTAGTATCCACTGCCAGTGTAGGCTGTGTGGGGCTTGGCAGGCCATTCTCGTAAAAGCGGCGACCATCTTTTACTATATCTTCCGAAATGTTACCGAGGTTAAAGATTAGTTCGCCACCTCTTGTATCGGTATATCCGTTGGGGAAGTTTACATTTTTTATAAATGGATCCTGCAGCCAGAATTCTATAAACTCCACGTTACCGGTTTCAAAATCTGTTTGGTCTATATTACGCATTAACCCGCCCCAGCGGCGACTTGGGTTAAGCATGTTGCCTGCTGCATTTACACTGCCCGTTCTATCGTCGAAATTATATGGGCCACGCTGTTTGGGACTATATAACAAATCAAAAGTGAGTAACTGGTTTTGGCCCGGTATAATCGATTTTTGGGGAAACAGTTCGCTGTTATCTACCGCTCTCACCCGTGGGTCGCTCAGTTTAGCTCGGTCTCGGTTGGGGTTATTTGGGTTACGTGGATCTTGTAATACTGGCTCCACCTGATACCAGGAAAGCTTGCTACGGTTGTAACCATAACTGAGTTTATTAATGTCGTTAGCCTCATTAAAGTTTACACCAGCCGGGGTAGATGCAAGCGTCCAGCCTACAAATGGAAAACGCAGGTCTATATTGGCGCGGGTGCCTTCAAAATCATCCAGGTAAATAAGGCCTTCCTCTCCCTTGCCTATTTGCGGCGGATGGCCAGGGTTTAAGTATGCCGCTTCGCCGTAGGCATTAATGCTACTTACTGCATTGGTGGTGTAAAAAGGTAGTTTATCTAAAAACCTTGTAATGCCTTTACTTTCGGTTTTATAACTAAAGTCGGCGCCATACATCCAGTTCTTAATTGGGTCTTCGCCGATATTTACTTTGGTAAAAAATGGCCTTTCGGCCAGCTTTTGGGCACTGGCGCCGAGCTGTAGTTTTTTACTGGCATTGTAATCTATACGGGTACCAAAAAAGCCCCGGTTCTGGATACCAAAACCTGCGTTGTTTTCAAAATTTACATTAATGGGCAGCCCTGCATTTAGTATGGCCGGGTTCAATATCTGCACACGGCCAAGGTTGTAATCAATGGAGTAATCGCTGCCTTCTATCAGTGTATTGCCGCCTGCTGTAATGGTAACCGAACCTTGTGGAATATTAAATGCGTTGAGGTAAATTTCGCTGCTATTGGTACTTCTGGCACTACCCCGCATTACAAACCGGTTTAGCTGGGCATAGTTTTGCTGGGCAATGGCCTTAATAGTATCGTACAGGGCATAATACACATACTTGTCTTTTAGTAATTGCGCCTGCGGCGATGGAAAAGCAATTTTTTCCAAGTCTTTACCGAAGGGTTCCAGCAACGGAAAAATGATGCGGCCATTTTGCGATTGTATGGTATAGCCTTCTACAAAGTCGAACTGCCCATCGGGCTGAGGATCGTTATTATTATTAAGTCTGTCTAGCTTCAAAACTTTTATTAATGCCCTGCCGGTAGAATCGCCTTCGGGCAAATACCTTTTTTCGCCGCCACTTGGCTCCTGGTATAAAATGTTTAGTTGAAACCTTTCTCTTTGGATATTGCTGGTTTCCAGGCTGTACACGTTTTTCATCATCAGATCCCAAAGTGGTAAATTGGTACGCTGGCTGGTGGCTTTCAGCAATTTTAAGAACAGCACTTTTTGCACACCACGATTGGTATCCAGTGGCACATCCTGGGCAAATTCGCCTACCTGAAAAGTGCGGCCATTATAAGTGTATTGAAAAGCGATACCCAACACTTCATCTGGTTGCAATGTGGTGTTGATGGATACAAACCCTGCCTGCTGGTTAAAATTATATTCTGTTTGTGTTAGTTTTCTGGCGAATGTTTTTTCATAATCCTGCACCGGTTTAAAACCATTGCCCGAAAGCAGTGCCGTAATATTGGCCGGGTTTCTATACGCATCGCTGCTGGTAATGGTTCGGTACAGGCTGTTGCTGCCGTTATCCGGAAAATTGGAACTGCCAAAACTTTGTATCAGCGGATTCCATGGATTTTTTTCTGCCAGATCCATAAAACCTACTATATCCCTTGAATCGGTAGTGGTGCCGTTACGATTGGTTACCCACACTTCTAGCCGCAGTACGTTTACCTGGCTTTGTGCCACAGGTAATTTACTCATTACTCGGTTGTAATTATCCCTAAAATAATGAGATAGTAAAAAGTGTCGGTTCTCATCGTAATCATCCAGCCTTTTTTCGAAAGTTTGTGTAGCTGCCCCCCCCTGAAAAGCCTGTGTTTGACGCTGGCTTTTTTGGTTGGCAATGGCTGTGGTAACATACACTTTTCCAAACTGCAACTGAGTCTTTAAACCAAATAAAGCTTGTGCAC
This sequence comes from Chitinophagaceae bacterium, assembly GCA_043760535.1. GTDB lineage: Bacteria > Bacteroidota > Bacteroidia > Chitinophagales > Chitinophagaceae > JAZKFT01. Next base: position 10,028 of record JAYUOV010000100.1, read on the forward strand.
CGGGTATTAATGTGCCTTTGTTAGCAAAAGAAATATTACCAGCTTCTAGTTTTTTAATAATCTCATCGTCCTTACCTACATAATCCAGTTTTAGCTGGTTTTCAAAATCGAAATTGGCCAGGGTGTTATAGGCAATTGGCAGTTTCAGCTTATCGCCAATGTTGGCATTTACGTTGAACTGTGCGTTCATGTCGAAATCGAAAGCACCGTATTTACGGGCATTTTCTGGCAGGGTTGGGTTCTTGGTGTTCTGCCCCTGATAACCGGCAAGAATGTCCACATTTCCCTGTGGCTTAATATCTATTTTTATTTTACCGGTACTATCTGTAATACCGCCGAATATGCGGTTAAATAAACCATCGGTTACCCTAAGCTTTGGCTGAACCAGTTTTCTGTTGAGGTTAAAACTTGTGTTGGCTCTTTTACGAAAATTCTCTATTTCCATTTGCCTGCCCCTTAATTTCCAAAACTCGTCAAAAGTCATGCTAATGGGCTTGCGGAAGTAAGAGTTGCCTATCTTTTCGTAGATGTAGTATTGCTTAGTTTTGTAGTCGTAGCGGATGTCTTTTTTGAGAAAAGCGGTGTCACTAAAATTAAATGGGTTTCCATTGCCGGATGAATAGGTATCGGCACGCCTGTCCTGAATGGGATATTTTAAAGAAGTATCCTTTTGGGCGTGCAGTGCAAGCCACGGTGTAATAAAAATAAGAGTGGCCAGGGCCAAACGCTTTATAAATCCCATCGGGTTAATTTCGGTTGCTTATTGCTTGTTAAAATAGGGAAAAATCAAATGCCTTTCAGCACCTGTTTAATCAATTCCTCTACAGTTGGGTTTTCAGCCATACCTGCCACTACTTTCTTAAGGGTTTGTTCTGCCAAAATACGGTTAATGCCAAGTGCTGCCAATGCTTCTAACGCATCCTGATGCACAGTATTGTATGCTGAGGAGGAAATTGCCGGTATTGCTGCATGTTTTCCTACTTTATCTTTTAATTCCAATACGATTCTTTCGGCTGTTTTTTTACCAATGCCTTTAATACTTTCCAATAATTTAACATTGCCCATTAGTATAGCCTGCTGCACTTCCTGCGGTTTCAGGCTGCTTAGCATCATTCTTGCGGTGGCTGCACCCACGCCACTTACGCTAAGCAGTAAGATGAAGATTTGTTTTTCGGCCTGTTTGGCAAAACCAAATAGCGTTTGGGCATCTTCGCTTACTTTAAAATAAGTGAATAATGTGCCATGGTCTAAAGCCTGTATGGCTGTAAAAGTGTTGAGACTTATATGTACTTCGTACCCCACACCATTACAATCTATCACAAGGTGTGTGGGGGTTTTGTATAAAAATTTTCCGGTAAGTAAGGCTATCATAAGATTTCAAAAATACGGGTTTAGGTTATATGGCGGAGGGCTGTGGTGCAGGGGTGTTTTATCACCCATGCCTTCGTTCAGGTATTTTATCTACGGCCTACAAAACCACACAATGACAAATTTTGAATAAAAAATGACGGAAGTTTTATAAGACATTGAGTTTGGGGAGTATGGGGTATCATTTAAATCCCAATCTTTGGGTAAGTTTAGAACCTTCAATTAAAACTACTTTACGTTTTCCATTTGTTTCATTTGGGTTTTCAAAGAAAACTCTTGGTAAAACATTATTTGAATTCAGCAATAAAACGGTGTCTATTAAGCAGATAAAATTAGAATCCAACTTAACGTGTATTTTATCTGTCGACCGTAAGCTTCTGTAAATAATATCCCTGTAAATTAGTATTTCAAATCTACTATCTCCGCCAGAACCAAGCTTTAAATCCAAGGGAATATCATTTATTAAAATGGCTACAAGGTCATTTCTATTTGCATAACCAGTTACCACCAATTCTTTTTCGGATTGTTTGCAAAGAACTAATAGAAAGATTGTTACAAGAAGGATAAAGATTAGAAAAATTAGCCACTTTTTTGCCATGTTATGTTTGGTGGTATTTTTTAGATGGGGTTGATTATCAAAAGAAGTCAAGTTTTAAAAACTTGACTTCTTTAAACAAATTATTACCCTCTCCGGATGCAACTCCATCCGCTTTTCCATACCTATAAAAATATTTCTTTTTCACCCCAATTTCTATGGAAATTAATTTGCCAATTACTCTTAACCAGCAAATTAATTATTATGGAAAATAACAAAATTCTATCGGCCGCCTTTATCGATATTTTGTTCGATGGCCGAAACAAAGAGTACGGGGCTTACCAGCTCCGAAAATCGTATAACAAAAGAGTTGCAACTGCACTCATTGTTACAGGATCCTTTATCCTGCTGCTTTTCCTTGGTTCGGCACTGGCCTACGCATTAGAAAAAAAAGACAATAGTCTGTTGCCAGTGGAGCAAACAATAGTGCTGGCCCCAGTGGACCAAACTAAGAAGATTGAGCCGCCGGTGGTGATGCCACCCAAGCAAATTACAGAGCCACCGAAGGTAAAGATGGAACAATTTACCGCCCCCGTTATTATGGTGGATAATGAGGTAAAACCCGACGAACAACCGCCCTTGGTAGATGATTTAGCAAATGCGGTTATAAGCACCTTTAAGCAAGATGGTATTGATACTGACAATACCATAGTAGCTCCGCCTGTAGAACCTGGTTCAGGAAATGTAGTTGCCCCAAAAGCTGACACAGAGGATTACGAAAAGATATTTATTAAAGTAGAAAACCCGGCCACATTTCCAGGTGGCACAGATGGATGGAGGCGATACCTTGAAAGAAACCTGAATTTTACCGATGCCGCCACCGAAAATGGCACAACAGGCGTAGTAAGAGTGCAGTTAGTAGTAGATAAAAATGGTAAAATAAGCGAAGTAGTAGCTTTGAATGACCCGGGAGATGGCCTTGCAGAAGAAGCAATAAGGGTAATAAAAACCGGGCCCGACTGGAAACCTGCCGAACAAAATGGCAAACCAGTGGCTTACCGATTTGTGCAGACGATTACATTTGTGATGTAATTGAATCCTTTGAAAGCTCTTTCAAAAGAGGCTGTCTCAAAAGTAAAATGAAGGCCCTAAGAATCGCTTAAACGAAAATTGTTTCCATCACCTACCTGAATAAAAAGGGGCTGCCTCATACTTTTGACACAGCCCCTTTTTATGTAGCGATGGCCAGCAAAGTGTTTTCATTCAATTGTTTGCATTCAAATTGTCGCAACCTTTTTAGCCCCCTGTCCCCTAAAGGGGTGCCTCTCGGTAGTCTTTCAATCGTATTGACAAAGTTTACATGAGCGCCAATTTTAAATGCACCCTTCTTATTGCCACTGATTTTTCCCAATGGCATATAGTTGTACTTTAGCCGCCATTATGGAAAATAAAATTATTGCCGCTATTACCGCCGTAGGTGGTTACGTACCAGACTATATACTCACCAACAAAGAGTTGGAGCAAATGGTGGATACCAACGATGAGTGGATCCGCAGCCGTACCGGCATTAGCGAAAGAAGGATTTTAAAGGGTGAAGGAAAAGCCACCAGCGATTTAGCGGTACCAGCCGTACAAGAAATTTTGACCAAAAAAAATATGGTAGCTAACGATATTGAGTGCATTATTGTAGCCACTGTAACGCCGGATATGGTGTTCCCCGCCACGGCTAATGTGGTGGCCGATAAACTGGGCTGTACAAGTGCCTTTGGTTTTGATATTAATGCGGCCTGCAGTGGTTTTTTATATGCCCTTACTACCGGTGCTGCTTTTATAGAAAGTGGCCGATACAAAAACGTAGTGGTTGTGGGTGCCGATAAAATGAGTGCCATTATTGATTATACCGACCGTAATACCTGCGTTCTTTTTGGCGATGGCGCCGGTGCCGTACTGCTTGAAAAAAGCACCGATGGCAACGGCGTACTGGATAGCCTGCTGAAAAGCGATGGCAAAGGCCGCCATTTTCTGCACATGAAAGCTGGTGGCAGTGCAAAACCCGCCAGCATAGAAACCGTAATGGCCAAAGAACACTATGCCTACCAGGAAGGACAAAGCGTTTTTAAATTTGCGGTAAAAGGTATGGCCGATGTAAGTGCCGAACTGCTGGAACGCAATAACCTAACAGGCGATGATATTGCATGGCTGGTGCCGCATCAGGCAAACCTGCGTATTATAGATGCCACGGCTAACCGTATGGGTTTGCCAAAGGAAAAAGTAATGATCAACATTGAAAAATATGGCAATACCACAGCGGCTACTATACCACTTTGCCTGTGGGAATGGCAAAGCCAACTACACAAAGGCGATAATATTATTTTAGCAGCTTTCGGTGGCGGCTTTACTTGGGGTGCTACCTGGGTTAAATGGGCTATTTAGGGATTAGGAGGTTGGTCTGCTATAATTTTTGCCCACGGCAATAAACCACAAAATCTGTTTGAGGAATATCGGTAACACCTAACTGCCGCAGCATGGTTACAAGCTGCCCACGGTGATAAGTTGCGTGGTTAAAAACATGCATTACGGTTTCAAAAACAGGTTGTTTAAAATGCTCCTTTTTTGAATTACTATATTGAAACACATGCTGCAAAGCCATTTCGGTAGCGGCTTTTATCCATTCTTCCCACTGCATACTTTGTGATAGTAAACCGGTACAAACATCTTGAAGCGATGGCTCAGCATTTTGAGATGGAACAATGATGCGTTCCTGCAGTTTCATTCTTTGCCACCAGATACTTTCGGCATCCCATATATGTAATAGGGTTTTGTGCACCGTATCAAAACTGCTGGGTGTTTGCTGGTACCAAAGGGCTTCTTCCTGTTTCAGAATATGATCTTTTAGTTTGCTATTAGCCCATACATTATAGGCAGCCATTTTTTGCAGTATTTGTTTCATGCCGGAAAAGTAAGGCGTTTTTTGGTAGCTGAAAATCAGGAAACCAAACCGTTCCCAATAAAATCAGAATCTGTCAATTGCCAACTTCTTATTTTTGGAAATACACAAAAATAAAATTCAATGGCAAACAAAAATTTTCCACTAACAGGCTGGAGTAGTGTAAGTATTCATGGCGGCAACGAGCCAGACCCGATGTATGCACATATAACACCCATCTACGCAACCAGCACATTCTATTTTGACACCGCAGAACAAGGCATGGAACGCTTTGCCAATAGCGACAAAACACAGATTTACAGCCGCTGGGGCAACCCCACCCATAAGGTTTGTGAGCAAAAAATAGCCGCTTTGGAAGCCTTTGGTGTTACCAATAAAAATGGCGAACCACTGCAACTTAAAGCCTTGCTACACGCAAGTGGACAGGCAGCAATGACCACCATGTTTATGAGCAATATGCAGGCTGGCGACAAGGTGCTGAGCCATCATTCTTTGTATGGTGGTACTTACGAGCTGCTGCTAAAAGTGCTAACCCAAAGCGGCATGGATGCCATAATTGAAGACTTCCACGACCTTGAAAAAGTGGAAGCTGTTTTAAAAGCCGATGCTGCTATAAAAATCATCCATATAGAAACCCCTGCTAACCCAACCATACAATGTGTGGATCTGGAAGCCATTACCAATCTGGCCAAACAATATGGTAAAATAGTAACGGTGGACAACACTTTTGCTACACCTTACCTGCAGCAGCCTTTTAAGTATGGCGTGGATTTTGTTTTTCATAGCACCACCAAATTTCTTAATGGCCATGGCACCGCCATCGGTGGCGTTTTATTGGGAAAAGATTTGGAATTTATGACCACAAAAGCTTGGAAATGGCATGCCTTACTGGGCGGTAATGCTAACCCTTTTGATGCCTATCTATTAACACAAGGCATTAAAACTTTTGAGCTGCGCATGGATCGCCACTGCAGCAACGCCATGCAGATAGCCGAATACTTAAATGCCCATATAGGTATAGAATTTGTAAATTATCTGGGTCTGCCTTCGCATCCTGATTTTGCCATTGCCCAAAAGCAAATGAAACACCCCGGGGCTATGATGAGCTTTGAACTAAAGGGCGGTATAGAAGCTGGCAAACGTTTTATTAACAAGTTGCAAATGTGCATCCGTGCTGTATCGCTTGGCACGGTGGACACACTTGTATGCCACCCGGCAAGCATGACGCATTACGGTGTGGCAAAAACCGAAAGAGAAAAATATGGCATAACAGATGGCTTAATAAGGTTAAGTGTGGGTATAGAAAATGTGCAGGATATCCTGGCAGATCTGGAGCAGGCTTTGGCATTATAAACCATTTTTGAAAAGCATTTACCCATAGTAAAAAATTAAAATAAACAGAATGTATTTTAGGTTCAAAAAGCCTGTACAATAAATATTTCTTTTAATATACCGGCTGGTTTAAAAATTTTTCGGTAAACGGAAACCGAAAGCGCCTCTTTTCTACTACTTCACCATTTCTTAAACTTAACTATATGAGAAAATTATTGATGCTCTGTTTTACATTTTTGGTAGGCCAGCAAATAATGGCACAGGAAAATGCCATTAAGCCTAATTAGTGTCTGTCCATTTAGTCGGGCAATTTAAAAAATATAGAAAAACAAATAAGGTTATATATTATATGTATTTTTATTTTCTACTTTACTAAG
>JAYUOV010000101.1:0-45575 GCA_043760535.1 Chitinophagaceae bacterium
CGACATTAATCCGAGGGGCGTTCCGGTCGGCTACGCCTCCCTACACGCCCCTCGGATTAATGTGTAGGATGAACTGGAAACAAACATATAAGGGCTTGGTTGCCTGTATATTTCATTACCCTAGGCGTTGCCCTGGGCTATTTCTTTCGCCCCTTTGGGGCTTTTTTAAAAAGTAAACGTATATTTTTTTAAATAACTGATAATCATTGGTTTAATATACTTACCGGAACTCTTTGAAATTTCATCCATCCACAATAGCACCATAATCAATAAACAACTCTTCGCCGGATGCTATTTTTTTAATGGCCTCAAAATATTCACCATCATTGATGGAGATAACATTTGGGGCGTCTGAGTGGTTCAGGTAGTTTACCAAATCCATTACTTTAAAACCATAGTCTGGTACAAAATAATGTTCATCATCCCAAAGGCAGTAGGTTTCTATCAGATTTCTGGAATGCTGTGGCAGAGCCTCCACTTCCGTTTTTGTAATTTTTATCCATTCGCCTACACCTTTAGAAAACATATCCCTGCAACCTTTTGGAATGTCCCGAAGGGCAAATACGCCATTGCCATGTATGCCGGATGGCTGTATCATAACGTAGGTGTGATCCTGTAAGTCTATCAACAATGCTGCTTTTGTCATAGTTTAGGTTTTTTTTTGGGGGGGGCGGCGGCTTTAAACCTATAAGGTCTATTTTAACCTTACAAGTTTTCGGAGTCTCAAACAGACCTTATAGGTTTGGTGGGAGCTGGTTTTCAAACAAAAATCCCGGCCAAAACTGACTGGGATTTTTATGTATTATTTGATGATTGCTATTAATTAGCCTTAGTCATCTTAATGGTTTGGTTAAACTTCTCTCCCATTACGGTTACGTTGTAATCACCGGCAGGAAGCATAGAAGCGTTCAGTTCTTTTTGGTTTACACCTTTCACAAACTCCATGTTAATCTGCTGTACCGTTTTACCTGCTGCATCACGGATAATGATAAATGCTTTGCCAGCCTCAGGAGCATCAACTACAAGTTTGGTAGCAGAAACAACCGGATTAGGATACAAACCAATAGTGAAGTTTTTAGTTGTAAGGTTCAACTGACGTACTTCGCTGTAGACCAATTCGCCACTTGCTTCTACCTGCCTAATACGGTAGTAAAGAATTTTTTTACCAAGGCGGCTAATGTTTACATCAGGAATAGTGTAAGTATTAGAGGTACGGCCATTACGTAGTGCATTTACACGAATAGCATCTGTAAAAACCCGTCCATCAAGGCTGCGCTGAACATCGAAATAAGCATTGTTTTCTTCATTATCAACAGTCCATATTAAATCTGCATTGTCATCTTTTTTGTTAGCGAAGAAGTTGATGAATTTGGTGGGGAGAGCAACGTTACCAATACCTAATGATGAATAAACTTGCGAAAACGCATCATTGGGACCACCCCCATTAAGCAAAAGTGGGTCTGACATAATATTGCTATAAAAGGGCGTTGTATACCCTGATTCTTCATTTCCACCAGGAGCGATATAGTTGTATTCAACACCATTTGACCCGCCATTTGTAATGTTCGCTAATTTTACAGTTGTACTTAGACCTAAAGAACCTGTATTAAAATTAACTCTTGCAATTTCCACCTCTGTGTTTATTGGAAATGAAACTGATGAAGACGTACCTGTACCATTAAAAAAGTAATTACTATCTAATCCTATTCTAGTATTCCTAGGAGCTTCAAAAGATAAACTTGGTATAGTCGTGCTTATGGTAGGGTTACCTGAAACAGTAGCAGCAAATCCGATGTTAACGCTAAGATTGTTTGCTCCTAAAACACCAGATATAGGCAATCCAGATGTATTTTTTGCGTAAACTATTATTTGATTATTCTGAGTTACATTTTTTCTAGCAGTAAACTTAATATTTCCTGTTTGGGCGAAAACATTAGATGAACTAAGAATGAATACAAGTATTATTGTAGCTATTTTCATGATTTTAGTTTTGATCGTTTTTAATTTTATTGAGGCTTTACTTCTGTTCTAAAACCAATAGTGTTTGAAAGTAAAGGTGAAGCTAAAATAAATGAAGCATCATTTCCTGAACCGGAATAGCTTACGCGTTTATTCATATTAACATCACCCCAATGGTATGTGTTTGTTATTGAACCAATTGTGTTACCTAAAAGTAATGACCCTAAAATATATGCAGGGTCATTTCCTGAACCGCTGTAGGAAACACGAATATTAGCTATTACTGAATTAGCGTTTCCACCGTACATAATATTTCCAGCACCAGCATTCAAATAATTAGTACCTACAGTACCCAAAACCTGACCAGCTGTAAGAGATGTGAAATCTAAAACCGAAGTAGAACCAGAAAGCGTAAGATTTTTGTAAACAGCACCAACATTATTTGTTGAAATTGCAAGATGATTTCTGTGACGAATAGTTATAGTATAATCACCAGCATTCTCATTTTTAAAGTAAAGTGGACTTGTTCCGTCCATGTCTACAATATCACCATCCCTCTGAATCAAAGCACTACGAGTTTGTAATGGAATAGCAATACCCGAAGTTGCACCAGCACGTAATTCTACAAATACCCAATCCACTATATTGTTATTATTTCCCAAATCGTTGAAAACAGAAGCAGCGGCAACTTCCTGTGTACCAGCGTTGTATATTGAGAAGCTATAAGGTACACCCCGGTAAGGCTCAGTTAAAGGAATAACACTTGTTCCAGTACGAAGACCATCACTCATTACACCTGCAACCGGGTTGGCACCTTGCAACAAAGCCCTTGAATTCATCAGCAAAAAGCGGTTCATTCCAAATACCTGTCCGCTTGTAGCCCCGGTCAATGCCCCTGTTACCGTATTCAATGCTGCATCCTGATTACCACCAGTTAGTGTCCACTCTGTACCATTAAAACTCATACCACGGATATCAGCTTCGGTTCCGGTAAAACCAGGATCATTATAAGTACCTTCGCCTGTAAGCGTGCCACCAGTAATATTGGTACTGGCTACAGGCCAGTAAGCATTGGAGTGAGATTCTGTACGAATATGAGCATTAGGGCTCCTGGCAAGCTTTGCCTGTGCGCCTACCAAAGAACTTGCGTAAGCCCCACCTGCATGTGACAAGGAAATGGGTGTGTAGTTGGTACTTACACCTACAGGTAATAACAGATTAGAAGAAGCGCCGGCCAACTCCCTTTGGGCAAAACCAGATCCGTTGGTTTCTATAAATTTACTTGTGCCTGCACCTGTTACAGATGTGGTGTTGGCCAGAACAAAATTAAAATTTCCGGCCTGTATTTTACCATTTGTGAATAATAGGGACGTGGTTACTTTACAATTTCCGGTAAGGGTGGCATTGGCCGCATTATCCATTTCTAAATTTGGGATCGCAAACCCGTTCATGTTTACATTTTGTAAAGTAGAACCTTTTAGAAGGATTTTTCCTGGGCCTTGTATGTTTGTATTACTGGTAATATCTCCCTGTACGGTTACTGTGGCTCCTGTTTCGATAAAAAAAGTTGCATTATCTATGAACAACTGTGCCTGTGAGGCGATGCAGGAACCTAAACCAAGGGCTAGTGCTGGTATAAGGCGTCTCATAATGATGGGGTTTATAAATTTTTAAAATCTAGTACAAAGTAAAAACATAATTACAAAAAATCAGGTTCTATTTAGCAAAGTGTGTGTTTACATGAGTAAGTGGTAGTAAATACTTTATAGAGCGTATAAACTTTTTACTGAAAGGTGTAAATTTTACAAAATGCCTGTAAAAAAAATTAACTTTCTATTGCTAAGTAAGTTTTTCTTTATCTCAAAACAAATACCACAAAGAGGGTATTTTTTAACCTAAAAATTTTTTTTTGATTACCTGCTTTCAAACTATTTATTTCTTTTTTTAGCAATTGATGCTATATTTTTTAATTTTTTTTTGGAGCTCATTTAAAGTTGTTACAATCTTAACAGATCCCCTACAACATCCCTTAGCAATCGTAACATGCAAGGTGTAACTACCATTCTTTTTTCATCTATTTTTCATCTATTTTATTAAAATTTACTATTAAAATATTGCAACAGCAGCCATTTTTCTTGTAATTTATATATATCAGGGCCAAGGCGTTGGAGAATATTTTTTAATGGTAGCTATTTTGAATAAAACCCATCCAACAGTAGGATTGCTATCGAATGTACGACAGAATAGGAGGCTGTACGCAAACAGTGAGTAAAAAAGCCTTTTGGATAAACAGATTGTAGTTTACGCCAAAAGAAAAATTGATTTTCAGCCCAAATGTTCGCCTCGGAATGTAATTTTTATCTTAGAAAAGAATCAATGAATGCTATAAAAAAGAAAAATCCATTAATTAAAAGTTGATTCCTCACAAACGCTATTTTTACTGAAATTTGAAACACTAAAAAAACATTTAAATGGCCTTAGAAATAAAAGTACCTACCGTAGGTGAAAGCATTACCGAAGTAACCTTAATTAAATGGACGAAAAATGATGGTGATTACGTAGAAAGAGACGAAGTGATAGCAGAACTAGAAAGCGAAAAAGCCACTTTTGAAATAAATGCTGAGCAAGCCGGGGTATTAAAGATTTTGGCTAAAGAAGGCGACACTTTAAAAATTGGCGACCTGGCATGTAGCATAGATACAGATGCTCCAAAACCAGAAGTGGTACAGGCTGGTAGTAAGGAGGAAGTAGCAAATATCAAGGTTCAGGAATCAAGTTTAAAAGTTCCGGAAGTAAGTTCAGTTCCTGCAACGGATGTAAAAGCATCGCCGGTGGCAGCAGCCATTATTGCCGATAAAAAAGTGGATACCAAAACCATTACCCCAAGCGGCGATGGTGGTAAAATAATGAAGCAGGATGTGCTGGCAGCTTTGCAAAACCCTGGCCGTGTACCTGGTGCACCCATGTTTAGCCGTGAGGATAAGCCAGAGAAAATGAGCAATCTCCGTAAAACCATCAGCCGAAGGCTAGTAGAAGCAAAAAATACTACTGCTATGCTTACCACTTTTAACGAAGTGGACATGAGCCGTATTATGGAGTTGCGTAAATTATACAAGGATTCATTTACCAAAAAACATGGCGTAGGTCTTGGCTTTATGAGCTTTTTTATAAAAGCCTGTACTTATGCCTTGCAGGAGTGGCCAAGCATTAATGCTTACATAGATGGCGAAAATATTGTTTACCATAATTACTGCGATGTAAGTATAGCGGTAAGTGCCCCCAAAGGTTTGGTAGTACCCATCATCCGCAATGCCGAAAGCCTTAGCATGGCTGAGATAGAAAAGAAAGTAGTGGAACTTGCTGGCAAGGCCAAAGAGAGTAAGCTGACTATGGAAGAAATGACTGGCGGTACCTTTACTATTACAAATGGCGGCATATTTGGCAGCATGATGAGTACGCCAATTATTAATTTACCACAGAGTGCAATACTGGGTATGCACAATATTATAGAACGCCCTATGGCTGTAAACGGACAAGTAGTAATTAAGCCCATGATGTATTTGGCACTTAGCTACGACCACCGCATTATAGATGGCCGCGAAAGCGTTAGCTTTTTGGTACGGGTAAAAAAACTGCTCGAAAACCCAGAACTGCTGTTAATGGGTAAAGATCCGGTGACTTCTTTACTGGAGTTGTAAGTGTTTTAAGTTGAATAATCAATAATCAACGTACAATAATCTAATGTGCCACTTTTTCACATCCGTGGTCGGTTTCCTTACATCTGTGGTCGGTTTCCTCACATCCGTGGCCGGTGGCCTCACCGGCCACAGATGTGAGGAGCGTTATTATATGGTCGGTGAGGACACTGACCATGGGTTAAACACAAAAGTTAATTGCCATTATAGCCAAAGGAATTATTGCTGCCAGAAAAAATAGCAATCTCTAATGCTTCATTGAGTATTGATTATTGTAAGTTGAATATTGATCATTAAAAAAAATATAGAGTCACCAAATGGGGGCTTTTTTTATCAAAATCCATGTCTCGTTTCCACTCCTACATTAACTCCGCCAAAACAATCATAGAGCAATACAAGGGGCAGGAGCCGCTGGCCGTTTATTTAAAACAATTTTTTGCAGCCAATAAAAAGTATGGCTCTAAAGACAGGAAACAAATTGGATCGCTGTGCTACCATTATTACCGTGTGGCTAAGGCATTAAGCTTTACCGAAAAAGAAGACCAATTACTAGCTGCTACTTTACTTTGCGAAAGCCAATTCTCTAATCTGCTGGAAGATATAAAGCCGGAATGGAACAAGATTATTGGCGAAAATCTGCATGAAAAAACATCCGTTTTAAAAGGTCATTTTGACGAAAAAAAGCTATTCCCCTTTACTGAAGAACTGAGCGATGGTATAGATGCAGCAGCTTTTGCATTATCATTTTTACACCAACCTAATTTTTTTATAAGGTTAAGGCCTGGGCATGAAAATATAGTCATTGCAAAGCTTACAGCACTGGCAGTTCCGTTTGTACAAATAAATACTCATTGCCTGGCTTTAGCCAACGGTACTAAGCTGGACGAAGAAATAACAATAGATAAAGAAGTAGTGGTGCAGGATTATAATTCGCAGCAGGTAGGCGAAGCAATAAAACTCTTTCTTACCACCCAAAAAGCACCAATTACGGTTTGGGATTGTTGTGCTGCTAGCGGTGGAAAAAGCATCATGTTACACGATATGGATCCTACAATAAGATTCACCGTTTCCGATATTCGCTCTTCTATTTTACACAACCTACAAAATCGGTTTCAAAGGGCCGGATTGCAGCATTACCAAAGCTTTGTAGCCAATCTTGCTGCGGAAGAAGCTCATTTATCCGCTACCCAAAAATTTAATTTTATTGTGGCCGATGTGCCTTGTACCGGCAGCGGCACTTGGGCTCGTACACCGGAGCAACTGTATTTTTTTAATAAAAAAACTATAGATGAATTCGCCTTCCGTCAGCAAAAAATACTGTCGAACGTAATTCCGCACATAGCTAGTGGCGGATACCTTGTTTACATTACCTGTTCTGTTTTTAAAAAAGAAAATGAAGCCATTGCAGATTACGTTGTAACACATTTCGGCCTGCAACAGGTAGCCATCCAATTGCTGAAAGGCTACCACCATTTAGCAGACAGCATGTTTGTTGCCATCTTTAAAAAAACTGCTGCTTAATTACCCTTTTTACCTTTTTATTCACTCCGTCGTTATACACTACATAATAAATACCCGCTGGTAACAATCTTCCAATCTGAAATTTATAAGAAAACACATCGTTAAGGGCTGTTTGTTTGGTGTAGGTTTCCAGCAGTTGCCCCTTGCTATTTAGTAATGTAAGAGCAGCTGTACCCGAAGCAGGTGCTTTTATGGCTACGGTAAATTGGTTGTGGTATGGCACGGGGAACACTAGCATCCAATCTTTGGTAAAGTTAAAGCCAGTAAGTTTTTTAAGAGTTTCCGTTTTGGTATTGGTACCATCGTAATAGCGGATGGTATAGGTGCCAGGAGGGAAATTTATAAGGTTTAAAAACGTAGTGCTGTATAATTCCTGTTCTTCAATTGCCATATTTTTTACGGCTATAATAGTGCCGTTGGGGTGTATTAACTGTATTAGGGCAATGCCATCTTTTTGCCCAGCAAAATCTACTTTAATGGTATCGCTAAATGGATTGGGATTGGCCTTTAGCCAATAATCTGCCCCAAGCAGCGTCTGGTTTCTTTCTCTTTTTAAAATACGGTATGCCTTTTTAAAATTAGGAATCCCATAGCCGTAGGTTTTGTCTGGGTTGGCAAAGCGGTCGCTACTTTGGTACACAGCATCGATAATTTTTTTATTGTTGTACTCAGGAAAAGCCTGCCAAAGGCAAGCTATTAATCCATTGAGATTGGGATTACTAAAAGATGTTCCATTGCCAAAACTGGGCTGGTTATTAAAGCCGGCTATTACAGTACCTACGCCTACGCTTACCACATTCGGTTTTATCCTAATATCGGAGGGGATGCCTCGGCTGCTAAAACCTGCAATGATGCCACTTGTATTTACTGCACTTACACAAATAACGCTGTCGGCATCGCTTGGTGCGGTAATGTATTGCCAACTGTTGCCGCCTTCGTTGCCTGCACTATTGGTTAATAACATGCCTTTTTTTGCCGCAAGGTCGGCGCCAATAGTAGCCGTTGTAAAATTGCCATTAAGTTGGGCATAACTGTGGTTAAATTGTGCATCATCAAAAATATTATAACCTAAAGAACAGCTAATCATATCGGCGCCGGCACTATCTGCAAACTCGGCAGCTACTACATAATTAAATTCTTCTACCGGGTATTCGCTGCTTACATCTTCTGTACGCAGCAGCCAAAAAGAAGCTGCAGGTGCAGTGCCTACCATACGGCCCGGCCAGTTAGCACAAATAATACTGAGGCACTGCATGCCGTGTGCATGGTCTTCGTTTACACTGTTATCAAATTTTACAAAATCACGTTCGCCTAAAATGCGGCCTTGCAGCCGCACACTATCAAAAGCAGTAATGGTTTTATAGGCTTGAAAGCCTGCATCGAGAACGGCTATTACCATGCCCTTACCGGTAAAATTTTTGTTATGTAAAAATTCACCCTCATGTATGTGTACTTGGGCGTAGCTATTGCCATAATTTAGGGTGTCGTCTTCTATTTGTTGTGTTCGGTTTGGTTCGGGGTCGGTTGTGGAAATGGTATCGATAAACTTATTTACAGGTTCCTGAATTAAAAAAGGAATTTGTGCAACAGCTCCGGTACTTTGTACAAACGAAAAATTATTAATACGGCTTATTGCATTTACGTCGGTTGTTCTTATTAGCACTTGGTTTAGCCATCGGCTTACCAAAAGCACCTGCACATTTGGCACAGCGCGGATGCTATCTAAGTACCGCTGTGTTATTGGTAAATCGGTATCATCAATTGCAATGCCGTATCGGGTTCTTCTTTGCAAGGCTCTGGCACTTAAATACTGCGATGGATCGGCCAGTGAAAAACTATTGAAAGCTTTGTTTCTTAACTGGATAATTTGCCGCGAAAATTGTGCAGATACCGAGCTGTACAATACTATAAAGAAGATGCTATGAATAAAATATTTTTTCATTAACGAAGGATAATTTTATTGCTGATAAAGGTAAAAGAAAAAAAAGTTGGCAGTCTCTCAGTTTGCAGTTTGCAAAAAGTAAAAGGAAATGTAGCAGTGTTTTTTGATGAACCAATCAACCAATCAACCAATCAACCAATGAACAAATGAACCAATGAACTAATCCCTAACCACCCTATACACCACACCATTCATGTCATCGCTAATTAGCAATGCGCCATCTGCAGCTACTTCCACATCTACAGGGCGGCCCAATACTTTGCCATCTGGTTGCAGCCAGCCTTCGGCAAATGGTTTGTAACTGGTTATTTTATTATCAGCCATGGTGGCGATCATTACCTGATAGCCTATGGGTTTACTCCGGTTCCAGCTTCCATGTTCTGCTACAAACATTTGGTTTTTATAATCTGCACCAAACATTTCTCCGGTATAAAATCTTAGGCCGAGTGGTGCTTTGTGTGGCCCCACTTTGTAAGCTGGTAATGTATAATCAGCCGCATTTTTTCCTTTACCAAATTCAGGGTCGGGTATATCTCCCTGATGAAAATATGGAAAGCCAAAGTGTAACCCTTTTACAGGTGCATGGTTTATTTCGCAGCTTGGTATATCATCGCCTAACATATCCCGGCCATTATCTGTAAACCATAATTCTTTAGTAACAGGGTGCCAGGCAAAGCCTACCGAATTACGAACGCCCTTGGCATAAATTTCCCTGTCGGTACCATCGGCATTGATGCTGGTAATAGTGGCAAAAATGGAATCCTTTTCATTACACACATTACAAGGGGCACCTACCGGAACATACAATCTGCCATCGGGCCCAAAGGCTATAAACTTCCAGCCATGGTGGGCTTTATTAGGATAGCTTTCATTTACTACCACAGGTGCAGGTGGGTTTTGTAACCGGTTTTCAATATCATCGTACCGTAATATGCGGCTTACTTCGGCTACATATAAACTGCCATTTTTAAAAGCTACACCATTGGGTGTTTTTAGTTTAGACCCGATGGCATACACCGAATCTGCCAGGCCATCTTTATTTGTATCTACTACAGCATACACACTTTCGCCACTCATATTGCCCACAAATAAAGTGCCATTAGTTCCCTGGCATAAACTACGGGCACCAGGCACTTGTGCAAATACACGGATGCTAAAGCTCGGCGGTAATTTTATTTTGTCTAAATGGTATTTGCTGTACAATGTATCTGCTGTACTTTTAGATGTATCGGCCTTTTCGGCACTTTTTTGTTTTGGTGTATTACAGCTAATAAAAAAAGTAAAAGCGATGAGCAAAAATGAACTTGGCTTTATCATAAAATAGTTTTGAAATGGTAAAGCCGAAATTAATACCGATTTGGCTCATTGTGTTTTTTTTCATTTAAACAGAAAATGGCACTGTTACAGTTTTAATTCTCATGGTCTTAATCCAATTTCATTATGCAAATCATCTTTGTTCTGCTTTGTTCATCAGCTTTGTTTTTTTAATGCATGTACCCCACTGGTAAAAGGTAAAACGGCGTTACTTATAAAAGTACTTTACAGTACAACGATTATATCATACATAAGCAAGCGATTGTATTAAAACTGATTACTGATTTCAACCAATCAACGGATAGTAGCGTTGCCGGTATCAGTTGCTTTATTGATAATGCCGCCACTACCATTGGAAAAATAATAGTGGATGTACAAGGCATGCCCGAATGGGAAAGTAGCATTGTTTTAAGAGACAAGGCCGTTACCTTTTTTAAAGAATATAAATCCATGTTTGCCGTTAATTACAAACACTTGATGGCCATGAGCTGAGACTGAGAAATTACTGCCTAAGAAGAGCAGGAAATGAAAGAAATAGATGTTTTATCAGAAAGGAATGTAAACGCTGTAGAAGATGCTATTATGGCTGTTCAAAAAGAGTTTGCAAAAAAGAACAATATGAAACTGGAGAAAAAAACGTTTTACCCAAAGTTTAACTAATCTGGTAAAATTTTTGGCCGTTGAAAAATGAGGCACCATTTTTCAACGGCTATTTTATTTCCTGGCATAGCTCTACCAAAACACCGCCTGTGGTTTTTGGGTGTAAAAAACATACTAGTTTATTATCGGCTCCCTGCTTTGGTGTGGCATTCAGTAATACAAAACCTTCGGATTGTAGTCTTTCCATTTCGGCATAAATATCGGCCACTTCAAAGGCAATATGGTGCATCCCTTCTCCTTTTTTTTCTATAAACCTTGCTATAATGCCATCTGGCTCGCTGCTTTCCAGCAATTCTATTTTTGTATTTCCCTGTAAAAAAAAGGCTGTATTTACCTGTTCGCTTTCCACCGTTTCGGTTTTGTAACAGTTACAGTTAAGCAGTTTTTCGAATAACGGTACAGATTTGGATAAGCTTTTTACGGCAATGCCAATATGTTCTACTTGAAGCATGAAGCAATGGGTTTTTAAAACCTGTTACAGACTCAATAAAGAGTTTTGAATGGTTACAAATTGTGAAAAAATAGTTTCATTTCAAAGTTGCAACATTATGGGTCAACCATTTGACATAAATTTGTGTTTATTAAAATTAAATAATTCTTCAAACATTTTTAAATATGGCTACAACGCATTAATAAAGCTAATTAGCCGAATGAGTTAATAAAAAATTGAAGGCCAGAAAAAACAACAATTATGTCGCAATTACAATTTCCAATTTATTTGGATAACAACTCCACCACTCCGTGTGACCCACGTGTGGTAGATGCTATGGTGCCATTTTTTACCCAAAATTTTGGTAATGCCGCCAGTCGTAACCATCAATTTGGCTGGGTAGCCGAAGAGGCTGTAGATTATGCAAGAGAGCAGGTAGCCCAATTGATTGGTGCCGATCCTAAAGAAATTATTTTTACCAGCGGTGCTACCGAAGGTGACAACCTTGGCATTAAAGGTGTGTTTGAAATGTACGCCAGCAAAGGCAACCACATTATTACAGCCACTACTGAACACAAGGCGGTGCTTGACACTTGCAAACACATAGAAAAAGCTGGTGGCGAAGTAACTTACCTCGAAGTAAAAGCTGATGGCCTGATAGACCTTGCCGAACTAGAAGCAGCCATCCGCCCAACTACCATTCTTATTGCCATTATGTATGCCAATAACGAAGTAGGTGTAATACAGCCGGTAAAAGAAATTAGTGCCATTGCAAAGAAGCATGGTGTGTTGTTTTTTAGCGATGCGGTACAAGCTGTTGGCAAAATACCTGTAGATGTAAATACAGACGGAATAGACATAATGGCATTTACTGCACATAAAATGTACGGGCCTAAAGGTATTGGTGCATTATATGTTCGCCGTAAAAACCCAAGGGTAAAAGTTACCGCCCAAATGGATGGCGGTGGCCACGAAAGGGGCATGAGAAGCGGTACATTAAATGTTACGGGAATTGTAGGTTTTGGTAAAGCATGCGAACTGGCACGGTTAGAAATGGACAAAGACGCTGCCCACACAAGCCGCTTACGCAATAAACTGGAAACCGAATTATTGAAACTGGAAGAAGCCTATGTAAACGGAAGCGTAGAACATCGTTTGCCGCATGTGGCCAACATTAGTTTTAAGCACGTAGAAGGCGAAGGCCTGATGATGGGTTTTAATAAAAACATTGCAGTAAGTTCAGGATCGGCCTGTACTTCGGCATCTTTGGAACCAAGCTATGTGTTAAAAGCCCTTGGTTTGGGCGATGATTTGGCACACTCTTCTTTGCGTTTTGGCCTTAGCCGTTTCACCACCGAAGACCAAATTGATTACACCATAAAAGCCGTAGGCGACACAGTTTTGAAATTAAGAGAAATGAGTCCGCTTTGGGAAATGTACAAAGAGGGGATAGACCTGGATAGCATTGAGTGGGCAGCACATTAAAAAATAGGTACGATTTGCGATTTGGGATTTACGATTTTCCAAATAATGAGTCGGTTTATGTAAAATCATAAATCACCATTTACAAACCAATGTCCACAATCATCCACATAACAAAAGAGGTAATTGAAAGCCAGCACTTGGGTGATGTATTTTTAATTTGTGTGGAAAAGAATGGTGGAATTACTATTGAGCCCAATAATAAAGAGGAGAAAACTAAGTTATGGGAATTTATGATTGAAGAGGATATCAGAACAAAGTGAGTTCCGCCATTAGAATTTAAAGATAATTTAGAAGAAATAGAGGATCGGACATGGTAACTTATAAACAGTACGATATTTATTGGGTGGAATTTGATCCAACATTTGTCTTGTAAGTTAACAAAATTCGTCCCTACATCATTATTTCCCCTGATATTATATATAGGGCATTATTTTCTGTTATTATTGCACCAATTACGAGTAGTTTTTCGGAATTTACCATCAATAGTTGACATAGAAGTTTTGTTGAAAAGGGGACAGCTTATGATGAATCAACTAAGGGGCGTAGATAAGAGGCGTATCAAGGGGTTTATAAGCAGTACAAAGACCAATGAAATAAATGCAATCAAACAAAATATAAACGATTTGTTTTGCCAAATCATAAATCACAAATTACAAATCACAAGTCACAAGTCACAAATCATAAATCATAAATTATAAATCATAAGTCTCATGGCATATTCAGAAAAAGTAATCGATCATTACCAAAATCCTAAAAATGTAGGAACGCTGGATAAAGGAAAGAAAAATGTAGGTACCGGATTGGTAGGTGCACCAGAGTGTGGCGACGTAATGCGCTTGCAAATAGAAGTAGATGATGCTACAGGTTTAATTACCGATGCAAAGTTTAAAACCTTTGGTTGTGGCTCTGCCATTGCATCTTCATCTTTGGCCACCGAGTGGTTAAAAGGTAAAACCGTAGATCAGGCCGTAACAATAGACAATATGGATATTGTGGAGGAACTAAACCTGCCACCAGTAAAAATTCACTGCTCTGTATTGGCCGAAGATGCCATTAAATCTGCTATTAACGACTACCGTGCCAAGAATGGCTTGGAAGTTTTAAAGTTTGAAGAAAGTGTAGTTCATTAAAAGTAAGTGGCTGGTAGGGAAATAGCCAGTAGGCCAAAACCTCCTCCCCGCTAGCTAAAACCCTATTTACTACTGGCCGTTTTTATGGTAGCAACAGATAATGGCATTTATATAAGCGACAAGGCTTTAAATAAAGTACACCAACTTATGGATGATGCAGGCGTAGGAAGCGATGCATCTTATTTTTTACGGGTATCGGTAGTAGGCGGTGGCTGTAGTGGCCTTAGCTATAAAATGGATTTCGATAACGAAACAAAACCCATGGATCAGGTATTTGAAGACAAAGGACAGAAAATAGTAACCGATCTGAAAAGCTTTTTATACCTCGTAAATACCGAATTGGAATTTAGCGATGGCCTTAATGGCAAAGGATTCTATTTTAGTAATCCGAACGCAAGCCGTAGCTGTGGCTGTGGCGAAAGTTTTGCGGTATAAGCATAATAGTAAAGTATTTAACCGTTCAATAAAAAGACCTGCTGATTTAAAGATTAGCAGGTATTTTTGTTTATCGAAGTATAATTTTTTGGCTGCTGATGGCAGTAGCCGAACAATATTGTAACAAGTACATACCCCTTGGTAGTTGCTCAACAGCAATCTCCATATTCCGCAGGCTGTTATTGCTTATCTGCATTACTTGCTTGCCTGCTGCGTTTAGTAAAATAAGGCTGCCATTGACGTTGGGTAATACAATGTTTAATTTGTTAGTGGTCGGGTTGGGGTACACCAGCAATTGTTTGCTGCTGCCCATCCACAGTTTTTCTGTTTTATAGGTAAATGATTTGCCTTGTTTATTGGTGATTACCAGCCGGTAATAATTCCAGCCTTCGGCAGGTTTGGTATCGTAGCTATTATAATCTGCTATACCGGCAATATGCTTTGCCTGTAGTTTTTGTAAAAAGCTAAAATTGCGGCCATCGGTACTTTTTTCGATGGTGTAATATGCGGCATCTGTTTCATCCAAAACCTGCCATTGCAGCTTTATGGTTTTGTTTTGTGGCAGGGCCTGGAAGGAGAGGAGTTGGATGGGGAGGATGTTGTCTAAACTTACACTACCGAAAGTAAATGGCGAAAATGTGGTTGTAATGCCATTGTTTTTTATGGTACCGTAGCTTAAATCACCTATGGTTGTAAATGATGATGAACTGGCATCAATAGCCCATCGATCAGGGTAGGTATTGGTTCCATCATCATCAAAGTAATGTGCAATTCGTAAATCAGACAAAGAACCCGGACCAACTAAACTATAAGGACTCCAGTAAAACGTAGTATTTACAGCAAGTGCGTTTACGGAAGTACTATCACAAGATATCTCCCAATACTCTCTTTGGCTGATATGATCAAGTGGCGGAGCAGCAATATTTAGCAAATTAAATGGAGCGTCTGGAAAATATTCAGCAGCGTGTTTTCTTAAAATGTTGTTTACTGGCGTTAATGCACAAGGTGCATAGTAGGGTGTTGCACCAACTAATTTTCCAATAGGAAATTTTTGGGTAGCTGTATTATCTGATTCCCTCACCACTTTGCCACTTATAAAACTGCCAATCCAGCCATTATCTGTTTCGTTGTAGCTATTTATGGGGCTCAAGACACTTGCACTTTTATACAATGAAAATGTATTGCTGCCTGTAGAAATAATGCCTTTTCCTAAAAATAATAATCCTTTGGTAGCCGTATTGGTGATGCTTGTAAGCATGGCTCCATAGTTATTTAAGATTGCCAGATTATTAAACCGGAGACTATCATTAGGTGAAGTAAGCTGTGTAATTGAATTGCTGAAATTATTATCAATTGCAACCGTACCAACTCCGGGTATAAATCCATTGTTAATGCTGCCATTATTTACCAGATTGTTTTTCAGGTACAAAGTATCAAGCAAAGACCCGGCTGTATTTTCAAACTGTAGTTTGCCAGATGCTGCAATATTAATTGGGCCAAAAGTAAAAAGTCTGTCCGGCTCTGTTCCCTTTAAAGAGACGGAACCATTATTTAAAATGGTGAGGGTGTCGGATACAGCATACCTTTCAAATTCGGCTGCCTTAGTACTTGGTTCGTTGTTTATTTCAGGGTCATTAGTTACATCGGGGATTGTTACTTGTGTTACAAATTCCGGAACCCTTAAGCCTTCCCAGTTACTGCAATTAAACCAATCGGAGTTGCTGCTGCCGTTCCATTGGCCATCTGGATTTGAAGCATTTACAGTAAACCTTGTGGATAGTACTCCAGAAACAATATCATTGGCCATACTGTTTCCTGTTCCAAACGTCCAGTTTGAAGAATTTGTAAAATTTGCAATTATCTGTGCCTTTGTACCAGAATGGCTGATGCCAGTATTTAAGTATGCAAAGCCATTAGTAGTACTTGTAAATGGAATATTGATGCAATTAATCTGTGGCGGAATTCTCGATTCCCTTACCGTTTCACTTACACCCATCGAAAATGGAATCCATGGAATCCGGTTACTTATTCCGCAAAGCGTATTGCCTGTTAGATTATTGTATTTGGTAGTGCCATTGTTACCATAGGCTGTATAATATCCGGAAACTAGATAAATTTGGTCAGCATCAGTTCCCGTTGCTGTAAGGAAACCACTAGTTCCAAGTAAATTACTACTTCTGTCGAAGGAACTTGTTATATCTGTCCCGTTTCCATCTAACTCTATGCTTTGAGCATTATATGAAAATTCAAAATTTATAATGGTGCCTTTTGAAATTACAGAACTTCCATTATACACAAACGACAAAATGCCCGGATCTTGAAACGGATCTGTACCCTGACCTCTCCACTTATTGGTTCTGGAATTTGCAATGGCTCCTGCTTCAAACCTACTGTTTACCAAAGAAAATGTGGTTCCTTTTTTGAGATCAACCAGTGTAGCAATAGCATAACGGTCAGTACCGCCAGATTCAGCAGCATTATCAAAACCAACTATCAGCATATCCCCCGGAAACAAAACCGTGTTGTTGCAAGTGGCCGAATAAGTAAAGCCAGGGGTTAAATAACAATAACCAGTTTGGCTGTATTCGTAAATAGCAAAGTAATATTTACTGCCAGCTGTAAGCCCTGTAACGGTAAATTGTTGTGCTCCGGATGTATTGGAATTGGCTACTACAAAATTACCGGTACCAATCTGGCTGCCGCTACCATACACCGCATTCGCTGTGTAGGAAGTTCCGTTTACAGGTGTAGCACTTACGGCTGCTCCTTCCCTTGCAACTACAATACAACCTGTACCATTGCCTCTGTTAAAAGCAAGTGTCATGTTGGAGGCATCTGTTTTGTTTAGTATTAAACCTGAGGCTTGTGTGGTTGGGTTGCCGCTGCAGGTGGTGGTGATGCCGGACACGGTTACCATGTCAAAACGAATATTTCCACTTGATGCATAAGTGCTTGAACTATTTGTTGGTTGGTACGCACCTCCAACAAATGCAGTAACAATTTTTAAATACAAATTGGATATATTATTTACAGCAGGAATTGAACCCAAATCTGCTATTCTATCATTTACATAGTTATTGTTAGTAACAGTAAATGATGCCCCAGGTACATCAAAATAGTCTACATCATTTAAAGAGTACTGAACCACTAATGTATTAGCTGAAGTATTGCTGTTCTTGTGGTCAAAATTCAATTTTATGCTATTGAAACCTACTGTGCTAGTCATAATTTTTATGCCTGCCATTTTATTCGAAGAGCTAGCGGTTGGAAAGTTTTGAATACTGTAATCACTATTGTCGGTTGTATTTGGATCTGTACTACTACCGTTAAAGTAACCATCAAAACCAGTTAAAATTCTTGTTAACGTTCCTGAACCTCTACTGGCATTAGAGTTTCCCGTATTCACGTTTCCGTCGGAAACAACTGAATTAAAGTTCCACTGAGCAATAATAGTTGCTTGCCCAAAACAAACACCACCGCCAAACCCACCCACCACCAATAAAAATAAAATCTTCCTCATAAAAAAATTCATTATGGTTCAAAGTACATTTTTCAAAGAAAGGCTTTCATCTGCCACCATTTTTTTAACCCAAAAAATCAAGCCCTCCACAAGGGAAGGTCTTATCATGGTTTATAGATTAGGCCTATTGAACGATAAAATGTTGTTTGTAAAAAACGGCCTTGTTTCGCAGCAGCAGCCGGTAAGGCCCTTTTACCATGCTAGAGAGTAACGGTATTTGCTGTAAACCATAGCCGCCATTGTACACTATTTTTTTAGTTATCAGCTTTTGCCCGGCATCATTAAAAATCTCCAGGTCGTAAGTGCCGGGTTTAATGCCAATTATCTGCAGGTTTATCTGGTCTTTTACAGGGTTGGGAAAAATGGTGAGGGTGTTATCTACCCGGCCATAATTTATTTTTACAATAACGCTATACGTATTCCGGCCACTTTTGTCAATGGCTTTAATACGGTAGAAATTTTTGCCGATCAAAGGCTGTGCATCGGCAAATTCATAATCGGTAGCAGCGGTGCTATTGCCTTTTGCGGCCACTGTTCCAATGCTGGTAAATACAATGGCATCCTCACTTCTTTCCACCTGGTATTCCTTCATTTCTTTTTCGCTGGCACTTTTCCAAAAGGTTTTAATGGACTGCCCAACCTGCGACACATACACATTTAAAAAGTCTATCGGCAGCGATTGTGAAGGGTTATACTGAACTGGATTTGGGCTGGCCGCAGCAAAATTAATGGCACCACTACCATAACAACCTTCACCTATTGTAGCCTTTGTTACAAACTGGTTGCCAATAGATCCGGCATCAGTAATGGTCATGGCCATCAGCTTTACCAATTGCTGATTAATGGGCTCGTAACCCAAAGCAGTTTTGGGCAAACCTATTTCAAAACCCTTGGTAAAGTCGCTGCTGCTTGGGTTGCAGCTTAGTTTGTATTGGCTTGTGGTATTGGGGTTGGCCACTGTGGCCATACCCAAAGCAATATTAAGGCCGCCACCAAAAGCGGCTGATCCATTCAGTAAAAAGAGGTTGTAATAAAACTGGTCGTGGCCGGCACGGGTACTAATTACAAGGCAGTAATCTGGTAAAAAACCAGCGTCGAAACGGGTGCCGCTGTTAAAATTGTTTAAGCCAGATGGTGCATTGCTACGGCCAAAGTCGCCATTGCTATAGCCGCCGGGTTTGCTATCTATAAATAAAATAATGTGGTGTCCGTCCTGCACATCGCCACTAAGGCCAATCTGTAAATCGTTATCGTTGGCCGCTGCATAAAGGCTATTAATGCTGTTGCCCATGCTAAAGCAGGAAGCTGCCCCACCGGTAGAAGTTCCTAATGGAACGCCCCAATATCCTTCGGTAATGTTGCCATTAAAAGTAATTTGTGCACCTGCAAACGAGCCGATAAGCGAAAGAATAAAAAGATAATGTAACCGTTTAACCATCAGCAAAGGTTTTGGGAAATGAAAATTACAATTGATTTTAAAGTTAAAATAATTTTCTGATAAACTGTGAATCATTTGTGAAAGAAAGGTTTTTTAGGAGCACACCAAGCCCAAATATGCATTCCGGCTGGCGTGTTATGCCAATGCACTTATCTTGCAGCCATTAATTATGTGGAGTATTTGTAAAAAAGAATTACGACAATTTTTCAGCAGCCTCACCGGTTATCTGGCAATCGGAGTATTCCTGTTATTGATGGGTTTATTCCTGTTTATTTTCCCCGATACCAGCATTCTCAATTATGGCTTTGCCACTATGGATAAGTTTTTCGAACTGGCACCATGGGTACTGTTACTGCTTATCCCCGCCATAACCATGCGCAGCTTTAGCGATGAGTTTAAAAGCGGCACCTGGGAACTGCTAAAAACCAAGCCACTTACTTTTGGGCAAATAATCGCCGGAAAATATTGGGCCTCGTTTATCGTGGCATCACTTGCTTTGCTGCCATCGCTCCTATATGTTTTTACCATCCAAAATCTTATAATAAAAGGTAGTATCGATAGCGGGGGCATTGCCGGCAGTTATGTGGGTTTACTTTTGTTGGTGGCTGTGTTTACCGCCATCGGTATTTGCTGTAGCACACTTACCAATAATGCTGTTGTAGGTTTTCTTATTAGTGCCTTGGCCTGTTTTATTTTTTACAATGGTTTTCAGGCCATCAGCCAAATACCATCGTTTAAAGGCAATGCGGACTATTACATAGAACAGGCTGGTATCAGCAATCATTATAAAAGCATGAGCCGGGGATTGATAGAGGTGAAAGATGTAGTGTATTTTGTAGTGGTTACTGTGTTGTTTTTATTGATTACCCGGCGACAGTTGATGAAAAAGTGGTGATTTTTTTCTTTTGTTAACCAGCTTTTGTACTACTATGAATCGACATTGGCGACGCTCCATTCATCCACACACCACTATTTGGCTTCCCCTCATTATCAACAAACAAAGCATTTTTTATTTCTCATATTCAAACCTGACATCTTAAAATCCTTGAACCCTAGTTAAAATCCGTTCTTATCCGTCTTAACCCGTGTCATCCGTTTTCCTATCAGATTAAAATCAGTTAATCCCAAAATTCTACAAATCATAAAAATCTTAGTCAATATATTACGCTCTAAAATCTGGTGGCTTATTTTACCAGCCATTGCCATTGGCATTTATGCCCTTAGCACCATGGCTAATACACAACTGGACCTTACCGCCGAAAAGCGGTACACCCTTAGCCAGCCCACCAAAGACCTGCTTAAAAAACTGGACGAGAAAATAGAAATAACTGTACTGCTCACTGGGGATAATTTACCCGCAGGGTTTAAAAAATTACAAAACAGCACCGCTGCTTTTTTAGAAAGGTGCAAAGCTACAAGCAACAATAATCTCACATATAATTTTGTGGAGCCCGGTGCTTTTTTGAGCGACTCCATTAACTTTCCGCTTGATAACACAGCCAAAAGTGAGTTTTTAAAATCATCGGCTGTAAAGCAGAACGAAGTAACCAAAACCGCCACCAAAGCGGCTTTCAGCTATCCTGTAGCATTGGTAAAAATCAGAGATACACTTAGGTATTACAAAGAGAGTGATTCGGTAGTTTATCAATATAGATTTGAACCGGTTAATTTATTACAAGGCCAAAGCAATAAAGGTTTTCTCAACCCCGATGGCGTCGATGCCCAATTTCAGGTAATTAACAATGCCGAGGCTTTGCTGGAATACCAGTTCATTAATGCCATTTATTCTATAACCAGAAACTCCGTTCCGATAGTAGCTTATGCCACCGGCCACGGCGAACCTATAGGACCAGAAACATACGACCTTGGCAGCACCCTCGATAATAAGTACCGCTATTTTTTATACAACTTAAAAAACCAACCCGGCATTTCCGATTCGATAAAAGCCCTGATAATAGCCAAGCCCACCGAAAAATTTACAGACGAAGACAAACTAAAAATAGATCAGTACATTTTGCGGGGCGGCAAAGTGCTTTTTTTACTGGATGTAATAAATGCCGATCTCGACAGCCTCCGCAATAGCGGTACCGACCTTACTGCCTACGATCGTGGCCTTGATTTGGATGAACTACTTTTTAAATATGGTGTAAGAATAAATCCTGATTTAGTGCAGGATTTACAGTGCGATGTACTGCCACAAACAGTAGGTATGGTAGGCGATAAGCCACAGATAGAATTATTGCCATGGCCGTACTTTCCACTGCTATACCCAACTGCCGATCATCCCATAGTAAAAAATATGGATGCGGTGGTAATGCAGTTTCCGCAGAGCCTGGATACGGTAAAGAGTGATGGAATTAAAAAGACAGTGCTACTTTCTACCAGCAACACCAGCCGCATTACAGGTTCGCCGGCCATCGTTACAGTAAATGTGCTAAAAGAACTGGAAAACCCAACGGCGTGGAAACTGAAAAATATTCCATTGGCGGTATTGAGCGAGGGCAAGTTTAAATCGCTGTACGCCAACCGTATAAGCCAGGCACAGCTAGACACCATGAAATATTATGGCACAGCATTTTTACCCGAAAGCAGGGGAGAAGGCAAAGTAATCATCACCGGCGATGGCGATTGGGTGCTGAATGCAGTTACAAAACAAGGCCCATTGCCTATGGGTGCCAACCGCTATACCCAATACAATTTTGCCAATAAAGATTTCCTGCTAAACAGCCTCGATTACCTGACCGATGAAAGTGGCATCCTGCAAACCCGCAGCAAAGAATATGTACTTCGGATGCTGGACCCCAAGCAGTTAGAAACTAGTAAAATTCAATTGCAATGGTTTAATATTGGCTTGCCATTGGTACTGGTATTGATTGCAGGAGCTGTGTTTCAGTTGCGGAGGAAGAATCGGTTTGTTAAATAAGAAACTGTATTTTTGATAATCAAAAAATGTATTATGCTGATTTCTGAATTGACCGTTTACGATTTTTTTAAAGAAAAAATGAAAATGCCAGATGCCGAAGCAAAGAAATATGCCAAGGAAATGTCTTTGGCAGAAGAAAAATTACATGCAGAGATAAAAATTGAAGTAAACAATGCATTCGAAAAGAAAAAAAACATTTTGGCCTCTAAGGCTGATATACTTTCTCTAAAAGATGAAATTAGCCCTATCAAATTAGAAATTTCAAACGTAAGAATTGATATTGAAAAAGGTTTCCGGGACAATCAAAAATGGATTGTAGGTCTCCTTCTTGCCGCTATTGGCCTAGCCGTTACAATTATCAAATTGTTTTAGATATTTACTATTTGAGTTTTGAAAGTAATAATAAAGAAAAGTGGCGTCCCGATTATTACACTACACATTTTTTCTGATTAAATGTTTACTGCTATTTTCGGCAACCCTACTTCAGTTATACAAAAAATATTTTCTGTAAATGAAGTTCGCTGGTTTAAATTTTTTCCAGCTTCAGCAAGTGTTGATTCACCAAATCGTAATTCGTAAATCTTAATTACATTCTTTATAATTGCTAAAACTTTCAACCACATGGCAATTAATTTACAGAAAGGCCAAAAAATTGACATTGGCTTATCGAGTATCAGCGTAGGGCTAGGCTGGCATCCGAGGGAAGGAACAGGTGCTGCATTCGATTTGGATGCATCGGCTTTCATGCTAAATGAGCAACGCAGAATTCCAAGCGAATGCCACTTTATTTTCTTTAATAATGCCGATAGCCCCGATGGCGCCCTGCACCACACCGGCGACGACCCAACCGGCGGCAACAGCGCCGAAGGCGACGATGAAACCATAGTTGTGGACCTTAACAAGGCCACAGACGACATTAAAGAAATCCTGTTTGTAGTAACCATACACGATGCCATAGCCCGTAAGCAAAACTTTGGGCAGGTTCGCAATTCGTACATTAGAATAGTGGATAATGGCAGCGGCACCGAAATAGCCAAATACGAACTGGACGAAGACTTTAGTGTAGAGACCGCAGTAGAATTTGGCCGCCTGTACAAACGGGAAGGCAAGTGGAAGTTTGAAGCCTCCGGCATTGGTTACAAAGAAGATTTAGGCTTTTTTGTAGACCGGTATTTTACAGGGCAGGTGATAAAATAAATGTGGGAAATGTGAGAATGTGGAAATGTGCAAATGGGTAGATGAGTAGATGGACGATTGGCTATTGGGTAAATGTGGAAATGAAAGAAATTAGGAAATTAGGAATGTAAAAATTATGGTACTAAGCCCCAAAGGGGCGAAATAATTAGCCATGGGTGCCGCCCATGGTAAAAGAAAGATACTAGTTATTATAGGCCTGAATGGGCTTGATTAAATTATTGAGAATTTAATTTTAAACCTTGTCAATTTGCGTTAGGGATTGCAGCGGAAATCTTTTTTGGCTACAGCCTTTATCTTGTAAAGGACTACTAGAATGGCCAAAAAAATTGTAGCGGAAAGCCCGGCCGGCCTCGGTTTTCGGCCGGAACGCCCAAATGAATTTTTAATTATTTAATTAATCATATTTACTCATTTAAAAACGATAAAAAATGGCTATCAATCTCCAAAAAGGTCAAACAATAGACCTTAGAAAAAACAGCGACGGCAGCGGAAGCGAATACGATCTTTCGCAAGTAACTATCGGCTTGGGTTGGGACATACGCAAAGCAGGTGGCGGTGGGTTTATGGGTAAATTATTTGGTGGTAAAAAGGATGAAGAATACGATCTGGATGCCATCGCTTTTTTGCTGGATGCCAATGGTAAAGTGGCCAACCTTGGCCGTACGGTAACCGGACAAGGCGGCCAACAGGTAGGTCTTGTAGATAGCGACATTATTTTTTTTAATAACAAAAAACACCCAAGCGGCCAAATTTGGAGTACAGGCGATAACCGCACAGGTGCAGGCGAAGGCGATGATGAACAAATTATTGTACGCCTCAACTCGTTACCAGCACAGTACGAAAAAATTATTTTCCTCGTAACTATTTACCAGGGCCAGCAAAAAAAACAGCATTTTGGAATGGTGGAAAATGCATTTATCCGTGCCGTAGATGCTAAAGGCAAAGAAATAGCTCGTTACAACATGAGCGGCGACGCTACCTACACCGGTATGAGCGGATTAATTTTTGCCGAAGTATATCGCAAAAACGGCGAATGGAAATTTCGTGCATTAGGCGAACCAAAAATGGAAGACAGTTTTGTGCCGATTTTGAAGCAATACGTTAATAGTTAATGGAGAATGGATACTGGTAAAACGAGAACAGAGAATGAATAATCGTAAACTGGGTACGAAAAAAAATGTTGAATAATTTACTAACCTATGGCTTCGGCCTTGGGTAACACTCCAAAATAAAAATGACCTCTCGAATAAGGCATATTTCATTCGATTTGTGGATGACACTAATACGAACGCATCCGGAATACAAAAGAAAAAGGGCAGAGTTATTCTGCCTTTTTTTTTCTGTACATAATCTGGAATTGGTAGAAAAAGCCATCCGAAAAATCGACCTGATGGCCAACCATATAAACGAAACCACAGGCGGAAATATTGATGCTTTGGAACTGTACATGATGGTGCTGCAAGAAGTGCATCCGGATTGGAAAAGCTTTGGCATCGATGCCCTTCAAAGCTTTTATGCCGAAACGGAAAAGCTTTTTAAAATGTATCTTCCACTGGCTGTGGACGATTCGGTTACCGTAGGTTTGCAATTGGTTTCGGATAGCGGTATTACGATGAACGTACTCAGTAATACAGGATTTATAAAAGGTGATATGTTGCGAAAAGCTATTGAACAATTGGGCTGGGCTTCGTATTTTAAATTCACTATTTTTTCTGACGAAACGAGCCACAGTAAGCCCAGCAGCAAAATGTTTCAGGAAGTTTGGTCTGGTGTGATAATGCTGAACCATACAATTGATAAAAGTGAGGTGATGCATTTTGGCGATAATCCTTTTGCCGATGTGGAAGGTGCCGAAAAATTTGGGTTTTCAACTGCACATTTTTTGCCTGAGGTTGGTAGTTTTTGCCATCAAGTGAAGCAGCGGATATAATAAAAAGTGTGGTTTTATTGAGTTGTAGTCATTTCTATATAACCAGGTTTTTGTTAATCAATTCATTGATAAAATACTAATTGAAATGGTGTAAATTCGTATAATTTATTGATACAAAAATGAAAGCAAAATACATCAACCCGTTTACTGATTTTGGTTTTAAAAAAATATTTGGAGAGGAAGCAAGTAAGCCACTTTTGATTGACTTTCTTAATGCTTTATTGCCATTATCCAATAAAATTATTGACCTTAATTTTAAAAATAAAGAGCAGTTAGGCCAAACCGAAGCTGATAGAAAAGCCATTTACGATATTTACTGTGAAAGCGACAATGGCGAAAAATTTATTGTGGAATTACAAAAGGCCAAGCAAAACTATTTTATAGAACGCACTATATATTATGCTACATTTCCTATACAGGAACAAGCCGAAAAGGGCGGATGGAATTTTAAACTAAAGGCAGTTTATTGTGTAGGTATTTTGGATTTTACATTTGATGATTATGAAAGTGAACCTGAGAAAAACGAAGTGGTACACACTATCAATTTGAAAAACCAACATGGTAAATTGTTTTACGATAAACTTTCTTACATCTATTTGGAGATGCCCAATTTTAAAAAGGGAGAAACTGAGTTAGCAACAAGGCTGGATAAATGGCTGTATTTTATAAAACATCTAGAGGATTTTGAGACCATTCCATCAATTTTTAAGGATACTGTTTTCAATCAGGCTTTCGAAAAAGCAGAAATCGCTAAGTTTAATCAAGGAGAATTTGACAGTTATCAATATAGCCTAAAGGTGTTTAGAGATAATAAGAATACATACGATTATGCAATAGAAACAGCAACTAGAGAAGGCTTGGAAAAGGGCTTGGAAGAGGGAATGGAAAAGGGAATAGAAAAGGGAATAGAGTTGAGAAATAAAGAGATAGCGAAAACATTAAAACTGAGCGGTATTTCAATTGATTTAATAATACATACAACTGGTTTGTCAAAGCAGGACATTGAAAACCTTTAAGCTGTGTATTAAGAGTTTGGTAATAATTTCTATATAAGGTTGCAACCTATTGCATGAATTATAGTTCTTAGAACTGGTTTTATCTTATTTGAATTAACGACTCAACATGCAAAAAATCTTCTCACTGCATAAAATATATGCCACAAACGAAATTCCATTTTCGGAGGCAGCCTACAGCCGTTTTAAATTTGGCGATGGATTGGCCGCGGCTCAATTTGGCCACGAACTTGGCTATGCTTTTGTGGAGCAGCACCAGCAAACACTTATGCTCTTACAAGAGCAGATTGTAGTACTGGCCTCACCATTTTCCGGAATCCCCACGGCTTCATTTTATATGAAAGAAGCTTTTGTAAAACAGCTCAACCGTTTTTTGGCACTGCACCAAAAGTCGGTGGCAGAAGAGGCTAAAATATACCGTACCACTACATACCGAATTGATTATGGCAATCTTTCGGCCGAGGAAAGGCTGGCATTAATTGGCAACGATTCCTTTTATACCGACAAGCATTTCCTGGCAGGTAAATTCCTCATTTTTATTGATGATATACGCATCACCGGCAGCCACCAAAAAGTTATAGAGCAGATGATGCAGCGGCAGGGTATAACCAATCCACATTGCTTTGCCTATTTTGCCGAGCTGGCCAATAACACCATCCACCCCAACATAGAAAATTACCTGAATTATTTCGAGGTAAAATCGCTGGATGATTTACGTTCGTTTATCTTTAGCCACCACTTTAGTTTTAATACCAGGGTGGTAAAATTTTTGCTGGCTGCCGATATCATGGTACTGGATGGTTTGCTACAGGAAGCCCCGGCCACGTTTGTAGAAAGCCTGGCCGACTGGGGTATTAGCAACAGCTACCATACCATGGAAGAATACCAACACAATTTCAATTTTTTGTTAACCATTTTACATTTAAAACAAACAACTTTTTATGGCAATCAATCTTCAAAAGGGACAAAGAGAGAACCTGAACGCACCTAAGTTTACCATCGGCCTCGGCTGGGATACCAATGCTACCGTAACCGGCGGCGATTTTGACCTGGATGCTTCCGTTTTTTTATTAAACGAAGGTAAAAAGCTGGTAGGCGACGACTACTTTGTTTTTTACAACAACCTTAAAAGCGGCGATGGCTGTGTGGAACACACAGGCGATAACCTTACCGGCGATGGCGATGGCGACGATGAACAAATACTGGTGGACCTGAGCAAAGCCAATGCAGCCGTTAGCGAAATAACCGTTGTGGTAACCATCCACGAAGGTGAGGCCCGCAAACAAAATTTTGGACAGGTTCGCAACGCCTTTATTCGTGTGGTAGATGGCGCCGGAACTGAAATTTTAAAGTACGAACTGGATGAAGATTTTAGCATAGAAACTGCCGTAGAATTCGGCCGCATTTACAAAAAAGCCGACCAATGGAAATTTGAAGCCGTAGGAACAGGTATGAAAAGCGGGCTAGGAGACTATTTGAACCGGTATCAGTAGCCCCCCGGTCCCTCGGTGGGGGAGGACAGGGTGGGTTTGGATTTTTAATGTTCAATAATCAATTATCAATCTTCAAATTTCAATTAGAGAACCGTACTATTTCAGCAGTCTTTAATAATCAATTTCTATAAAAATTATGACGTCAGTATTAAAGCTTATTGCTTTTTCAGGTCTTGTGTTTTTACTTACCGGTTGCCTCAATGCAAAGAAAATGGATAAGCAGGTTGCATTACAATATCCCGATTTTAATGCACCATCAAAGAAAAAAGCAGTAGATAACAACATTACAGTTTCTACGAGTTTAACCGCTAAGGATGGGCTTGCTTCCACCACAGAAACCAAAACAAGTAAATTTTTGCCCTTGCTGGTATATTGGAGTTGGATTTATGATAACAACGTTACCTTAAACCCACAGATACCGCTTAATAATTTAAGGTCGTCTGTAAATACGTTTGCAAAAAAAGAACTCATCGGTAAATTACAAGGTAAAAAATTAGATATCGTTGTAAATCAGATACCCAATAAATTTTCCCTTCGGGACAAAGCACATATCATTTTTTTTGGCTATGCTATTAATTGGGACAATGTCTTCTTAGAGGCTGAAAAAACAGACCTGCAAATTTCTTACAATGTGAAAACCGATTCAGCTATTGCTAAAAATGGACACATTACAATACCTTACCCATCAGACAGACAAAATCTGGGTATGTTCAAAAGCTGGACATCGGCCTTATCTGAATACCTGTTACAGTACGATGACAATATTAAAACGATGGGAAAACTTGTAGTTGAAAAACTGGTAAAGGAACTATAATCGTAAGAAAGGAATAATAGGCAACAATAAAATCACTCCTCACCACACACATAATAAAAATCATAAATCCTAAATCATAAATCAAATGCGTCGTCTCCCCGTTTATTTGTTGCTGGATACCTCTGGTTCCATGCATGGCGAACCAATCGAAGCTGTTAAGAATGGTGTACAGGTGTTGGTATCCACACTTCGGCAAGATCCGTATGCTTTAGAAACGGCCTACCTCAGCGTAATTACCTTTGGCAGTACAGCACAGCAGGTGGTTCCGCTTACCGAGTTAAGCAGTTTTCAGCAGCCCGATTTGGTAGCCAATGGTACCACATCGTTAGGCGCTGCCTTAAAATTATTGGCCGAAAGAACCGATGCCGAAGTAGCCAAAAGCACTGCCGAAGTTAAAGGCGACTGGAAGCCTATCGTCTTCCTAATGACCGATGGTGAGCCCACCGATGATGTACAAAGTGGTATTAACGAATTTAAAAAACGCAAGTTCGGAATGGTAGTAGCCTGTGCCGCCGGCCAGGGTGCCAACACCAATATTTTAAAAAATATAACCGACACTGTGGTGCAGTTAGATACTGCCGATAGTGCTACTATCAAAGCCTTCTTTAAATGGGTAAGTGCCAGCATTGGCACCACCAGCCAAAAAATAGAAACCGGCAAAGAAGTAGGTGGCTTAGATGAATTGCCACCGCCACCGCCAGAGGTGAATGTGGTGGTGTAACAATAAAAAAATAATGTTCAATAACCAACACTCAACGAACAATTTTCAATGCAGCAACACCAGTTGAAATTTGAAAATTGTTTGTTGAATATTGAACATTAAAAGAGTTGTAGCTATTCTTTTTAGCCCAGCCGCATAGCCCTGATTGGGCGACATTGGCGACGCTCCATTCATCTAATTGCAACTATTGGGCTTTTATCGGCAAGGGTTTATTTTACAAAAAAATAAACACAAACCATCAGAATAATAACTCC
The DNA here is from genome assembly GCA_043760535.1 of Chitinophagaceae bacterium. GTDB lineage: Bacteria > Bacteroidota > Bacteroidia > Chitinophagales > Chitinophagaceae > JAZKFT01. Next base: position 29,875 of record JAYUOV010000101.1, read on the forward strand.
TGAAAATCAAGCCCCAAAGGGGCGAAATAAATAGCCCAGGGCAAAGCCCTGGGATTATAAACCACGAACGACTAAGCCCTGAAAGGGCGAAATAATACCAATCCCAAAATCCCAAAATCCTAAAATCCCAAAAATCATAAATCATAAATCCCAAATCGTAAATCCCCCTTGAGACGCCTCCCCGTATATCTCCTCCTCGACACCTCCGGCTCCATGAAAGGAGAGCCGATAGAAAGCGTAAAAGTAGGCTTGCAAACCATGGTTAATTCGTTGCGGCAAGATCCCTTTGCTTTAGAATCTGTGTATCTCAGCATCATCACTTTCGATAAAGATGTAAAAGATATTTTGCCCCTAACCGAACTGGAGAGTTTACAGTTACCCGAAATTATTACACCCGATAGTGGCCCAACCCATCTTGGAGCAGCCCTCGAAATGCTCTGCCAAAAAGCCGATGCCGAAGTAATGAAAGGTTCCGAAACACAAAAAGGCGATTGGATGCCACTAGTATTTATCATGACCGACGGAAGCCCAAGCGATTTGCAGAAATACAGGGAAATGATTGTGGAAGTAAAAAAACGCCATTTCGGAAACATTGTAGCCTGTGCCGCCGGCCCCAAGGCCAAAGACGATATGCTGCTGGAACTGACGCCCCATGTAGTGCACCTCGACACCACAGACAGCAGCACCTTCTCCCAGTTTTTTAAATGGGTAAGTGCATCTGTAAGCAGCGGCAGCATGAGCGTAGGCGCCGGTGGCGAAGTGCCGCTGCCACCACCACCGCCAGAAGTTCATATTGTTATTTAGTTAATAGACGTTTCGGTAATAGCTTAACTGCTGCCTAACTACCATAAAAAATCTACAAATAAAACTGGGCATTCAAGGGTTCAAATAATGTGTATTTTTTACATTATTATAAAATGGAATCACTTTCTGTTAACCAACAGAAAAGTATTGCAACTCTTCACTAAAATCCACATGGCACAGTCGCTGTTGTAACAGTTTGGTTTTCTCCAGCATAGTGGCTAAAAACTGCTGGTGACGCACAGAAGTTGGGTGCAGCGACCGATGGTTTTTTGCATGCACAATTTTGCCGATCTCCTCCATGTCTTTCTGTGTGGCTTCTGTAATGCAGGCTGCCACAAATTTTTCCCACACATACTGCGTGGCCTGATAGTTGGGGTGCACCATATCTTCTGCATAAAAGCGGTAATCCCGCAGGTCATCTATAATTAATTCGTAGCTGGGAAAATAAAAAATATGGCTGTTATTTTCCAGCATCTGATGTACTGCTGATATCAGCAAAGCCTTGCTGCGGTTGTTTTCTACCAGTCCTTCTCTGTGGTGGCGCACCGGGCTAATGGTGAAAATAATATTGGCCGAAGTATTGAAACCTCGTATGGCCGATACCATATTTTGGAGGCTTGTATGTACTTCATCTGCACGCAGCAGCCGATGGTTAAAATGCTGTTGCGGTACTTTATGGCAGTTGGCGGCCGTTTGGTTTTGCTGGCCACCCAGCGAATTGTTTTTAAGTTCGTACACCCACGAAGAGCCCAATGTAATAACCACCCATTTTGCTGTTTTTAAAAACGAATGTGCATGGCTAACGGCATCATTCATCATTTGTAAAGCAGTTGCTGCTTCGGGGTGCGAAAACTGGCCATGGTGTTCCCAACTCGTACATAAATCGTTGAACAGAAATAAGTCATCCGGCAGGTATTTTTTGTTGGCAATGTAGGCGGCCACAGCCGTTTCTATACTTCGTGGATTGAACAAAATGCCATGCGGATTTTCCAATACCTGAAATTTGTGGGCCGCCAGCCGCTTGCTGATATGATCGGTAAAACAAGACCCTAGCAGCAGGATTTTTTCCTGTAATTCTATTTGTTGGGTAAATGGTTTTACTTGTAGTGCTAGCCTGAAATCCATGTTGGGTAATTAAGCGGTAAATGTATTGGGCATTTGTGGGGCGCCATGCTGGTGCCAAGCTCTAGCCGATAAAACTGTGGCAATAATTACAGGAATTTAGATGGGTTTCATAGTAGCAACCAGATGAACGGAGCGTCGCCAATGTCGATCTATCAAGGCTCAAATGCCTGGCTAAAAAAGACCTTCCCAAATCCATCACACAAAAATATGCCCGGCCATAGCTACTGCTTTTTCTAAAGCTTCTTTATTCAGCCCATTGAGCAACCCCAGCTCTTCAAAATAGGGGATCATCAGTTCGGTATCCATATTGCCTACCAGTTCATCGTCGGCCATGGGGCAGCCGCCAATGCCTTTTAAGGCGCCATCGAAACGAAGGCAGCCTGCTTGCAAAGCAGCTGCTACCTTGGGTTTCCAGCTGGTGGCCATGCTATGTAAATGAACACCAATCTGTGTGGTTGGGTATTGTGGAATAATGCTGTTGAGGATAGAACTTATCTGTTCGGGCTTAGCCAAACCAACCGTATCTGCCATGGAGATGATGCCAATTTCCATCCCGGTTAATTTACCTACCCAGTACCTTACCAAATCTTCGTTATAGGCATCGCCGTAAGGATTGCCAAAGCCCATAGAAATATACACCACCAACTGCTTGCTGTTTTTGATACAGAGTTCCTGAATCTCTTCTACCCTGCCAAGCGATTCTTCGATGGTGCTATTGGTATTACGCACCTGAAAAGTGGGTGAAATAGAAAACGGAAAACCGAGGTAACTGATCTGTTCAAATGTTACCGCTTCTTCCGCACCACGAACGTTGGCCACAATGGTTAACAGCTTTGTTTTACTATTGACCAATGACAATTGACCAATGACCTGAGCCGTATCTGCCATCTGCGGTATGGCCTTCGGCGAAACAAAACTGCCACAATCTAGTGTATCAAAACCAACGCCCAGCAAGGCTTGCAGGTAGGCTATCTTTTTTTCGGTGGGTATAAAATGCTTCCAGCCCTGCATGGCATCGCGGGGGCATTCTACTAAATGAATAATTTTTTTTTGTACCATAAATATTAATGCTAATTGCTATCGGCTAATTTTTAGCTTCAAATTCAAAAATATGGCTATCATAAAAAATAAGGAGATAATAATCTTTACAATTGCTAATTTTACGAACACATGATAGCAGCTGTAAAAATACTACCACATTATTCTTACGATGATTGGGAAGAATGGGAAGGGCACTGGGAATTATTGGAAGGAATACCATTTGCAATGAGTCCACAGCCGATACCAAAACATCAGCGAATGGCAGGTCTATTATTCTCAGTTTTTGACAGGGCATTAAAAAAAATAACTTGCAGGCATTGTAAAGTTTACACACCAATAGATTGGAAAATAAACAGTGATACGGTGGTAGCCCCAGATGTGCTATTAGTTTGTGGCGAAATAAAAAAGAAATTTCTAGATTTTACCCCATCACTATTAGTGGAAATATTGTCTCCTGCTACTGCAGTTAAAGACAGAAACAATAAGTTTATTATCTATGAAAAAGAAGGTGTAAAATTCTATCTAATCGTAGATATTGACAAAGAAAAAATAGAAATCTACGAACTAATTGATGGAAATTATGTGCTGCTGAATGAAAAGAAAACCTACACTTTTAATTTTGAAAATGGATGTAGCGTAAAGGTGAACCCAAATAAAATATGGGAAGATTAAGTTCCGTTTTTTGAAATATATGGTCAATTTGTAGCCAATAATTTTACATAAAATCATTGGCTACAGTTTATAAATGACTTATTGACCGATGACTTACTGACTAATGTTTCTTTGCCGCATCGTTTCGTACAGAATCATGCCTGTGGCCACACTTACGTTTAGGCTTTCAAAATCACCCGTCATGGGTATTTTAAAAGGCTCGTCGCAAATTTTATATAGGGCCGGAAAAATACCATTTTCTTCGCTACCCATAATGATGGCGCAGGGTTCGGCAAGGTTCAGGTCTATGATGGATGTTTTGGCTGTCATTTCGCTGGCAAATACTTTAATACCGTTCAGGTGCAGGTCGTCAATAGTTTTCATTAAACTATTTACCCGGCAAATGGCTATTTTTTCTAAAGCACCAGCCGAGGTTACTACGGCGTCTTCGTTTAAAGCACCAACGCCTTTGTCTGGTATAATAATGGCATGAACGCCGCAACAATATGCCGTTCTGGCTATGGCACCAATGTTTCGGATATCCGTAATACCATCGAGTATCAGCAGTAATGGTACTTCGCCATTTTCTACCACCAGACTGATTACATCCTGTAAATCCTGGTATTGCACTTTACTTATCAATGCCACACAACCCTGGTGGTTGCTCACATTGAGGCCATTAAGCTTTTCTACCGGCACCTTATTAATTGGGATGGCCAATTCCCTTGACAGGTTTTTTATTTCATCAATCTGGTCGCCCCGCACGGTATCCTGCAGGTAAATGCGGTCTAGCTGCTTACCCGCTTTTATGGCCTCTAGCACTTCGTCTCGGCCTACAATTAAAAGATTTTTTTTAGGCCTGTGCTGCTGTGGTCTTTGTCTGAAATTTTTCACAGAGCGAAAATAGCCAAATTAAAGTTCGCTGAACAATGGTGTATTGAAGGCTATACATTTTAAAAAAAAAACGAAGGCAGAAGGGTAGGGCATTAGACATAATATGGCAGATGCTGAAAGTTGGCTTTCGGCTATCACCCTTCCGGTAATTAGCTGGCCATTAATTGGGGATACTGAAACAAAGGCAAGCAAAAAAAGAAATGCAGTTGATTTTGATTTCATACAAATAGTTTTGCTATAGATTAACCAGTTGGAACATTTACATAAACAGGCTTTTTTTTTTAAAAAAAATGCTACAAAAAAATTACCATGACACTTGCCGAACAATTTCATAAGGCCGCAGCCGACAGTAAAAACCTAAGCGAAAAGCCATGCAACGAAACTTTATTGCAGTTATATTCTTTGTATAAACAAGGCAATGAAGGCGATGCGGAAGGAGATGGCCCTACTAATCCTTTTGATTTTGTGGCCAAAGCCAAACACAATGCTTGGGCCGATCTAAAAGGAAGCACAAAAGAAACTGCTATGCAGCAGTATGTTGATTTAGTAAAAAAACTGAAAGGATAAAAATCAGTTGGCCGTTTTTCAGTTGGCAGTTTGCAAGCTTCATCATTTTTATGTAAATGAAAATGGGCTAACCACTTCTCTTTTTTATACAAATAATCCACTTAAATCCCGGGTAAGACCATGAAACAAATTCTACTGTTTGGTGCAGGTAAATCATCCACTTGTCTTATTGATTATCTGATAGAAAATGCGATTGCAGAAAACTGGCATATCACAATTGCCGATATTAATGTGGCAGTGATAGAAGCTAAAACAAATGGTGCGGTTTGTAGCACAGCATTGGCTGTGGATATTCACAATACAATACAAAGAGAAGTATTAATAGGCAATGCAGATATTGTTATTTCTTTAATGCCACCTGCCCTCCATTTCTTAATTGCCCAAAGCTGTGTGGCTTTAACTAAAAATTTACTAACCGCTTCTTATGTAGATGACCATATAAAAAAGCTTTCAAACGAAATAGAAAATAAAGGCATATTATTTCTTTGCGAAATGGGCCTTGACCCCGGGATAGACCACATGAGTGCTATGAAAATAATACACGGCATTAAACAAAAAGGCGGCACTGTTACTTCTTTCAAATCTCATTGCGGCGGATTGGTAGCACCAGAAAGCGACGACAATCCCTGGCATTATAAAATAAGCTGGAACCCCCGGAACGTAGTAACAGCAGGCAGTACAGGAGCTGTGTACCGTGTTTGGGAGGAAGTGGAACAAATAGCTTACAACGAAATGTTTTCTAATTGCGTTGAAATAGAAGTGGATGGAATTGGTAGCCTTGCATGGTATCCTAACCGAGATTCGTTAAGTTATATACCCGTGTATAAACTAGAAGAAGCAGCCACTTTTATCCGTACCACTTTAAGGCATCCTACATTTTGTAAGGCTTGGGCTGTACTGGTACAAACGGATTTAACAAGCGACAACGATTGGGAAATTATTAAAGATTGTAAAACTGTAAGCGAATGGTACAATAAAAAAATAAGTGTGGCCGCGGGCATGGATGTAGAAATAGAAAATAAAATACAAATTATCGAAATGTTTACATGGTTAGGGCTTTTTGCAGAGGTGGCCTTGCCACAAAATAAAACAAGTTCTGCCGCCATTTTACAACAGATATTAGAAAAAAAACTAGTGCTGCAACCCTTGGATAAGGATATGGTAGTAATGGTGCATGAAATAGATTATGCCATTGAAGCAGCGAAATTTTCTATAGTAAGTTCGCTTGTGGTAAAAGGCGAAAATTATCTCCGTACAGCCATGGCCAAAACAGTAGGTTTGCCATTGGGCATAGCTGCAAAATTAATATTGAATGGCACCATACAATTAACAGGTTTACGCATACCCATTATAAAAGAAATTTACGAGCCGGTTCTTTTAGAACTGCAGCAAAATGGCATTTCGTTTACCGAAAATGTAATATCCATTTAGCAGCCAATCTAAAAACCTAATTGCCGTATTAACCTACATTTACCCCACAACTAAACTAAACCATGGAATTCTTAGCTGCATTACAAATAGAAGAACTCAACCCAGGCATTTCCACCGGCAGCCATTGGGCGGAAGGTGTTGAACCATATATCCATTCTACCAGCCCGGTTGATGGAAAACTAATAGGTACAGTACGTTCCGCAAGCCGTGAAGATTACGATAAAGTAATTACCACTGCACAAAAAGCATTTGCAGAATGGCGGCTTTGGCCAGCACCCAAACGTGGCGAAGTGGTAAGGCAATTTGGCGAAGCCCTTCGCAAATACAAAGAACCGCTTGGCAAATTGGTGAGTTACGAAATGGGTAAAAGCCTGCAAGAAGGCTATGGCGAAGTGCAGGAAATGATTGACATCTGCGATTTTGCCGTAGGCCTTTCAAGACAACTGTATGGGCTTACCATGCACAGCGAAAGACCCGGCCACCGCATGTACGAACAATACCATCCGTTGGGTATTGTTGGCATTATATCGGCATTCAACTTTCCTGTAGCAGTATGGGCCTGGAACACAGCGCTGAGCTGGGTTTGCGGCGATGTTGCCATTTGGAAACCAAGTGAAAAAACACCCATCTGTGGCATAGCTTGCCAAAAAATAATTGCAGCAGTTTTTAAAGCCAATAACGTTCCCGAAGGCGTGTGCTGCCTGGTACAAGGCGGCCGCGAAGTAGGCGAATGGCTGAGCAACGATACCCGGATTCCACTGATTAGTGCTACAGGTAGCACCCGTATGGGCAAAGCTGTGGGAGCAGCAGTTGGCAGCAGGTTAGGACGCAGCTTGCTAGAATTAGGGGGTAATAACGCCATCATTATATCGAAAGATGCCGATTTAGATATGAGCCTAATTGGCGCTGTTTTTGGCGCTGTAGGCACTGCCGGTCAACGGTGCACATCCACCAGAAGATTGATTATTCATGAAGATGTGTACGAAGCTTTTAAGGCCAAGCTTGTAAAAGCTTATAGCCAAATCCGCATCGGCAATCCGTTAGATGAGCACAACCATGTGGGGCCATTGATAGATGCCGATGCAGTGGCCAATTACTTACAATCTATAAAAGCTTGTAAAGCCGAAGGTGGCAGTTTTGCCGTAGATGGTGGCGTGGTAGAAGGCTTTGAAAGTGGCTGTTATGTAAAGCCCTGCATTGCCGAAGTGGAGAACCACTACCAAATTGTACAACATGAAACTTTTGCTCCCATTCTATACCTGATTAAATATAGAACCCTGGAGCAAGCAATTGCTTTGCAAAATGGTGTGCCACAAGGTTTGTCATCTGCTATTATGACACTGAATATGAGAGAGGCTGAAAAATTTCTAAGCCAGGCAGGTAGCGATTGCGGAATTGCCAATGTAAATATTGGCACCAGCGGTGCCGAAATAGGCGGTGCCTTTGGTGGCGAAAAAGAAACTGGCGGTGGACGAGAAAGTGGCAGTGATGCCTGGAAGGTGTATATGAGGCGGCAAACCAATACCATTAATTATAGCGACAGCCTGCCATTGGCACAAGGCATTAAGTTCGATTTTTAAGTGCCCCAGTAATATAAAGGACTTTTGATTTTAAAGCTTCTTTTTTATTGCTTTTACAGCCCCAGTAAAAGCAATTTTTTTTTTCATAACCTTACCCTTCATTTATGTAAACCTAGGATCATATTTAGTTTTAAAAGAAAATAGCATCAAAAATATTTATTAATCATCATTTTATATTCAATGATTATTTATCAGTAACCCTATTTAAATCCACCCTTTTTTAACTAAGTAGTATATAAAGTAGCAATCCTATTCTTCATAATACACCCGCTTTACACGTTGACTAATGCCGGTCATTATTTCGTAATGTATTGTTTGGCATTGCTGAGCCAACGATTGGATAGATATATTTTTTCCAAATACTTCTACTTCGTCACCCGGTTTTATATTATCAAATCCGGTAACATCTATCATCGTCATATCCATACACACATTGCCAATAACCGGTGCCAGCTGATTTTGTATTAGCATAAAGCCCTTACCATTACCCAATTCACGGCGATAGCCATCAGCATAGCCAATTCGAACGGTAGCTATTAACGAATCTGCGGTTACAAGTCCTTTTCTGTTGTAACCTACGCTGTCACCGGCCTTAACATTTTTAATTTGTGCCACGGTCGTTTTTAAAGTACTTACTACATCCAAATTAAGATTATTGGCACTGTCCACACCATAAAGGCCAATGCCTAACCTTACCATGTCCATTTGTAAATTGGGGTGGTTGCTAATAGCTGCTGTATTAGCCGCATGGCTAATGAAGCTATAGCCTATTTTATGTTCCAGACTATTACAGGCTTCTATAAACTGTGCAGCTTGTTGTTGGGTAAAATTATTTTGTTCTGCAGAATCGCTTGCTACCAAATGGGTAAAGATGGATTTTATTGTGAGGATATTTTGTTGGGTTAATACAATCCCTAAAGCTTCCACTTCTGTTACTTCAAAACCGAGGCGGTGCATACCAGTATCTAGTTTTATGTGTATGGGGAAGGAAGTGATGCCCTGCACCTGACAGTATTTTAAAAATCTGTGGAGTATATCGAAACTATAAATTTCCGGTTCCAGATTATGTTCATACAAAGCATCGAATGAGGATGGTTCTGCATTCATGACCATGATAGGTAAATGGATACCTGCTTGCCGCAATGCCACGCCTTCGTCGGCGTATGCTACGGCCAAATAATCAACTTTATTAAATTGCAGCACTTTGGCTACTTCTGCACCGCCGCTGCCATAGCCAAATGCTTTTACCATTACCATCATTTTGGTAGATGGCTGCAAGAGGCTTCGGTATTTTTTTAGGTTGTTTGTTAATGCGGTTAGGTTTATTTCCAGTAGGGTTTGGTGATCTTGCTGCTGGAGCAAACTGGCTATTTTTTCAAAGCCAAAAGCCCTGGCACCTTTAAGTAAAATAGATTCATCTTTAAATTGCAGCCTATCGAAATGTTTAATGAATTCATTTGTAGTATTAAATACTTCTGTAATAATATTTTGGGTAGTAAAAGCCTGTTTGTATTTTGTAATGGCATTGCCAATACCTATCAACCGGTTTACTTTTCGCTGTGCCAATAATTCGGCTACCTGAAAATATAGCATGGAATCTGCTATGCCGCTTTGCAAAATATCGGAGAGAATAACCGTTTGCTTTGCTCCTTGTTGTTGCTGTTGTAAATAATCTAATGCTATGATTAGTGAGGATACATCGTTGCTATAACTATCGTTAAGCAGATAAGAATTGTTGATGGCTTTTTTCCATTCCAGCCGCATTTCTATGGGATGGAGTTGCTGAATACGCTCGTTAATTTCTGCATCTGGTAGTTTTAAATACCGGCAAACAGCTATACAATGAATGCAGTTTTCAATAGAGGCAGCATCGGTAAAAGGAATATGAAATGTAAAACTTCGGTTAGCATAAAATGTAGATACATCTGTACAATTGCCTAAAGTATGTGTGTTTGTAATTCGCATCCAAATATTATCCTGATGCCCCCATTCGTATTTTATAAATGGAAAATTAACAGCTGCATCAGCTACAATATCCTGATCTGAACAATAGATTACTGGTATATTATTAGCATCGAACAACTGTAGTTTTTCATGAATTTTTTCCTGCTGGTTTTCGAAGCCTTCATCGTGTGCTACGCCTATATTGGTGAGGATGCCAATGGTAGGTTGAATGATTTTTTGCAGAGCTTCCATTTCTCCCGGTCTGGAAATACCAGCTTCAAAAATGGCAAGTGTATTTGCCTCGTTCATTTGCCAAACACTTAATGGTACGCCTATTTGAGAATTGTAACTTTTAGGACTACGTACAATGTTGTAATCCGCTGCCAGCAACTGATGCAGCCATTCTTTCACAATGGTTTTTCCATTACTGCCGGTAATGCCTATAACTGGAATATTAAATTGAGAACGGTGGTATGCTGCCAGTTTTTGTAAGGCCAATAAAGTATCAGAAACTGTTATGAATCCAGCATCTTTAAAATCATCCTTTGCAATATTTCTATTCACTACAAAACTTCTTACACCCTGTTCATACAATTCCATTAAAAAGCTATGGCCATCTCTTTGTTCTGTTACAATAGCAAAGAACAAAGTTTCTTTAGGGAAGAAAATTTTACGACTGTCTACGGATAAATATTTTATGACATTTGATTCCGTACCGGAAAATATGCCGGAAATAATGGTTTCTATTTGTGATAGACTATACATAAAAGATGCTAGATAGAATTACTACAGTTGAACGGAGCGTCGCCAATGTCGCTTCATAGTAGCACAATTGTTTGGCTCAAAAAAAAATACCTAAAAGCCAAACAGGCAGGCAATATGCCTGCCTGTTTGGTGAAGTATATAAATAAGTTAAGCTTTTTCTTCTTCCTTATGTTTTTTAGGCCAGCCAAAAAACACAGAAGTAATGATGGGCACCACAAAAATACTTACCGTAAGTATAGAGGTAAATATGTCGCCTTTAACCCATTCGTGTACGCCTTCTGCTTCGGGAATTCCGCTAATAGCATTACACTCATGGTGGCCTTCTAAAAAGATGGCAAGAGCCGAGCATGGGTTAAAATGCGAGTACACCGATGATACTAATTTAATACCCAAAATGGTGATTACCAGAAAAGCTGCTGTCTCAAGAAAAGGATATTTCTCCATCAGTTTTACGAAACGCTGTGCCACAAAACGCATGGCCAAAATGCCGATAAAAACACCAATCCAAATAAGAATAAGGTTTTTACTAAATGCCACGGCCGCAAATACATTGTCTATGGAAAAGGCCATATCCATTACTTCTACCAGTGCCACAGTAGCCCAAAAATTACCCATTTGCCCTACGGTTACCCTGTAAAGCCAATTGCCCTTTTTATCCAGCAAATCATCATCCTTTTTTACGGTTTGTTTACCCTTCCACCAATCGTAAACGAGGTATAATAAGTACAGGCCGCCTATTGGTTTTAAATACCAGAATTGTATTAAGAACGAAGCAAATAGCAAAGCCAAACCACGAAAAATATATGCACCCCAAATACCCCATTTAAGTGCTTTTTCACGTTGTTTTTCTGGCAAATCCATTACCATGGTGGCCAGTACCGCTGCATTATCTACCGAAAGCAGGCTTTCGATAATTATTAAATTGCCTACAATAGCAAGCGACGGTATTGGGTTCGAGACAATCTGTTGCCACATTTCACTTATATCCATAATTAAGGTTGTTTTATTAAAAAAGTTTGGTTGATGAATTATTGTATTTGCAAATCTTAAATCCGAAAGGGTTCATTTAAAATTATCGCATCCTTTTAGCCGCCTGTTTCCTAAAATGGTGCCTCTCAGCTGTCTTACATTCGTATTTACGAGGTTTTGATGATCGACAATTTTAAATACACCAATCCGAATTCAAAATCGATTATCCTACCATTTGAACAATCAATAGCCTGCCGCCCTCCGCCGGTGAAAGTAGAATCTTTTGCCCATCTTTTATTTCTAACATTTGGCCAACGGGAATTTCTAAGGCAGCATCCACATCTTTAAGGCCGGGCATATTTTGGTTTACAAGCACCCATCGGTTTTGGTGAAACACAAAATAGCCAACCGGTTTCTTTTGGTCGGCGGTGAGGCGTTCGTTTGGTACTATCCTTTTATTTACATGCCATGGGTAAATATATTGGTTGCTGTACACCATTAACCGATGGTTTTCGAAGCTAAACTGGCCTTTGGGGCTTTTGCTGTACAGGTTTAAAACGGGTAATTGGCCTTTGTACGGCGTTCCGCAAAAAGGGCATTTGGGTGTTTTGCTATTATCAAAAACATACCATTTCATTTCGCAGCCTTTGTTTTGGCAGGGCTGCATCAGGTCGATGGTTTTAATGATGGCTGTTTCCCACTCGTTGGCTGTGGGCCGAAGGTTCGGTTGGTGCAGGCCATCTATAAAAGCTTTGTCGAAAAGTGTTTTAATATAGGGGCCACAAATGGTGTAGGGCAGTTTGTCCACGTCGCCCCAAGGCATGGGTGCCAGGTGGCTTGGTTTAATTTGGTTGAGCTTGGGTTTGTTGCTTTTATCCGTTGGGTGTTCTACAAAAAGGGCTTTGGCACCCATGCCCAACTCTTCATCTTTATTGGGGTCGGTATCGTGTACTTTACCGCCTCGCAGCGGGTGGCGGCGTAATAAGTACATGTAAATAAGCACGGCCAATGCATGTCTATCCGTTTCTATCCGGGGAAATTTGCGAAGTGGATCCTCTCTTTTTAAATGGATGGTAGCCATTACTTCGGGTGCTATAAAATCTGGCGTGCCTACTACATCCGGGGCAAATTTGTTTGGCACCACCAATCCATCAATATCAATAATGGCCGCCCGGCCACTTGTAGGATCCACTAATACATTTTTATAAGATAAATCGCTATGAGCCAGCCCTGCCGAATGCAAGCGTTTTACACCTCTGCTGATGTTGAGGCAGATAATGAAGTATTTAAACCAGTCGCCTTTTTCCTGCGGATCTAGGTTTTTGTTTTGATGAAAAGCCGAGGCAAACCATTTGCCTTCTTTTTCTTTGCCTTTGATGTTTAAAAAGTCGCCGTTTTTGCTGCCGATACCAAAGAAGAAATGCTTTTGATAGGTAGGTGCCACAATGCCGAGCCGCCCCTGCCACTCTACCACTTTGGTAGGCCAGCAGTAGAGTTCCTTCCAATAATCGCCACCTACTTGGTTAAAAAACCGGTCGTAGTAATTACCCGTAATCAATTGCAATCGCTCTTTTGCAACCATATCCTGCTTATCTCTAAAAAAGGCTACCACATAGCTTTTGTCGGGGCTAAAGTACACATCCTTCATGCCGCCCTGGCCTATTATCGTGTCTATAAACTCCACCGGGCTGCCGTCAAAGGCTGTTATTCTAATTGTGTTGGCCATATTGTGTTAGCTTGTCTTGTGCTACTTTTTTATTTTGAACCAAGCGAAAACCGGTCCCTGATTGAGCGACATTGGCGACGCTCCGTTGAACCACATACCCTTTTTCCGCTTTCCTTCTCTGAAGGAGAAGGTGGCCGAAGGCCGGATGAGGCTGCTACTATGAAACCCATTTAAATGCGTATTTTTTCTGTAACATTTTTATCGGTTAAAGTCAGACGCCAGCATGGCGTCTTTACATACTACTAACCACATCTACATTTAAAAATTGAAATTTAAAACAATATCGCAATTGTCCTATCATCATGGTTCCCGGGGCTCCAGAAATCCAGCCAGGATGATAATTGGTTGGCCAGCATTTCGTTGTCTTTGTTTAATTCCACAATCGCTTTATCGTCATTTTCGCCTTGTAAATCTTTCCATAGTTTTTGCCAAATTTCAAATCTGCCAAGGTTGGCGTCTGTTTGAAATTTAGGGTCGGTAATGCCATCGGTCATCAATATTAGAGCAGTAAAATTTTCTACTACTTTTATAGAAAAACGTTTGAAGTAGTTGTCGTCTTTAAAAATTTCGGGCATGGTGATAAACCTTGTTTGCCCAGCAAATTCGCCACCATCGGGTAAGGTAAGCAACGAAGCGGATTGGTTTACTTCATCGTAAATACCAATGCCGCCATCGCCCACGCCAAACGATGCTATGCAGTAGCCAAAATCGAATTTTTTAACCAAAGAAAACAAAAGGGTAGCCGAAAAATCTTTGGCCGGCACTTCCTTTTTAAGAGCATATTCAGCAATGGCTTTATGTGCGGCATAAGCAGCTTTGCTTAGGTTCCCAATAAGTAATTGGCTCAGGGCCTTACTATTTTCTTCGTTTTTATCGGTACTAAATCTGGTTACTATTTCATCTATGGCCGCCCAGTCTTCCGGCGGAATGCCAGTAGTAAAATAGTCCTGCACCGCATCGCAGGCCAGCAGGCTGCCTTTACGGCTGCTTTTGGCACTGCCGGCCCCGTCGCTTACTGCTATAATGCCCCAGCTTGTGTCTTCGTTAAATAAAAATTCAAATTCATCGTCCCGGAATTTCCCTTCGTGGGCATGGCTTCGGCCCCGCTTGCTGGCGGCCACCAATTGGTGGCTGCCAAATGGCGTGGCTACTGCTGCTGCATCTGCCTTCCAGTACAGGTCTTTTTCATCGCTTGGCAAATTTTTCCAAAGCGATTTTGGGTTGGGGTTTATTACAAAACTGATTTGCTTTTGGTACCACTCATCGCTTTCAGCTATCTGAAAACGAAAAGTGAGTTTGTAATCTCCGGCAGCTTCGGGTACACCTTTAATGGTTCTTGTGCCGGGCTCGTATTCCAGCCCTGTTGTTTCAAATTCTACCAAATCAAAAGCCGTAATCTCGTTTAATGGAGGCTTGCTGATGTCTATTGTATGTTTATAATCCTTACCAGCAGTAGCATTGGGCAGGCTTAAATTGGCTTGTTTTATATCGTCTAGTTTTACTTTTTGTTTCCAATGGTCCAGCATGGCATTTTGATTTTTTTGCATTTGGGAGAAGGCACCTATAACCAGTTCCTCGTTTAAGAATTCGACAAATAGCTTGCTTCGTGAAGCTGCGTCAACATTATATTTCCTGAAGAGTGATTCTATAAAACCCTTTCGTTCGTTTATCATTTTACTAGGATTTGTAGGATTGGAGGATGATTGGATTAAGGATTATGGATTAGGATTTAAAGATGTTAGGATTGATTTTTAGGGCTTTTACGAGAGACTTGTAAGCTAAGTTGTAAATCTTAAAAGTGAAGCAAGGTCATCCTTTAAAATACCTCATTCTTATAATCCTATCATCTTTAAATCTTAGTAGATTCTGGATGTTTTGTGTTGTAAATTCTCCTGTATTGCAAGCTATTACTGCCGAAATTTAGAATTAAGCCAACTGGTTTGTTATAAGCTTCTAAATAGTTTCTGCATTGGTTAAGGGTTGCATCGTTTAGTTCTATAATAGCTTTAAGTTCTACCATTATCTGGTTTTCAACAAAAAAATCTACCCTTCTATTGCCTACTTCTATTCCATCATAATACACCAACATTTCCATCTCCATTTGAAAGGCTAAGCCTTGCTTCTTCATTTCTATTGCCATGGCACGTTGGTATATTTTTTCTGGAAACCCATTTCCTAACGCACTATGAACCTTCATGGCACAA
>JAYUOV010000102.1:0-16464 GCA_043760535.1 Chitinophagaceae bacterium
GGTATGACCAATAAAAAGTATGGCCGCATAGGCGACAGCCCAATGATTGGTGCAGGCACGTATGCTAATAATAAAACATGCGGCATTAGCTGCACCGGCCATGGTGAAATATTTATTACCGCCGTAGCTGCCTACGATGTAAGTGCCATTATGGAGTATAAAGGCGTAAGCCTGCAGCTAGCTATGGAAGAAGTGGTGAACAAAAAGCTGGTAGCCATGGAAGGCGAAGGCGGCATGATAGGCGTGGATGGCGAAGGCAATGCAGCTATGGTTTTTAACAGTGCAGGCATGTACCGAGGTATGAAAAACAGTGAGGGCGTTTCGGAAGTAGCCATTTATAAATAAGGTTCAAGGTTCAAGATTCAAGGTTCAAGACACCAGTATTAAACCGGTATCCTTGAAACCTTGATTCTTGAACCTTGAACCCTGAATCTTGAACCTTGACTCTTAATTCTCCTGCTTTGTAAGTACTTCTTTTTTTACTTTTTCCCAAAAGCCATCAAAGGTTTGTCCGCCTTCTTCTTTCCATTTTTTGCCAAGCTGCTGAATTTTTTGGCGGCGGTCGTCCTGCGTAAGTTCAAAAAAGGAACGAATGGCTGCTTCGTCCTGTTCGGTGGCTAGGGTATTGTACATTTCTTTTAAATGCAGTTCGTGGCGGATATTGCCCATGGCCAGTTCTTTCTCCAGCTCTTCCCTTAGCCGTACTTTTTCGTCGTAGGTGCCGGCAGGCAGCATGGTCTTAGCTATAACCGGCAGCAGTTCTATCAGCATTAAAATAACCTCTATCAGGTAGTACCGAAAAGCCAGAGCGTCATTGTCTTTTATCAGGTTTTGCAAGGCTTGAATTCTTGTAAGAAAACCATCGTTGAGCAACTGCATAAACAGGGCTTCCTGTTGCTGAATTTCTGTTTCCATTCGGCCAAGTTGTGCTGTAACCGAATCCAGTTGCGGCTGGCTTGTTTTGGCAAGTGCGGCGTAATCCTGTTCCAGCTTTTGGTATTCGGCCCTTTTAGCAATGGCTATATTGCTAATGCCTACTTTGCCGCTGCCACCACTGCCATCGGTTTCGGTAATAAAAGCATTTCTGGCCTTACTCACTTCATCGTACTTAGTTGTTAAGGCTTTTTCCAAAACAATTTTTTGGTTGAGCAATTCTGCTTTGCGGCTGGCATACAAAGCATCCATTTCCGTTCGTTTTAGCTGCTTCCTTTTTTCATTATCCAGCGATGTTTGCAGCCGTACTTCTTTATCAAAAAGAGCCAGTACAGCGGGTTGTGCCATAAAAGTGCCAATGGTAAGTGCCAGCAATCCCCTGAATAAAAATGGGGTTAGCTTGTTTTTATTAAACTTATTAATGCCCTTAATTAATGCCCTATCAATACACAAAATAATGATGCCCATAAAAATGCCCAGCGGCACATACAAAAAGGCATTGGTAACTGTGGTGCTAAAAAAATAGGTCCATGCAAGGGTGGCAAAAATCCAGGTACAGGCCACCGATGCGCCAATAATCCGGTATCGGTTGCGGTCTATTACACAGTCTTTTATCAGTTCTTTTTCGGCGGTGGCCATCCACCACAGCCATTCGTCGGTTTGGGTAGGCATATAGGTGTGGCCATTGCCCAGAGAGGTTTGGGATGCTTGCATCGTAAGGTTTTTTTTAAAAATGAAAATTTATGTAGCAGGTGTAGGTTTTCATGTTGGTGGTGGTGTAAAACCAACATCGAAGCGGACAATAGAAACAATTTCCCCGCTGTAAAAAACGGGGCGAAAAGGTGGTGTAGTAAAGAAACGGAGAAAAGCAATCTTAATTGTAAAGGAAATTATAAAGAATCATTTCCCCGCCTAAAGAGCCTGAATGAGTCTATAAACTTTATTTTTTATAAGTAGATACTCCTGATTTTGATATACATGTATATACTTTTTATCCATCCAATTAAGCAATACTACAATAATGTGTAAATTGGCAAGGTTTTTGGCTATTTCTTTAATAAACTGGCTCATTTTTGTATAACAAGGGGTCTCTCTTTTTACTGAAAGGTATTTTACAGATGCTGTAATCCCTATTCAATCAAAAAATCAAAACTTTCTACAGAACTATTTTCTTACATTCGCTGCTACTATTTAGCACAATATTTGCTACTTGCGGTCGTTTACATTTTAAATTAAATCAGATACAGATAATGAAAGTTGCTTCAGTAATTATGATGGTGGGTGGCATCGTTGCACTTACTTCCTGTAAAAACGGTGGTCTTTTTAAGAAAAAGCCAGCTACATCTGGTGCTACCGGTTGGAACTATAATGACAAAAATCAGGGCGGTTTTCAGGTGGCCAAGCCTAAAGACGTGAAAGCAGGCCCTGGTCTTGTATTTGTACAGGGCGGTACTTTTACCATGGGCGCCACGCAAGAAGATGTGATGGGCGACTGGAACAACGTACCTAAAAGAGTTACTGTAAACTCTTTCTTTATGGACAAAACCGAAGTGGCCAATGTACACTACCGTGAGTATATGTACTGGGTAGGTCAGGTTTTCGATCCGGAATCCGATCCAAAAAATCAGGCCATTGTAGATGCGGCCTTGCCCGATACTTTAGTTTGGAGGAGCGAACTAGCCTTTAATGAACCCTATGTAGAATATTATTTCCGCCATCCTTCTTATAACTATTATCCTGTTGTAGGTGTAACCTGGTTACAAGCTCATGATTATTGCATTTGGCGTACCGACCGGGTAAACGAACTGGAACTTTCTAAAGGCGGATATATTAACAAAACAGAATTAAAGACTTTAAATGGTAAAGGCGAAGATGCTTTTAGTACCAAATCTTATTTACTGGGTTTGGTTACGCCACCGCCGGGTAATGCAGCTAAAAGCAAAAGTGCAAAACTAACCAACCCTAACGGAACACCACGTACGCAGGTAACTTTCGAAGATGGTATCCTCACCCCTGATTATCGCCTGCCAACTGAAGCCGAGTGGGAATATGCAGCCCTTGGTTATATTAACCTAAACCCTCAACCACGTAAAAAAGAAAAAGGCCGCGGCGAAGAATTAATATCCAACAAACAGGTATATGCCTGGAGCAATAATTACAATGGCCTAAGAGATAACCGCCGTGGTGCCTGGCAAGGTGCAATGCTTGCCAACTTTAAACGGGGAACAGGAGACCTGATGGGTGTGGCAGGTGGATTGAATGACCGTGCAGCTATTACAGCAAAAGTGGATGCGTATTATCCCAACGGATTTGGATTGTACAATATGAGTGGTAATGTAAACGAGTGGGTAGCAGACGTGTACCGCCCGCAAACATTTGAAGTAGGCGACGATTTCAACTATTTCCGTGGTAACGTATTTAAACGTTTGGCAAAAAATGCAGCCGGGGAGTATATTAAGGATTCTATAAATGGTATAGCTATTAACAGCCCAAAGTATGAGAATGAGCCAGATAGTATGCTTAAAAAACGTGCAAATTACCAACGTGCCAATGCCATTAATTATTTGGATGGTGATAGCCTTAGTGGTGCAGAATACCGGTATGGTGTTAGTACGCTGATTAACGACAGTAGCCGTGTTATTAAAGGTGGGTCTTGGCTGGATATGCCTTATTGGCTCAGCCCAGGTAACCGTCGTTTTGCACAGCAGTACCAGTCTTCTAGCACTATCGGTTTCCGTTGTGCCATGACGTACTTTGGGGCATCAGAAGGTAATGGAAGAAAAGATGGTAACTATTTCCCTACCAAACGTCAACGCAGATAATCTAATACTAGATACACTTATCAAAAAAAAACATCCCTAAAAATGGGATGTTTTTTTTTGGAGGATATTGTTAGCTGTATGGATTTGAGGTTAGTAGCTAATAATATTGAGAGCCTCTATTATTCTTCTTCGCTGGCGGAGGTGGCCAGTTCTTGCCAAACGGAGGTGGATTGTATTTAAAAATTTGAGGGTCGATCATATAATTTGCATTTCCCACCTCAACATTACATTTGTAAAAATCTCTCAAGTATGATCTCTATCGAAGCCCTGTACAATATCTACAAACAGCATCCATCCATTACTACAGATACCAGAAACATTAAGCAAGGAGATATTTTCTTTGCATTAAAAGGCCCAAGTTTTAACGGTAATGCCTTTGCCCAGCAAGCCCTTAATGCAGGTGCTGCCTATGCTGTTATAGACGAAGCGGCTTTTGTTAAAGACGAACGATTTCTTTTAACAGACGATGTATTAACCACTTTGCAAAACCTTGCAAAGCACCACCGGCAGCAGTTAAATATTCCTTTCTTAGCTATCACCGGCAGCAACGGAAAAACCACCACCAAAGAATTGGTTCATGCTGTTTTAAGTTCTACTTACAAAACGTACACCACTACAGGTAACCTTAATAATCATATAGGTGTGCCGCTTACCATACTTAAAATACAGCCAGATGCCGAACTGGCTGTAATAGAAATGGGAGCCAATCACCAGAAGGAAATTGAGAGCTACTGCAGCTATACATTGCCAACCCACGGCCTGATAACCAACTGTGGCAAGGCACACCTGGAAGGGTTTGGCGGCATAGATGGCGTACGAAAAGGCAAAGGGGAATTGTACGATTATTTACGGGCAAATGATGGCGTGGCTTTTGTGTGCGCTGATTTTGAGTATTTCCATACCATGGCTAAAGTTTTAAAAGAGATAAACTGGTACGGCACCCAAAATGGGGCAATTACAGGCGCCGTATTGCATAGTGAACCATTTCTTGAAGTGGCAATTACCAGTGGTTTGGAGCCAATGGTATTTAAAACTGCGCTGGTGGGTAGCTATAATATTTACAATGTATTGGCGGCAAGTATTGTGGGTAAATATTTTAATGTGGCTGATGAAAAAATAAAAGAAGCATTGGAAGCATATACGCCAGACAATAGCCGTAGTCAATTGGTAGAAAAAGGTGGCAACCACATTATTTTAGATGCGTACAATGCAAACCCGAGTAGCATGAATGCTGCCATTGAAAATTTTGCCAAACTCCAGGCCGATAACAAAATGCTTTTCCTGGGAGCAATGATGGAGCTTGGTGAAGATAGCCTGGAAGAACACAAAATGCTGATAGGCCTAATAGCAAAATACCCATGGAAAAATGTGGTTGTAGTAGGCGGGGATTTTAAAAATGTAGCCCACAATTACACCTATTTCCACAACAGCACCGAAGCCGCTGCATGGTGGGCTGCCCAACAAAGCACGGGTAATTATTTATTGGTAAAAGGTAGCCGCAGTATGATGATGGAAAAAATAATAGCTTAAGTAGAACCGGAAAGTGCAACTACCCACTTAATTAATTCCATAACGCTGATTAATAAGCAGGTATTTTTACACCTTAATACTTTTTATGTCCGAACAGTCCGACACCGATAAATCAAAATTTAGCGATAGAAAACCCAATTATTTTGTAAGCATGTTTGGCCTTAAGTGTCCAAGGTGCAGGCGTGGGCCAATGTTTAAAAACAAGCTTAAAGTAAGTGTAACCAAAAATATGGCTATGCACCAAAAATGCCCCCTTTGCGGGCAGTACAACGAGCTGGAGGTTGGCTTTTATTACGGAACCGGCTATGTTAGTTACGCCCTTACCATAGCCCTTACTGTAGCTACTTTTGTGGCTTATTATGTGCTCATTGGCATTAGCATTAACGATAACAGCTTGTTTATCTGGCTAGGTGTAAATGTTTTGATCCTTGTATTATTGATGCCTTATTTAATGAAGCTGAGCCGAACCATCTGGCTTTACTTTTTTGTAAAATACGATAAGGACTGGAAGACAAAAGACGCCGAAAAGCCAGAACGAATTGTAGAAGAGCAAATGGGGAACTGGTAATTTGTTCTTGCCCCATTTATTGCGGTGGTAACACGTCTAAGTGTGATTGCTCTATATAATTTAAACAAACTAAATTCAAATATTGCAAATTGCAACCCATAAAATCCTCACTTTTTTTATAGCTATTGTGTGGCTGGTTAATGGGCTTTTATGTAAAATATTAGACCTTGTACCACGCCACCAGCAAATTGTAGCTAGAATTTTGGGTTCGCCATACTCAGTAATTTTTACAAAAGCAATTGGCATTTTTGAAGTGCTGATGACGGTATGGATTTTAAGCCGTATCAAATCAAAAGTTTCCTCAGTGGCACAAATCTTTATTATCGCTTCCATGAATGTTATCGAGTTTTTTATGGTGCCTGACTTGTTGCTTTTTGGGAAAATGAATGTCATAATCGCCATTCTTTTTATGGCTATAATTTATTTCAACGAATCTGTACTGCATACAAAATTTAAGCCATCAGTGTAGCATGTTGTCATTTCTAAAAAATCATCCGTTTGCAGTAGAGGCCTTTTTTGAAAGTTCGGTGGTGCTCACATTTGCAGTGCCTAAAGCCGAACTGCAAGTGATGATACCTGAATGTTTGGAGTTGGATCTGTTTAAAGATGAATGGGCATTTATTGCGATTGCAATGGTGCAAACAAAAGGGTTGCGGCCAAAAGGGTTTCCAAAATTTTTGGGCAACGATT
Organism: Chitinophagaceae bacterium; assembly: GCA_043760535.1. Lineage (GTDB taxonomy): Bacteria > Bacteroidota > Bacteroidia > Chitinophagales > Chitinophagaceae > JAZKFT01. Next base: position 6,544 of record JAYUOV010000102.1, read on the forward strand.
TCTTTTTAATTGGCTATCGCATTTTTGTACGGTACACTACCAACGCAGGTAAAAAGCTAAGAGGGCTGTACATTATAAAGTCGGAAACGGACAAGAAAAAGATGGAATGGCTGGGCAATATTTTTACCCGATACAGCTATACTACTACAGATATAAGGAGGACTATCAGCAATACAAATACAATAATAAAATCTAGCCAATCAGAATTTCAGTTGGAAATTGATACGGGTAGTTCTGAAGTAGATTTGCCATTCGGTTCGCCATTTAAAGATTGGAAAGAAGCCCGGCGTTTTGCGGGGCCATTGCCCTTTACGTTTAGCTACGATGCTATAAAAAAAGAAGTTTTGATCTTAGAAGGCGTAAGGCAAAACTGGACACCAGCCCCACTTAAAGTTGTAAACTATAGCTTTGATTTTTTACAATCGTTACAGCTAAACAATGTGCAATTGGCAAATGCTTTTATCATCCAAAACATTCCGTATTATTGGAAAAAAGGCAGGATAGAAAAATGGAATCCCTAAGAAAACCATTTCAGGGTGTAACTAATATTATCAGGTTTAACTGGCATTTTTATATAATGTCTGTTGGGCTGGTGTTGTTGCTGTTATTAAGTAATATTTACATCAATAGCCAATTTAGGGTTTACGCAAACCTGCTATGTATTTTGGTAGCAGTGCCTACAGTTATTTCTCTACTGGTATCTGCATATGTGTACGATTTTTCAAATTTGTATTCGCTTGACTGGTTACACAATTTGGGTATTGAACAAACAGGTACCCATGTAAACATCAATGCCGGTTTTGACGAAATGAGTGTTTTGTTAGCTTCAAAATACCCTAACGCTACATTGGTTGTGTACGATTTTTATGATTCCGAAAAGCATACTGAAGTATCAATAGAAAGGGCAAGAAAGGCCTACCCGCCTCATGCCGGTACTATAAAAATATCCACTTCCAGCCTGCCTTTGAGCGACAATTCGGTTGATACTATTTTCCTGATTTTTGCAGCACATGAAATAAGGAACGACGAAGAACGTGTTGTTTTTTATAAAGAATTGAAACGGTATTTAAAACCTTCAGGTAAAATAATCGTTACAGAACATTTAAGAGATTGGCCTAATTTCCTTGCTTATAATATTGGCTTCTTCCATTTTCTTTCCAAAAAATCCTGGTTTAAAACATTTGCAAATGCAGGACTTGTTTTGGTAGCTGAGAATAAAATCACTCCTTTTATTTCAACTTTTATCCTTACAAAAAATGGAACTACATATTAAGATAATCGGGTTTTTTTTTGTACTGCTTGCTATCATCCATATTCAGTTTCCCAAACGGTTTAGCTGGAAAAAAGAGTTTAAAGACCTGAATGGCATCAATAGGGAAATGATGTATATCCACACGTTTTTCATTGCATTTCTAATACTGCTGATGGGCGTTTTATGTATTTCTTCCGCAGCCGAATTAATAACTACCCAATTGGGCAATAAATTAGCCCTCGGGCTTTTCATCTTTTGGTTCACCCGTTTTATATTCCAGTTTTTCGGCTACTCTTCTACATTATGGAGGGGAAAAAAATTTGAAACCATTGTTCATATTGTCTTCTCTTTTTTGTGGGCTTATGTAAGTGTAGTATTTTTTCTTGTGTTTTGGCAGGGCCGAAATGTTTGAAACAAAACGGTTGTTACGCATATTTCGTTCTGGCCGGTTTTAATGGCAGCCGAACCGAATTCCTAATGTGAAGCCCCTCCGTGTAAACGACCCTGAGTAATTTTAAAAACCACTCTTGAAGGATTAAATGGCCGTTAAATTCAGAACTCCTTACCCCTCGCAGTTTTGATTGCGTAGTTTTTCTTTTTTTGCCTGCCCCGTTGAATATCGGTGGATTATTTCGGTGGAACCCAGCGAAAGCCTTGCCCTGATAGAGCGACATTGGCGAATGTTGTAAACCCCGTAGCATTACGGTACTCCGTTCAACTGGCTGCTACTATCCGGCTTTTTAGACTGAGAATAATAAGCTGTTTCAGATCACGGGGTAAGGAGTTATGAAATTAATCAATGCCTATTCTAGGTCATCCGTCTTTAAATAATTTACGCTGTAAAAAAAATTATTATCTATTTGGTATTTCGTTCTACAATTTCTATTAAAATACCCTTGACAGGGTATCAAGGCGACGTTGTTCACAAATTAAATTTGCAATCTATAAAAAACTCTATTTCGTTATTAAAGTAAACTTATGAAACTACTCTTACAAACTATTTTTGCTTTTTTGACTGTATCGCCGGTATTTACAATAGCGCAGCCGGTAAGCCTTAAAGCCGATTTTGGGGTGTACCCCGGTTTTACCCATACCAATATAGATGCTATAGCCGGTAGAACCATTGGCCAGAAGGTAAGATCATTATTGGTATTGCCAGGTGGCAAATTTATTATGGCCGGCGAAAGCGGTACCGGCGGTTTGCTCATTCGTTACAATAACGATGGCACAATAGATCCAACTTTTGGTACTGCAGGTAAAGCGGTGGTTTACACCGGGCCGGTAGGCAAAGCTTTATTGCAGCCCGATGGTAAAATTGTAGTCTCCATTGGCCTTAATGGTAACCTTGCAAAGCCAGCGTTGGTGAGGTATAATGCAGATGGTACGCCGGATGCAGCATTCGGCACCAACGGCGTTGCTTCGGTACAAATAGGTTACCAAAGTTCGCAGATAACCAATATAGCGCTACAGCCAGATGGCAAAATAGTAGGTGTGGGCACGGCCGATTATTTTACCAACCTTGGCTATAACCTCAACGATTTTGGCGTATGCCGTTTTAACGCCAATGGTACACTCGACAATACTTTTGACGGGGATGGTAAAAAGCTAATCCGTATGTCGGAAGGTAGCGACCAGGCCGAAACGGTGGACATAGACCTGAGCGACCCATTATACCCAACCGGCAAAATAGTAGTTGGCGGAGCTGCCTCGCCTCCGGGTGCAAGGCTTTTTGCTACTGCCCGTTTGCTACCCAACGGAAATTTGGATGCCAGCTTTGACACTGATGGTATTTTGGTAGATGCCTTTACCGGCAATGCCCAAATGAACGCAATAAAAGTGCTGAGCGATGGTAAAATACTTACTGGCGGTGGAGCTTATAACAACAGCACTTTCACCTTTAATCTGGTTATGATTAGATATAATGTTAACGGCACCCGTGATAACAGTTTTAGCGGAGATGGTTTGGTATTATACCCTTCCGGTGATAGTAAAACCCAAAGCCCGGTAAAGGCATTTCAGTTATTGGCCGGGGGCAAAATAATTGTGGCATCTGGCAGGGTGGGTTTTATCGGTGGTACACCGTTTGTGCTGAGCCGCTATAACAGCGATGGTAGCCTTGATATTAGTTTTGATACAGATGGCATACTCACCACCGTTTATAATGCACCCGATTTTGATGAAGTAATAGACCTGGTAGTAGATGGTGCTGGCAATTACATGGCTGGTGGCGAATCGCAAACCAATACCAGTAAGTATTCGTTCGGCATTAACCGCTATACCCCCAATGGCAGCCTGGATAATTCTTTTAGCGGCGATGGAAAATACGTGATTAATTTTCCGGGTTCGGTAGAAAGGGCCAACAGCATTGTAATACAGGCCGATGGTAAATTATTGGTAGCGGGTTACACCTTTAGGCTGGGTGAAGGCACCGGTAATGCTATTTATAACAGTGCTATTATGAGGTATACTACAAATGGCTTATTAGATGCTACCTGGGGCAATGGAGGTATTTTAAATACCAATCTTAATTATAGTGGCGAAGGTTCAGAAGTGCTGGTACAGCCCGATGGTAAAGTAGTAGTAGCTACCAGTGGTACAAGTCTGGTAGCTGGAGGCGTAACGGTACTTCGCTATAACAGTAATGGCACACCCGATGTTAGTTTTGATGGCGATGGCAAAGCCACAATTGTTTCCGTTGCAGGCTACTCTTTAGGCAACCCCGGCGGCATCGGCATCACCACTGCAGGGCAGTTAGTGGTTGCTTGTAATGCCAGTTATAATGGCACTGGAGAAACAGCATTGCTTCGCATAAATACCAACGGAAGCCTTGATAATACTTATGGCAGCGCAGGTATGGCCAGGTTTAATGGCGGTGTTCCTGTAGACTTAATTGTGCTGCCGGATGGCCGGGCATTAGTAGGTGCCAACCTTAACGGACAGGGTCGTGTAGTGCGTTTTTTGGCCAGCGGCAATGTAGATGCAGCGGGTTTTAACGGCGGTTCTAGAACGGTTAATACCAATGGACAAATTAACGATATCGCTTTAGATGCCGCCGGTAATATACTGGCCTGCGGGTATGCATATACTAGCGGCACTACTACAGAGCAATTATTTGCCGCCCGTATTACTACCACAAGTGCGTTCGATAATAGTTTTGGAACCAATGGTATCGTTACTACCAATATTGTGTCAGGCTATTCGGATATATTAACTACTATTCAAATACAGGCAAATGGGAGTATCCTCGGTGCGGGGATTGTAAGAGATTCTGCCGAAGGCTATAACCCGGTTGTAGTTCGCTACACAGCAGCAGGAGTGCTTGATAATACTTTTAATAGTAATACTGGTTTTTTTACAAAAGACCTTAAAATTGGCTCCTTCGATTTTTTAGATCAGTATGTGCAAAACGGAAATATTTTGTACGGTGCAGGTAATATAAGAACCGATATGGGGGATGATTTTTTAATAATGGCAGTAGACGTGCTGAGTACAGTATTACCGGTTAATTTTATTTCGTTTACGGCCAGGCAGCATAATGGTAAGGCCCAACTAAACTTTACGGTAAGTAACGAACAGAATCTTAGCCATTATCTAATAGAACGCAGTGCAGATGGGCTAAAATTTGACCCTATCGGAACGATCTACAGTTTGAGAAATAGTAGTGCTGAACTGGCATATAATTATACAGATGCATCGCCTGTTATTGGTAATAATTATTACCGTATTACCAGCGTAGATAAAGACGGCAGCAAAAAGCAAACCCAGGTTAGGCAATTAACTTTTGGTAAGGCCTTTTCCATGCAAATATTTCCTAATCCGGCACAAAACTACCTGCAGGTTACCTTGCCGGCCGGTTATAATGCAGGTAAAGAGCTCTCTATTATTAATACCAATGGCCAGGTAATGCGGCAGTATATTTGGCCTGCAGGCACCAATACAAAAATAGACATCCGGTTTTTACCGTCAGGCAAATACTGGCTTACAGATGGTGCCGGTGTTAAAGCAGGTTTTATAAAACAATAAAATGTAGAAGACATAGTTTAGCCGTATGGCATTCGTAAAAGAGCAAACAAAAAAGAGGCTGTCCCACTTTTTGAGACAGCCTCTGTAAATGAAAAGTTATCGTTTTATAAGTAAAGTTGTTTTGCTTGTAGTTACCCCATCCGATACTTCTAGTGTGTACACACCATCTTTCAAATCAGTAACATAAAGTGTAACAGTTTTGTTTCCTTTACCAAATTGTATTTGTTTTTGTACTAGTCCCATGCTATTTATAATTTTTATTTGCCTTATTTCTCTAATTACTTTGGTAACGTCCAGCTTTTGAGAAGCTGCTTTTTGGTTAATTGGTTCTTTTGAAATTTTCTCTGTTTCTGGGATGTTCTTATTCTTCTGAATGTAAAACGGTACCTTTATTAGCTCTTTTTCTGGTATTGAATTTATACTAACTGTAATCTGCGAAATAGCTGGGTTCGGGTAAATTTTTATTGGGTTTGTAATCCCCATTCTACTATAACCGCAACCACCAGAATTACAAAAGCCACCAACTTCTTTTAATTGAGTATAGCCCGAATAAGTTTTGGCTCTTTCATATATGCCAATATTATCCACATTGGGAAACCCTGCCCCGCTTTCTTGTAAATAGGGACTATAAGTTACAGCCATATAGTGGTACTGCCCCTGATAAAAAGCATACCATTCGTACTCAATGGCTTCAACCAGGCCCTCTATGTTTGCAATAATATTCCCCCCACCATTTAATGGGTCGGCAAAGCCATATACGGTATAGTTAGGCCAGGGAAAACAACCACCAAATCCTGGAAATACAGGGGAAGAAATAATGCCACAGCTAGCATTTACAGCCGCCACAATGCCTACAGGATCGGTATAAGATGGGTCTCTGTATAAACTGGCATTGTTAATAGCTGTTGTTTGTGGAGAAGGCAAACCATTAATAAGGCTATTGCCAGGACTTGCAAAACTTGTCCATATATAATCAAAACTGTTTAGCGGGGCGTTTACAACCGTGGCTGTAAAGTCTAAAGAATTGCAATCGAAACCAGAGGTGTATATAGGTGCAATGGCAATAGAAGGTGCAATAAAACTGATGCTACGTGTAGCCGTAATGGTTTGGCCACCAGCTTCAGCCATAACAACACTTATATTCTGTGGGGGTGCACTTGTGTTATCGGCAGAAACCAATTGTATGCTTGGTGTGGTGGTTACCACATTAGCCGTTGGGATGCTGCCATTATACTTCCAGCCTTTATTGGCTATTTGCCAGGTATAACTGGTAATACAGTTATTGGTAGTGGGTAAATTGCCTACCTGAAAAGTTTTGGTATCTGTTTCGCCACAACGGATGGTGCCAGGGCCGTTAAGTATGGGGAGTTGGCGGATGAAGTTTATATTATTAAAGAGTCCGGTTGACACATTATTGCAAGTGTTGCTTATACCCCTTACTTGTACGGTTTCATTATTAAATGCACTGTTTATTTGTACGGTTACGTTATTAGTGCCACTGTAATGATTGGGTAGGCCAACTACAGGTGTTAAGCCACTAATGGGTGTTACACCGGGTGGCAATAAGTATTGATAAACATCCACATCTTTAAAATAATTGGCATTATTGTTTGGGTTAGCACCTGGGGTTAAATATTTCATTTTGGTAAAACTAATATTTGCTGTTCGTGTACAAATGGGCACACTAATATCAAGTTTATTGCTGGCCGTTAAAGGAAAAACATTACGTAAGGCAAGTAATAAAACCTTTGGAAATTCAAAAGTGGTAACGAATTTGACGTTATCACTTCCTCGTTTAAGCCTTAAGGTTGGCATTATAGCGTTTGTTCCAGACTGATCATCGAACCATACAGTAATAATGGCGGAGGTATTATTAGAACCGGCGGTAATATTGGTAACTTTTACTTTGTTTTCTGTATCTACCGCCACATTATTGCCTGCAACATTAGATAAAGTAACAATGAACGTTCTGGAATTGGTAACACCCGGGCAAAACTCACCGATTTGTGCCGGGCTTAATGTGCCATCTGGTAATTGTGCAGAAGTGGCAAATGGGAGGGAAAATTGTAAAAAACTACATAAAAAAACGAACCAAAAACCTCTTTTGATTATTGGGATTGCTGATTGCTGATTGCTTTAAAATTTTTCATATAAAATTAGTTAAAAATGTAAGAAAATACGATACCATTTTGAAAAGGGTTGAGGTTAAATTTTAGTTCTTGTAGGGTGCTTTTGAAAGATGTGTTAACATCCCTAATATTGAACTTATAGTTTAGCTGTAACAAGTTTAAACTCAGCAAAAACTTTTTTTTGAACAAATAGCTACATTGTAATGGGCTTGCATTTGAAATAATCTCGTAGCCATCTTGCGTTCCCCTGGTTTGATTGGGGTAATTATAATTTCCGTTATCTACGTAAGAAAAATTATTGATACCCAACTGTAGTATTTGTGAGAGGTACACATTTTTTGCAATCTCTTTAAAATACCCACCCTGTACAATAAATCCATATGTTTGGGTTACACCTTGACTGCTGGAAGCAGGATTTAATTGCAGCGAATATCTCCTGTTTAAATTACGATTGTAGCTTAGACCGACACCTATCATCCACTTATTGCTTATCATTTTATTGATGATAATGCTCGTACTTAAGCTGTTTTCCACATACTCACCGCTATAAGCATTTTGAAAGGTTTGTTCGGTTTTATAATTTTTACCAGCCAAAGCTGCACTACCCACCCATTTTCCCTTTTCTAATTGTGCGTTAGCGGTTAGGCAAAAACTGCCGGCCATTAGTAGCCATAGCATTATTTTTTGTTTCATGTATTAATTTTTTAGAATTTTTAAAAGATTTTTTTACAGGTTCTTGTTTTTTTATAAAAATGGCTATGGGGGCAGGTACAAGGCAGTGTTAGTAAGCATACTAAACGCAAAAATCACGTTTTGATTAGCGAAGGTTGTCATAGAATAATGAAGTGTATAGTAAGTGTAAAACCTGAATTAATACTCTGTATTTATCAAATAAAATTATGTCTAACATTCAGTTTAAATTGTAGTTCTATCTATTAAATAATGTTAAAATCATAAATCCCCTAACTTCCTTTCTTAAAACCAACTGCATGAAAAAATATGGCTTTCTCCTAATTGGCCTCTTCTCTGTAAACGCTTTGTTGCAAGCCCAGGATTTCAGTAAACTGATAGACACAAAATCAAAAGACATTCAAAATAAAATAGTGGGGTGGCGGCGTTACCTGCACCAAAACCCCGAACTCAGCAACCGGGAAACCAATACACAGAACTATGTGTTAGATCATTTAAAAAAGCTGGGTATTGAAACACAGACCATGGCAAAAACAGGCGTGGTGGGCATTTTAAAAGGTGGTAAACCCGGCCCCGTTTTAGCCCTTCGGGCAGATATGGACGCACTGCCCGTATTGGAAAGAAACGAACTGGCTTATAAATCAACCGTAAAAGCAGATTACCTGGGCCAGCAGGTTCCGGTAATGCATGCCTGTGGCCACGATACACATGTGGCCATGCTAATGGGCACTGCCGAAGTGCTGGCAGGCATGAAAAAAGACATAGCCGGAACCATAAAATTCATTTTTCAGCCCTGCGAAGAAGGGGCACCCGGCAACGAAGAAGGCGGAGCTGAATTGATGGTAAAAGAAGGCGTGATGGACAACCCAAAAGTGGACGCCATTTTTGGTATGCATATAGAAAGCTGGATAGAAGAGGGGAAAGTATTTTACAAACCCGGGGCTTTTATGGCTGCCGCCGATTGGTTTAGCATTAAGGTAAAAGGTAAGCAAAGCCACGGTTCGCAGCCATGGTTGGGTGTAGATCCAATTATGGTTGGGGCAAATATTATTGAAGCATTGCAGCAAATTGTAAGCCGCCAAGAAGACCTTACCAAGGCGCCGGTGGTAATAACGGTGGGCAAAATAAATTCGGGCCTTCGCAACAATATTATACCAGAAGAACTGGAAATGCATGGCACCATCCGCACCCTTGACAGCAAGATGCAAAAGGATGTACATGAACGATTAAAATTAACTGCCGCTAAAATAGCAGAGGCCAGCGGTGCCACAGCCGAAGTACAGATAGATACCAAAACGCTAGTAACGTATAACACGCCAGAACTCACCAAACAAATTATTCCGAGCCTCGAAAAATCGATGGGCGTGGGTAATGTAAAAGAAACAAACTGGGTAACTGGTGCCGAAGATTTTTCTTACTATGGCTTAAAAGCACCAAGTGTATTTCTATATTATGGTGGCATGCCCAAAGGTAACGACCCGGCTAAAGCCCCACCGCACCACACCCCCGATTTTATGATTAGCGATGCCATGCTCTATAATGGTGTAAAGATTTTTTGTAACCTGGTTTTTGATTATCCAGGGCTAAAGAAATAAAAATAACCCTGCACCCATAAGATGTTTTGGGTAGTGCGGCGTACCCTGCTTTTATATCTTTTGCAAGTACCGGTTTGGGTTGCTTTTTTGTAAAAAATCCCCAAATATCAACTTTCAGAACTCCTTACCCAGAAAACTGAAATCGCTTATTATTCGCAATCTAAAAGCCCGATAGTAGCATTCAGATGAACGGAGTCCCGTAATGCTACGGGATTTACAACGTTCGCCAATG
>JAYUOV010000103.1:0-16454 GCA_043760535.1 Chitinophagaceae bacterium
TTATAAAAATACCTGCATGGTATGGGTAACGCCCCTACAGGGCTTTTTGTGCTTTAATTTACTTTTTACCCGGGGCGTTACCCCGGGCTATTTGGTTTCGCCCCTTTGGGGCTGGTAATGTTATTCTATAGTTCCTGCCATTTTTTTTCTATTGCTCTAAAATTGTATTCCATGGTTTTGTTTGTTTATAGTAGGATTGGCCTTTGCGTTAGGGATTGTAGCGGAAATCTTTTTTTGGCCATAGCCTAAATACACCTTTAGGGGACAGGGTCTGGCCAAAAAAAATTGCAGCGAAAAGCCCGACCCCGCCGTGTTTTTGCGGGGAAACGCCCAGCCTTTTCTTTCTTTCTTTAATTTTTTATTGGCTCCATTAAATGGAGTTGTGTGCTGTTAAAAAAAATGGGTTGCATTAACTTTAATCGTCTTAATTATTGACAATAAATTTTACTGTTGCCCCGTTTTAAAAGTCCGCAAAAATACAGGAATGAAGGTTTCCGTTATTTTTGTCCGAAATCATAACACAGTATCTGTTTTATTTGCAATAAATAACCCTACACGTACATGGCACAAACAGGAAAATTTAGTTCTAAAAAAGGTAAGCCATCTTACGCTATGGCCATTGTGGGCGTAACGGCCGTATTGTTTATCACCGCATTGTTTGGGTGGATTATACTTAACGCCGGCAAGTACTCTAAAGTGCTGCGGGAAGATGTGGAAATACATGTGTACCTGACCAGTACGGCTCAGCAAAAAACGATAGACGAGATGAAGAATTATATAGCTGCCAAGCCATACACCCGTACAGTGGAGTTTATTGGTAAAGATGAAGCCCGTAAAAGATTTATACAGGGTGGCGATAAGGATTTTATGGAGTTTTTGGACAATAACCCGCTGCCAAACGAAATTAGCCTGAAGGTAAAAAGCGATTGGGTAAACAAGGATTCGCTAAGCAATATAGCGGCAGACCTTGGTCAAAATCAATTGCTGGTACAAACTGTGGATTACCCAAAAAACCTGGTAGAGAAAATTAATAATGTACTAAAATGGGTGATTGGAATTCTTATTGGATTGTCGATTTTATTTGGGCTACTGGCTTTGTTGATGATAGATAATACGATACGCCTAGCCATGTATAGCAATCGTTTTTTAATAAAAACCATGCAAATGGTGGGAGCTACCCGATGGTTTATAGCCAAGCCGATGAACATTCGGGCTATTATTAATGGGGCTATTTCGGGCATTATAGCTGTGGCACTTGTGCTAGGCATCATAAACCTTGTAGAAAGGTTTGTACCTGATCTTATTATTTTAAGAGAAAACTCCAAGCTGGTTATTTTATTCATTAGTATTATTTTATTAGGTATTGGCATATCGCTGGTAAGTACGCACCGCAGTGTAATTAAGTATTTAAAAATGCGGTTGGATGATTTGTATTGATTGTAAAAATTAAGCAACCATGCTTTTTGCTGTAAAATCTGTTGTAACTAAAAGCGTCTTTTTGCTTCACCTTACATTTATGAATAATGAAGAGAAGTTATTCGATATGAAGCCTTATTTGGATATAGGTATTTTTAAAGAGCTAACTGACGTTTCTACTTTTAATACTGTTACAATAAATTTTGACACCATAGAATGGGCTATTAAGGCAGATATAGACCCTGAAACATTGTATGAGGATGGCGTTAAACTTTAGTTAGGGAAATGCTGTTTCATAAAATAATCAACCAATCAACTATATTGCAACCCAATTATAACCAACAATGGCAGATATAAAACTAACCAAACCCACCGCTACTAAGGTAGAAACACCTAAACCGAACGCCGATAATAGCCAGATGTTTAGCAAAGGCAACTATTTGTTAATGGCAGCCGGAGCAGCAATCATCATTATAGGTATGATGATTATGGCCGGTGGAAAAAGCAACGATCCAAAGGTGTTTGACTACGATCAGGTGTATAGCACAACCCGCATCACCATTGCTCCAATTTTAATTATACTGGGTATTTTGGTAGAAGTGTATGCCATCTTTAAAAAGTCTCCTGCTGCCGAATAACTGACAGCAATAAACATATACACATTCATAGCGTTCCTTCGTAAATCGGGGGAACGCTTTTTTGTTTGGGCCTATACCTTTACTTTCGAATCCATCTAAAACAATTCAAAAGCATGGATCTTTTTCAAAGCATCATCCTTGGCATTATAGAAGGATTAACCGAGTTTTTACCCATAAGCAGTACCGCCCACATGAAGTTTGCCAACCCATTATTGGGGGTAAACGGAACGGATCCTTTTACCGAAATGTTTGAAGTAGTAATACAGCTGGCAGCCATTTTCGCTGTGGTAATTTTGTACTATAAAAAGTTCTTTGATTTTAAACGCATCGGGTTTTATATAAAGTTGATAATAGCCGTAATACCAGCACTGGTAGTAGGCGCTTTTTTAAAGAAGTATATAGACGGTGCTTTGGGCAACCTCACTTTTATAGCCTGCGTTATGATTGGTGGCGGTATCATCCTGTTGTTTGTAGATAAATTTTTTAACAACCAAACCGTTGTAGCCGAAGAGCAGATTACCAATAAAACAGCGTTTACCATTGGTTGCTTTCAGGTGCTGAGCATTGTTTTTCCGGGCCTTAGCCGAAGCGCTGCCACTATTATTGGTGGCATGAGCCAGAAGCTCACAAGAAGTGTGGCCGCTGAGTTTTCGTTTTTTTTGGCAGTACCTACCATGGCCGCAGCCAGTGCCAAAAGCCTGTTGGATGTGTATCAGGATCATCCTGAAGTGCTGAACACCGATGGCTTGACCACATTGCTTGTGGGCGGGGCGGTATCGTTTGTAGTGGCTTTAATTGCCATTAAATTTTTTATTGGTTTTTTAAAAAAATATGGGTTTAAAGTTTGGGGTATTTACCGCATTATAGTAGGCGGGGTAATGCTGGCTTTGTTACTTACAGGGGTTATTAAATAAATGGTCATTAGGTCATTAGTCATTAGGTCTATTGATACCTTAAAAGCTACGACTTTAAGAAATAGTAATTCGTTAATCCCAAATCGTAAATTGAAAATACCCATTACTACTGATTGCATTTGTTGTAAAAAATTCCATTCTTTACCTTTTTAATTATTTAACCCATATAAAATTAAGGTTATGAAACGTGTTTTTAAATCAATAATGCTATTATCTTGCTTTGCCTTACTAATTGCATCCTGTAACAGTTTTGGTAAAAAAGTAAATATAGATGGCACCAAAGGCGAAGTGTATTATAAAGGCGAAGGCGTAACCGAAAGCGATGCAAAAACCTTGGGCACCTACCTTAAAGACGATCTGCAATATTTTAGCAACGACAATGTAAGCAGTGTTCAGTTATTAAAAGCAGCAAGTGGCGGGTACGATGTACGGTTTGTAGTAGATGAAAAAAAGCTAAAAACTCTGGAAAACAGCGATGCCATATTTCAATCTTTTGGCTCGGCCATGAGTATAGATTTGTATAAAAACCAGCCGGTAAATATTTTTCTGGCCGATGAAAACATGAAAGACCTGAAATTGTTGCCGTTTAATAAAAAAGCTACAGAAGATATGATGAACAAAGTTGAAGTTGATAAATAACCAGGCAATTTTGCCAAGTCCAATGAAAGCTTACGCCATTACCGAAATCATCGAAAGTGCTATCCATCCTAAATAACCACCACCCGAAATGGTTGTTTTTTAAGCGACATTTCGGGGGTAATACATTTGAAGAATAATTTACAGGCAGTATGCGAATCCAGATTTACAACAGCAGTTGCTATATCAGATTGTTGACTGCTTAATAGTCATCCATGCTCGTTTTTTACCAGCCTCCAATGGTCTCCCATTTCGCCGGAAATAGTAAGCAATACCGATTTACCCTGCTTTGTACGTTGTTAAAGGTTTTGCAGCGGTCTTTGCTATACGGCTAATAACCCTTAACCCTGCACACATAGGGGTTAAAACGGTAGGCGTAAAAATTCTCCCAAATGTTTGGGCTGAAGTTTCTGATGGTTAATCTTTTTGTTTTGATGGGTTTTATGAGGATACAATTGTAACCAAATAACAGTAAAACAAAGTAATGCGCCAATAGATAAGCAACCCATTAAAGAGAGATAGTAAATTAGTAATTAAAAAAATTAACTTGCTGCACTAAAATTACCTGAATGAATAAGCTCATTGTTTTCTGCACCATCTTAATACTATCTGGTTGCGATTGTAATAAAACGGTAACCGAACCGCCGGCACCTGCCACATTTCTTCCGGTAACGGCTGGCAGTAGCTGGACGTATAGCACCCAAAGCTATGCTCCTGCACCTTCTATTGGTTCTTTTACCTTAAAAGCTACCGCAAAAGACACAATGATTAGCAATAAAACCTACAAGGTTTTTACAAATACGAATGCCGATAACGAATACTACAGTGTTACCGGGACCGACTATTTCCAGCTCGGAAATCTGGCCGCCTTAAATCAGCGGCTGGAATTACTCTACCTGAAAGATGCGGCTGTTGGTACCACTTGGACTGAAACAAAAACCATTACTTTTCCTGGCGTTACTACACCGATAAACTTGCCTCTTAATTATTCCATTACCGAAAAGGGCATTAGTTATACTGTAGGTTCCAAAACATTTACCGACGTAACGCATGTAAAAATTACCATCGGCACATTAACTGTAATGGGTTTTCCTATTACACCCGTAAGCGATTTTAATTACTATTATGCAAGAGGTATAGGCCGCATTTATGCCCGTACCAAACTTACTATTAGTGTGCCGCTGGCGGGTATAAATATTAATAATGATGATGAACTAAAACTAACGAGTTATACGATTTTGTAGGCAGCACACTTATTCGTGTCATAGCGCTTATTCGTATCCATGAACTGTAATAGATGTACACGAATTGTCTAACATTTAATATATGTAAGCATTATACAAACAAAGAATATTCCCTCACTGTTTCGTTACCACGAACGGGCAGCAGTCCTATCTCCTTACAATTATTGGTAAGGTTTTATAGTAATTCTGGTTTGAGTGCACACAAATGTACTGGTGAGTGCCCTAATGCATTAATGTGCCAGTTTGTGAGACACGAACCGGATGCGTTAAGTTAATTATACAGATATCAGTGAGGGTTTAAATTTGTTCTAGTTCGTGGAACACGGACCAGTGCGGATTATCCTGCTTTGAGAGGCAAGCACCTGTGCGAAAAACACGAACCTGTGAGAAAGTAAGTTGCAAATTCAGGGTTTCGTAAAACCCTATTTTTTAAGTTTAATTTCGAGACTCCTTGCACCTTTATCGTAAAATCTTGCACCTTCTCCCACAGTATTAATGTCTCCCAATTCTATCCGGGCTTTTTTTATTCGTACCATTAGTTGATTCACAACATCCGGGTGTTTTTCTGCCAAATTGTTAGTTTCACCAGGGTCTATATCCATATTATATAATTGTACGGTTTTAACTTCATCAATCATACGCCCCCACCATCCGGTACCATCCGGGTTTGCAGAGCGAGGAAGTATTAGTTTCCAGTTGTTTACTCTTACACCTGTAAGAAGGCAAGCATCGTAGTAAAAATAATCCTCTCGTGGACTTATATCTGTTTTTCCTATTATAAAAGAGCTTGCATTGTAACCATCAATTTTCCGATCTTTTGGCAATTCTGCCCCACCTAAATAGGCTAATGTAGGTAGTATATCCATGGTACTTAAAATTTTATCGCTTGTCCGATTTTCTTTCAACTTTCCTGGCCAACGAGCAATAAAAGGCACTCGACATCCACCTTCCCACGTAGTCATTTTCCATCCACGTAATGGAGAAGCTGTTCCCGAATGATTACTAGGAATAAATGATGTTCCATTTGGGTTCATAGCTCTTGTTGTTTCTATCCAAGGTCCATTATCAGAAGCATAAATAACTAGTGTATTATTGTCAATTCCTATATCTCTTAACGTTTCTAGAATTTGTCCCGTAGACCAATCTATTTCTTCTACTGCATCTCCGTAAGGACCGTACTCCGACTTTCCTTTAAAATTTTTAGAAGCACCCAACGGTACATGAGGCATATTGTGTGCTAAATAAAGAAAAAAGGGTTTTTCTTTATTTAGTTTTATCCAACTAATTGCTTCTTTAGTGTAATCAGCAGTAATATTATCCCAATTTTTTACGGTGTCTACAACAATTTCGTTATTTCGAAAGATAGGACTCCTTTGCTTTGTGTCCTCTACATTAACTGTGAAACCATTAAATCTAGGCGTTCCATAAAAATAATCGAATCCCTGTGCATTTGGCATAGTACCCTGATCAACGCCCCCAGGGCTATCCCCATCCAAACCAAGATGCCACTTGCCTATAAGACCTGTGGCATATCCAGCCGATTTCAGTACTTCTGCTATGGTAATCTCTTGAGGGTCTGGTACGGTATGCAAGCGTTTAATATTCATTGGTTCGCCAACACGTATTGGATAGCTCCCTGTAAGCAACGCCGCCCTTGAAACACCGCAAACTGGCTGGGCGTAGAAATGGGTCAGTTTTAAACCTTCCAGCGCCATTTTGTCGACATTTGGGGTTTTAATCTTTGTAGAACCAAAACAACCAAGATCATTATATCCTTGATCATCAGTATAAATTATTATAAAATTGGGTTTTTTTATCGAATTTTGTACATGGATTTTACAACTGTTTAATATACTTAAAATAAGTAAAATTATAATAAATAGATATTTCATCATATACTTATCGTTTAACACTCTTATAAGTTTGGGTAGTTATTTGAATATGGTAACTAATTGTAAAAATTAAAAGGAAATACAAAATAGTTCTTAACACGGAAGATAATAATTTTATTTTTATTTTAAAACCATTTTGATATTACACAAAATAAACCTAATAAATATGATAGGAATTAGGTTGCACTTGATTTTTGAATTTTTTCTAATCGCTTGGGTGCTGTCTGCATCATTCGTTCGATAATTATATGAAAAATCGACGCCATGTTTGTTCTTCTGTTAAATCGAAAATGATACTTAGCTAGATAACCCTGTAAATACTAATAGCTGCAATGGTAATGAATGCCACGTAGCAGCCCTTGTATGTTCATAATCTGAATATGCAGTACTTTAAAACGTTTTCCACCCTCCGATTTTCGTTACTCCAAAAATGGATAGGTATCTTTTATAGAAATATAACTTACATAACGTAAACCTTGCTTTCACATCTACACAATGTTGCATGAATAACAAAATTTCGGTGGCTGTGGCTTCTTCTATCATTTTCGTAAAAGCCCTGAACTTATACTTTCCATCTATTTTTTCCTATGCTATTACCAGCAATCGCTTTTTACTGTACATTCTTTCAAAAGTATCTTCTTCAGATCAGCCGACATAAAATTCGTCAATATGTACCTCTCCAGTTAATGAAAAATGTTTAATACCTGCTATGGCTTGTTGTACTTTACACTTAAATTCCTGGCAAGTCATCATACGTTTTTAGAATTCCTTTGAAATTTCCAATGCATACATGCCTTTAATTTTTGTACAAATTTTAAAAATGATGTGGAAGCAGGTTTGAATTAAAAATTTCACTTTATCGAACTTGGTTCCGGCTGTAACGCTCTCATCATATTTACATTTAGTACAGCGTTTTGTGTATTTAAATTTACCAAGGCAAATTTTTTTATTACTACACTTTTTACAATTATTACCCGACTTCCATTTTATCTTAGACTAGTATTCTAAACAAGAATCATCATCACTGAATTTCTAGTGCTCTGGTTTGTGTTACACTAGCCATTGCGGAGGGTTCTTACTAATTTTGAACCCTTTATTCTTCTTTGCCTCAGTCTTTTTATCGTAAAAATACTACTTTAAAACATCCAACCATTAACCCCAACTCTTGTTTGTATTTTCACCCACTTTTAAAGAGGGGCAATTATGGCTAAGCAAACAAAAAGCACAAAATCCGTTGAAAATATGGCGGTTGAAACAATAATACCAATAGATATGATTGAAGTATTTGGGGCAAGGGAGCACAACCTCAAAAACGTAGATATTAGCATACCTAAAAACAAATTGGTGGTGTTTACAGGCGTAAGCGGCAGCGGTAAATCTTCATTGGCTTTTGATACCATTTACAACGAAGGTCAGCGCCGCTATATGGAAAGCTTCGGTGCTTATGCACGGCAGTTTATAGGCGATATGGAGCGGCCAGATGTGGACAAGATTACCGGCCTCAGCCCGGTTATTTCCATAGAACAAAAAACCACCAACAAAAACCCGAGAAGTACAGTAGGCACGGTTACTGAGATTTACGATTTTATGCGGTTGCTGTATGCCCGGGCCAGCGATGCCTATAGCTACAACACTGGTAAAAAAATGGTAAAGTGGAGCGAAGAAGAAATTGTATCCAACATTTTTGAACGGTTTGCCAATGCCAAAATATCTATCCTTTCCCCCATTATCCGTGGCCGCAAAGGGCATTACCGGGAGCTGTTCGAAGACCTTCGGAAAAAGGGCTACGTAAAAGTGCGGATAGACGGAGAAATAAAAGACCTGGTGCCCAAAATGCAGGTAGACCGCTATGTAATACACGATATAGAACTGGTGGTAGACAGGGTTCCTGTAACAGCCGACATGAAACTTCGGCTGAGCCAAAGTGTACAAACGGCTTTGAAATTGGGTAAGGATCTAATGCAGATTTTTAACCACGACGCCAATCAATTGGTTCAATATTCCAAAGCCCTGATGTGCGAAGAAACAGGCCTTAGTTACGATGAGCCATCACCCAATACTTTTTCTTTTAACAGCCCTTATGGCGCCTGCCCTACCTGCAAAGGGCTGGGTAGTGTTTACACCATTAATATAGAAGAAGTAGTGCCGGACAAAGCCAAATCGGTAAAAGAAGGCGGCATTGTACCGTTAGGCGAAGAGCGGGATGCCAGTGTGTTTCAGCAGGTGGTGGCCTTTGCAAAAAAGCATAAGATAAACCTGGGCGTTCCGCTAAATCAATTATCAGCAGAGCAATTAGATAAGCTACTGTACGGAGACCAGGCCGAAAGTAAAAGCCTGGAATTAAATATGGAAGATGATACCGTGCCGGATTCCTATTCGGGCAGTTATGAAGGCATTATTCCCATGCTTAAAAGATGGTTTATAAGTACCAATAGCACAGAAGTATTAAAGGAGTGGGTAGAGAAGTTTATGACCCTGCAAACCTGTCCTGGTTGCGGTGGTACTAGGCTGAAAAAAGAAAGTCTCTGGTTTAAAGTGGCCGAAAAAAACATAGCCGAACTCAGTGCCATGAACCTGGATAAACTGATGCTTTGGTTCGATGGAGTAGAAGACCGGATGAGCAACAAGCAACAGGTAATTGGTAAAGATGTGCTGAAAGAAATACGGGAACGTCTGCAATTTTTGTTAGATGTGGGATTGACTTACCTGAGCATGGGTCGTCCCAGCAAAACCCTTAGTGGTGGCGAAAGCCAGCGGATTCGCCTGGCTACGCAAATAGGTTCGCAGTTGCAGGGCATTACCTATATTTTGGATGAACCATCTATTGGATTGCACCAAAGAGATAACCATAGACTCATAAAAGCACTGGAAAATTTAAGGGATATTGGCAATAGTGTTTTGGTGGTGGAGCATGATAAAGACATTATGCTAGCCTCCGATTATATTATAGATATTGGCCCAAAAGCCGGCCGCCATGGTGGCCGTATTGTAAGCCAGGGCACCCCTGCCGAAGTGCTGAAAATGCATAGCGAAACTGCTCAGTACCTTAGCGGCGAAAAAAAGATAGAAGTGCCAACTGAAAGAAGAAAAGGCAGCGGCAATTTTTTAGAACTAAAAGGCGTAACAGGCAACAACCTGAAAAACGTTTCGGTAAAACTTCCGTTGGGTAAATTGATAGTGGTAACGGGGGTAAGTGGCAGCGGCAAAAGCACATTGATAAACGAAACACTGTACCCTATTTTAAGTCGCCATAGTTTTTTGGCCAGTAAAATGACGGCGATGCCTTACAAGAGCATTAAAGGGTTGGAACATATAGATAAGGTAATAGAGATAGACCAGAGTCCTATTGGCCGCACACCTCGTAGCAACCCATCAACCTACTGCGGATTTTTTACAGAAATAAGGCAACTGTTTGCTGCTGTTCCCGAAGCAAAAATTCGTGGTTATTTACCCGGGCGTTTTTCTTTTAATGTAAAAAGTGGCCGCTGCGAAGTATGCGAAGGCGGCGGTATGCGGGTAATAGAAATGAACTTTTTACCTGATGTGTATGTACACTGCGAAAAGTGCCAGGGCAAACGCTACAACCGTGAAACTTTAGAGATCCGCTATAAGGGGAAAAGTATTAGCGATGTGCTGGATATGACGGTAGAAGATGCCGTAGAATTTTTTCAACCAGTGCCCTGGCTGTACCGAAAAATAAAAGTGCTGCAAGATGTAGGCCTCGGCTACATTACACTTGGCCAGAGCTCTGTAACCCTTAGTGGTGGCGAAGCACAGCGGGTAAAGCTTAGTACAGAGCTGGGAAAAAAGGATACTGGTAAAACATTTTACATTCTGGATGAACCTACCACCGGCCTCCATTTTCAAGACATAAAATTACTTGTAGATGTGATTAATAAACTGGTAGATCGTGGTAACTCTGTACTCATTATAGAACACAATATGGATGTAATAAAAGTGGCCGACCATATTATAGACCTTGGCCCCGAAGGCGGCGATGGCGGTGGGCAAATTTTGTTTGAAGGAACACCGGAAGCGATGATAAAAGATGTATCTAAAACCGGCAGCCATACGGCCAGGTTTTTGAAGTTGGAGATGTAAGAGTAAGGGTATGTTGTGCCACTGCCATTACTTGCTGTTAAATAAATCTTCCATTAGTATTTCGCCCAAAAACCCGAACATTGGCACATGAAAGAATCGGCCATACTAAAACGCAGTGCTTTTATGTATGCGTTCAGCATCCTGTTTACAGGTGTGGTCAATTTTGTTGCCATACCGGTGCTGAAACAAAAAGTAGGCCCGGCAGAATTTGCGTGGCTTAACCTGTATATGAATTTGTTGCTGGTGTTAAGTTATATTGGCGCAGGTTGGCTAGTACACAGTTGCATACGGTTTTTTCCGGCTGTCTCTGGCCAAAATGGGTTTGGTAAAGTGTTTAAAAAGTTGGCCATTTTTTCGGGATTGGCTACTATGGTTTTGGCTTTAGTAACGGTATTTTTTTTTAAACATTATACCTGGATGCTGGTAGCATTTCCGGCCACTATATTTTTCATCAACATACAAAGTATAGTAGTGGCCTGGATGCAGGCTTCTATGAGGCCAAAGGCTGTAGCTATGGCTGAGGTGTTGCGGTCGCTGGTTTTTTTATCTTTTATTCTATTAATAAAAAACGGGCAGGGCTACAATATTATTATCATGATCTGGGCTGGCTGGCTGGCATCTTATGTAGTATCGTTGTTGGTTATGTTGGTGGTAATTAAAAAGTATCCATCAGTAAAAAAGGAAGAAGAAAGGGATGCAGATATAAAAATGATTTTTTTAAAATTTGCAGCTTTTGGTTTCCCCGTATCGCTGTGGCTGGCTGCTACATTTATACTGTTTTATGCCGATCGGTTTTTATTACTACGGCACTGGCCGGCTGACATGGTGGGCCATTATTCTGCCTTGTTCGATGTATTGCAAAAAGGAATTGGCTTTGTACTGTCGCCATTGGTTACGGCCGCATATCCTTTGCTGGCAAGGCTTTACGAAGAAAATAAACACGCAGATGTAAATAAACTCAGCCAGAAAGTATTGATGTGGCAACTGTTGATAACTGCTACTGTTTTGCTCGGTTATATCATTGCCTGGCCGTTATTAAAAAAAGTATTGATTATAAATGAAGGAGAAGAAACGTTTTTTATTTCGGGTTTGCTGGTGTTAGGTGGCACAGCCATTTGGCAAATGAACATGGTGTTGCACAAGCCTTTTGAACTGCAACACCGAACTTTATTTTTACTGGCTACAGCAGGTGTTTGTGTTTCATTACTCCTAATAACAGACTGGTTTATTATTCCTCAGTATGGCTTTGTAGGTGCAGCAGCTACTTTTTTTACTGCCACTGTTTTGTATGCCATTATTATTTTATTTAAGCTGCGCAAAAAACTTTCTTAGCTACTTAGTGTTGTTATAAAAAATCTTCCAATGAGTTTTATGCACCAGCTATTAAAAATTTTCTACAAAGTGCGGATGCTTATAAGCAGTACTACAGGTATGGGCAAAAACTCCAGTAAAAACAACGCTATGATAACACCTTCACTACCATTTTACAGTTTGCAAGCTGTACTCAATAATGGCAAGCCACTTTCTTTCGAAACGCTTAAAGGCAAGTATATTATGCTCGTAAATACAGCTAGTAATTGTGGCTTTACCGGCCAATATGACGATTTGGAAAAATTACAACAGCAATACAAAGACAAATTGATTGTTCTTGGTTTTCCTGCCAATAATTTTGGTGGGCAAGAGCCCGGTACGGATACCAACATTGCCGAATTTTGCAAGGTGAATTATGGCGTTACTTTCCCTCTAATACAAAAAGCATCAGTTAAAGGCAATAACAAGCAGCCCGTTTTTGATTGGCTGAGCGACGCCTCTAAAAACGGATGGAATAGCAAGGAACCTTCCTGGAACTTTTGCAAATATTTAGTTAGTCCTAGTGGCGTGTTGCTTAATTTTTACTCATCGGCCGTATCGCCATTGGATAAAGAGGTAACCGATTTATTGCAATAAGTATCTTAAATGCATTTGAGCCTTCCTAAAAAAATAAGGCTTTTTTTATACCGTCATAATATCCTTCTCTTTAGCAGCAAGATGTTTATCTACTAGTGAAATAGATTTATCTGTAGTGGCCTGTACACCAGCTTCGGCATCTTTGCAGGCATCTTCGCTAAGACCATCTTTTTGCATTTTTTTAATTTTTTCTATTCCATCTCTGCGGATATTACGAACGGCTACTTTAGCATGTTCGCCTTCTCCATTGGCTCTTTTTACCAGTTCTTTTCTTCTCTCTTCGGTTAGTGGCGGCAGAAAAAGCCGAATAAAATTGCCATCATTTTGTGGGGTTATACCAATATTAGCCTGCAGTATTGCTTTTTCAATAGGCTGTAGCATATTCTTTTCCCAGGGCTGTATGCTTATAGTACGGGCATCCATAATAGAAATATTAGCTACCTGGCTAATAGGTACCGGATTGCCATAATATTCTAAATGTACACCATCCAGCATAGATGGTGCCGCCTTGCCGGCACGCACTCTTGTAAGTTCTGTTTCCAGATGTGTTATGGCCTTATGCATGGAAGCTTCCGTTTCCAACAGTATCATTTCAAGGTCGTCTTGTGTCATATTTTTTACTTTTTTTGAGTAAGAAAGGGGCAAATATAACAAGCGCAACTCAAAACAAAATAAGGATGTAATGACCCACAGATTTTAGCAAATTTTTTGAAAGGGGTATAAGTTAGAGTGAGATTATTGATCATTTGCCGCAGACTTACTTTTTACCGAAATCACACGAATTTCTCTGGTTTTTTTTTCGGTTTCCCCTTCTGTATCTTTTATAGAACGTAACCTTGTTTTTTCCTTAGCCATAACTAGTAAACCTATTGTGCCAAACCCGACTAAAAGAATACCACCTAACAAAATGTGGATATTAAGAAAACTGCCAAGCGCTCCAAGAATAATCATAACTAGGTTTGCAAAAACAAGCGAAAGCGATACCATACGATGGCTAAGACCCTTGTCTAAGAGTATATGGTGGATGTGATTCCGGTCGGGGGTAAATGGTGATTTGCCATGCAATATTCTAGTGCTAAACACCCGGAGGGTATCGAACAGAGGAATAAATAAGATAGCAAAACCTACAGCCGGAGCCGATTGAAGAGCAAGAACAGGAGCCGCAGGTGCAATCTCGATAAACTTGATAATCAAGACAGAAGCAATCAGTCCTAAAATAAGTGAGCCTGTATCGCCCATAAATATTTTTGCCGGCGAAAAATTAAAAATAAGAAATGCTATTAAAGCACCCATTAATGCAAAAGCCATGCACCCGTACTCAATATTGCCGTTAATGGTAAAATAAAGACCAAGAGCCATGCACACAAGCGATCCTATAGAACCAGCCAGTCCATCAACCCCGTCTATAAGATTAAAGGCATTGGTAATAACCACTATTGTAAAAACAGTTAAGCAATAGGCGATGGGAGTAGATAGTTCGTAGATGCCTAAAATGCCGTGCATATTGCTTAACAGAATATCCCCTTTAAAAACAAGTATGCCAGCAGCCAGAAATTGGCCTAGAAATTTTTTGAGTGGCGTAATAATTAAAATATCATCTTTTATGCCTACAAAGAAAACCACCATGCAGGCCGCTACTATGTACTGAAAGGATGCCAGATTGTTTTTAAACGGAATAGTAACAAGCATGGCCATTATAAACCCGGCGAAAATGCCCAAACCACCTAAAGAGGGGATTGGCTTTTTATGAATTTTACGCTCATCTGGCACATCGAACAGATGTTTAACTTCGGCCACGTTAATAATTACAGGGATGGCATAAAATGTAATGCCAAATGCTAGCAATAGAGTTGTGATAAGTTCTAACATAAACAGGATTTTACCAATAAAACTTAATAAAAAGACAGTGTCAAATTATTTGCATAAGCCTTTAGGGATTAAAAAAATTAATTTCGATTTTTTCATAGCAACCATGTTGCAAAATTACATCATGCACTTCACATGTACAATATTGCGCCAATTTTTTCTTTTTTTCAATAACAGGGATAGCATCAAACAATTAGATTTGCGACCAAAATGCATATTATGACTACCCTGCAAAAGACTGCCAGCCAAATAAGAAGAGACATCGTAAGAATGGTACATGCTGTACAGAGTGGCCACCCCGGTGGCTCTTTAGGCTGTACCGATTACTTTACGGCGCTGTATTTTAAAGTAATGAACCATACACCTGTACCTTTTGATATGGATGGAAAAGGCCAGGATTTGTTCTTTTTGAGTAATGGACATATCTCTCCGGTATTTTATTCGGCACTGGCACGCAGTGGTTATTTTGATGTAGCCGAACTGGCCACTTTTCGCAAACTGAACAGCCGCTTGCAGGGCCACCCAACCACGCATGAACATCTGCCCGGTGTTCGCATAGCTAGTGGCTCTTTGGGCCAGGGTATGAGTGTGGCCATTGGCGCAGCCCTTACCAAAAAAATGAATGGCGACAAAGGCATTGTGTATAGCCTACACGGCGATGGCGAACTAAACGAAGGCCAAAACTGGGAAGCCATTATGAGTGCTGCCCACCTGAAAGTGGATAACCTGATAGCCACCATCGACTGGAATGGACAGCAGATAGACGGCCCTACAGATAAAGTAATGTTCCTGGGCGATTTGGCTGCAAAATTTGAAGTGTTTGGCTGGCAGATAGTGCACCTGGAAAAAGGTAACGATATGGACGAAGTAGTAGCAGCACTGGAAAAAGCCAAAACCATGACCGGACAAGGCAAACCAACTGTGGTACTAATGAAAACCGAAATGGGCGCCGGAATAGACTTTATGATGGGTAGCCACGAATGGCATGGCATTGCACCGAATGATGAGCAGTTGGCGAAAGCGCTGGCTCAATTGCCGGAAACGCTGGGGGATTATTAGAGACAAGGATTGGTTCTTGTAGTGAATCCATCATTATATAAAAGGCTATCGATTTTGAATCGGTGGCCTTTTTTGGTAAAAGATGTTGGATGATATTTTAGGGTTTCAGCACATCATAATCCACTGTTTGAATGATTTCCTGATTTGTTTTGGTAAGCGGATGGATAAACTGAAGTTTGATATTAATTGATCCCTTGTCGTTTGTCGTTATTACACGTTTGTAATTCAGATAACCTTCGCCATTTAGCGCTACTTGCTTTCCATCAATATAAACCTTGAGTGAAATATCATTTGCAAAGGCACCTATTCCAGTAATCATTTCTAATGTTTGGCCTGGTTTATAAACAGCATTGTTTATAAAAGTAAGCGGTGCGTAGTCGTAATTTCTCATCAAATCACAAGTTTCTTGTTCTGTAAAAAATTTAGTAGCAAAATTGCCAAAGCTCAAAATATCATTGTTCAATTTTACTAAATAGCCTTTCCATTCCATATCGCTGGCATTCAGCCATATTTTTTCTATGGTATCATTTTTTTTCTGGTAAAGCTTCATCAAAAAATGGAATGTTTGAAGAGCGTTCTGTTATTTCTTTCCTGGCTTTTACCGGGAATGTTAGTACTAATTTTTGATAGGCTGAATCTACATATTGGATGATTTTTTTTCGTTCAGTCAAACTCATTTTTTCAACTTTAATTAAAGCCTTTAGTAACGAATCTGTTGCTAAAACGGTTTCTTGTGAAATC
>JAYUOV010000104.1:0-5435 GCA_043760535.1 Chitinophagaceae bacterium
AGTCTGTATTAGGGCTGAAAGGGTTCGTAGTTCCCGATAATCCAAATTCTTTTAAAGCTAATGAGACATATGATTTCATACTCATTAGCTCTTTGTTCACACATTTGAAACAGGAACTTTTTTGTAGTTGGATAACAACTGTCTGTTCTTTATTAAACCCTAGTGGCATTTTAGCGTTTTCCATTCATCAATTAGAAAATAAAAATGAGGAATCATTTCACTACGTAGAGATTAGTGAAGATGATCTATTTCCTGAAACAGCAGATAATCTAGGTGGAAGAAGTATTTACGGATTTACTCAGATTAACAAAATAGCTTTAAAAAGAATTCTTGACGAACACGTAGGATTTAAATATGAATTATTAGAGGATACTAAGTGGGGTGATTCCCAAATGCTGATAATGCTAAAAAAACAAATTACAATAAATTAAACGTAGCTCCTAAAGTCTTGCATCCATCAATTTCCATCGTAACTCCCTCCTATAACCAGGGACAATTTTTAGAAGAAACCATCAAAAGCGTTTTAAATCAAAATTATCTAAACCTGGAATACATTATTATTGATGGAGGCAGTACTGATAATTCTGTAGAAATCATAAAAAAATATGAAAAGCATTTAAAGTTTTGGGTGAGTGAAAAAGACAGGGGGCAGGCACATGCTATTAATAAAGGTTTTCAATATTGTACGGGCGAAATTTTTAACTGGCTGAATAGTGATGATTACCTGGAGCCGGGAGCGATACAAAAAATTGCGGCTGCTTTTGAAGAAGATAAGATAAAGTTGGTAGCCGGCACGGTCCGTATCTTTGAAACCGAGACGGTAGCAATAGTGCAGAATGAAAACCTTACTGCACAAGGGCTGATGTGCTGGGAGAAGGATGTAAAATTTGTGCAGCCAGGCGTATGGCTACGCAGGGAACTGGTGGCCAAGTGTGGTAGCATTGACGAAAGGTTTCATTATGCTTTTGATTGGGATTTATACATCAGGTATTTGTATAATTTTTCGGAAGTAAAAGAAATTCCTGAACTACTCGTTCACTTTCGCTTACATGGAGACTCAAAAACAGAATCACTTTCTCAAAAGTTCTCGGAAGAAGAAAGAATGATTATAGAAAAAATCAGCAATCTTTCCACTTATTCTGGTTTACATAAAGCATGTAATTATAAAATACAAAAAACAAATTGGACCAATTTTTTAGCACAGCAATCAAACACTAATACAAGTTTCTTAAAAAAATGCTTCGCAGTTGCAAGGGAAATGAGTCATTTTAATGAGGTAAGTATATCTCGACAAACAGCAGGTGCCATAAAAGCATTTTGGAAAGGGAAAAAAATATGAGTGTGCCGGTTAAAAACAAGAAAATAATATGGCTTGCACATGAATCTAACCTGAGCGGAGCAAATATAGCTTTGCTCGAATGGATAGATGTGTTGAAGGAAGATTATACTTTTCATATTATTATTCCTCATGAAGGTAATATGCAAACTGCTTTGGCAGAAAGACAAATTGCTACTACTGTTATATATCAGTATAGCTGGTCCGGCACAATCCGTTGGTGGCAAATCACAAAATTGGCCCGTATTTTTGTTCGTTCTCTTGTAGCACTGAGGCAAACTAATGAGTTAATTAAAAGAGAGCAAACTGACTTAGTATTTACTAATACTATTGTTCCATTTATTGGGGCACTTGCTGCTTACCGCCTAAACATTCCTCATATATGGTGGGTACACGAATTTGGAATTGAAGATTTTGGCATTCGCATAGGTTGGGGTTACGATAGTGCCGCTTATGCCCGAATGAACAAATGGAGCAAGCTAATAATTTGTAATTCTGATGCGGTTGCAAAAAAAATTAAAACCCATATGCCTGGTGCAGATATTAGACGACTATACCAACCAGTTAGTTGGGATGAAAATTGCAACGCACCCCAAAAAAAAATAGCTAGGTACATCATGTTCGGGCAGATGATTAAAAGTAAAGGGCACTTTGGCGTTTTAGAAGCTCTGCACAAGGCTTACCAACTAAACCCTGAGGGGGATTTTTCCCTCCACATCAAAGGTCCTTGTGAAGACAATTCTTATTATGATAGTTTACAAGAATTTATTTGCACAAACAATCTTGATTTCGTTTCCTTGGAGCGAGGCTTTTTTAAAAAAGAAGATATCTTGCCCAACTATGAGGTTTTAATAATGGCATCAGATTCTGAAGCCTTTGGGAGAATTGTAATTGAAGCGCAAAAAGCTGGGTTGAAAACAATTATTAAAAATAAAGGTGGTGTCAAAGAATTGACAAAAAATGGGAATGGGGTGCTTTATTCAACTGAAAAAGAGCTTATTAATATGTTTACTGGAGAAACACATATTCCTCTATCAATTGGAAAGTTACCTTACGAAGAAGCGGAGGAGATTCAACATTTGAAAGGTTGGTTAGATAAATTATAATATGAGCACAGCACAACCATTATTTACAATAGCAACTATTACTTATAATTCGAGTAAATGGGTTAGGCAGACAATCGAGAGTATACTTGCCTCACCTTATACAGATTTAGAATTCATTATATCAGATGATTGTTCGACGGATGAAACCTGGAATATCATCCAGGAATACAATGATGCCCGGCTGATAAAATGGAGAAATGAAAAAAATATTGGAGAATATCCCAATAGAAACAAAGTTTTAAACCAAGCTAAAGGCCAATATATATTGTACGTGGACGGGGATGATATTTTATATGGGGAGGCATTAGAACGCTTGACGAAGCATATACAATTTTTTCCAAATGCAGGCTCATTCTGGGGTGTTGGGAATATAGATATTATTGTTTATCCTTACCAGTTATCGCCCTTGGAAGCTGCAAGGTTACTTTTTCTTTCTCCATACTTTAATATTGCAACAATAGGGCTAACAGAAACTTTATTTAAGGTTAGTGCCTTGAAAGAGATAGGCGGATTTCATAATAATTTTGCCATTGGGGATACATACATAAAAAAGAGAATCGCATGTTCTCATCCTGTAGTACTAACAAGTCCGGGTTTTGGCTTTTGGAGATTAACGCCAAATCAGGCTTCCTCATTAGTTGCAAAAAATAACCGAAATACGATTGAGAATTTTCAAATTAATTTATTGATACTTCAGGATCAAAACTTTCCTCTTTCGGATATTGAAAAAGATACAGCAACTATGAATGCAAAGATCTCGGTGGTAAAATTAATCTTTAAAAATTCTATCATGAAAGGTAGGTTCCTGAGATTTTTTCAATTAATGAAATGGGCAAATTTATCAATATGGGAAAGTAAAAGATTATTTCAAAAAATTGATCTTCAAAACAAAACTGCCGGTTCCTCTACGGCTCCATTAGTAAATTCTTACCATTTTAATAGTCTTCGTTGATCAGCATCCTATCATTAGTATATAATCATGAAAAGTATCTGGAAAGTTTTTTCACTGGCATCCTTTCACAAAAAGTGAACGAAGGATATGAATTAATTATAGGGATTGATAAATCGGACGACACTTCTTTGGAAATCTGTATCGCCTACCAAAAAAAAAATCCTGACAAAATCAAATTAGTCATTCATACCGAACGAGTTGGTATGTTTCATAATTTTGTATCTGCTTTTAACTTATGCAAAAGTGAATATATTGCTTTTTGCGAAGGTGATGATTATTGGATTGATGAATTTAAACTCCAGAAACAACTTGATCAACTTAGAGCAAATCCTGCAGCAGTAATATCTTTTACTGATATCAAAATATTTGATGAGGAAGAAAAGTCTTTTACAAAAAACTGGGCTACCTTGACCAAGAAAGAAATTTTAATAAAGGACCTTTTAGTAGCTAATGTTATAAGTACTTGTTCTGTATTAATGCGTCTTTCAAATGTTACTATCCCATTGAAAAATTTTGAAGGGTTACCAATGCTTGATTGGCCTTTGTATGTACATGCACTTTTGTCGGGTATTGCGGTTTATTTACCCGACCAAACAGCCGTTTACAGGCAAAGCTTCGAGGGATCATACAGCAAGAACTCAACCCTTGAGCGCTTAAAAAAAGTAAATAAGGTGTATTATTATTTTTTGCAGGAAGATTCACTTAAAAAATATCGGCGGATTATTAAAATACAGTATTTTAAAAATCTTTATGCTGTCGCAATACGCCTGGATAAAAAAGATCCTGATAGATCGCAATTTTTAAGAACCGTTGTTAAAAAAAGTATTAGCAGCGGAGACTCCATAACAACGGCAAAAGCATTTATAAGACTTATAGTTTGAAAATCATTCTCGCATTAAATCATTTCCTCCCTACCCAGGTGGCCGGCACTGAACTTTATTCTTTTCACTTAGCAAGGTTGTTACAGCATAATGGAATATCGGTGAGCGTTATTATACCTAACTACGGCAAGCAACATACTGAGAGGTATTTGTATGAGGGAGTTGAAGTGATACAATATGGAGAACCCAGCATTGTAGACCGGGAATTGATCATGCGAAAAAGAATTCCCGATGGCCTCGTTTATTTTAGAGAAGTAATAAAAGCAGAAAGGCCTGATATTGTACATTTCCATAATGTAAGTGGTAGCAATGGTATAGGTCTAGTCCACGCCCGCGAGGTAAACGATCTAGGTATTAAAATACTTTTTACATTCCATATAGCCGGTTCTACCTGCAGTACCGGTACATTACTTTACAAACGCAAAGTTCTATGTGATGGCCATATTGATCCGCTGCGGTGTGCCAAATGTGTATATGAATACAAGGGAATTCATATCAGCAAAGCCACAGTATTAACAGGTCTTGCTACTGCATTGTATCGAAGTGAAGTAAATGCTATGGCCTTGAACAATCAATTTGCAACTGCTCTCGCATATCCATTCCTGATTAGGCAGCTAAAAATGGATTTATTGGAAATGGAGAAAATGTCCGCTAAAATTATTGTTCTTACACAGTGGTATAAAAAAGTAATGCTGCTGAACGGCGTTAAAAAAGAATCTTTAGCGTTTATTTCGCAAGGCCTACCTGCAACGGCAATTCCCGAACCTATGGCATCTGCACGCATTGATGTTTTAAAAATAATTTACATCGGACGCATTACTGAAAATAAAGGACTTCATTTACTCTTGCAGGCAGCGCAACCTTTAAATCAGGAATTGCTGACAGTAAATATTTACGGTGCAGATTCTGATAATTTTTATGGTAATGAATGGCGAAAAAGAACAGCAATTAATCGTAATATTCATTGGCATGGTTTATTGCCACCTGCTGAAGTGATGTCTACGATTGCAAAGAACAATATTCTGTGTATTCCCAGCATGATTTGCGAAATGAGTCCATTGGTAATACAGGAAGCATTTGCAGCAGGTGTTCCTGTACTTGCCTCCAATGTTTACGGAAATGCAGAACAAATAAAAGATGGTGAAAATGGATGGCTTTTT
>JAYUOV010000105.1:0-16433 GCA_043760535.1 Chitinophagaceae bacterium
CCCTCGGTTTTAAATTCTGATACTGCTGATCATCGCCACGTGGTACGGGTCCACTAATAATTAATGGGGTACGGGCATCATCTATCAGTACGCTATCCACTTCATCCACCATCGCAAAATGGTGTTTGCGTTGCACCATTTCTTCGGGGCTGTGTACCATGTTATCCCTTAGGTAATCAAAGCCAAATTCGTTATTGGTACCATAGGTAATATCGGCTAAGTAAGCCTTGCGGCGGTCTTCTGTGTTGGGTTGGTGTTTATCTATACAATCTACAGATACCCCTAGCCATTCAAACAATGGGCCATTCCATTCACTATCCCTGCGGGCTAGGTAATCGTTTACGGTTACTATATGTACGCCTTCGCCTGTAAGTGCATTGAGGTAGGCTGGTAACGTACTTACCAAAGTCTTTCCTTCTCCGGTAGCCATTTCGGATATTTTACCACTGTGCAATACGGCTCCACCTATTAGCTGTACATCGTAATGCACCATGTTCCAAGTTACTTCGCCGCCTGCAGCAAGCCAGGTATTTTTGTAAATGGATTGGTTGCCGCTAATTGTTACATGCGCTTTTTTTACACTTAAATTCTTATCTAGTTCAGTGGCTGTGGATACAATTTCGGTGTTGGTGCTAAAGCGCCTTGCAGCTTCTTTAATAGTGGCAAATACTTCTGGCAAAATCTGGTTTAGCACTTCCTCAATCTTTTCGTTACGAAGTTTTATCAACTTGTCCACTTCTTGGTACACCGCATCTTTATCTGTAAGGTGTTCGGCATCCATGGCTTCGCCTTCGGCTTTTTTTGTTGCTATTTCCGCATCTATACCGGAGAGATATTCTTTAATGCGGCTGCGAAAATGAGCAGAATTGGCTCGAAGTTCATCGTTGCTGAAGGATTGGTACTTTTCGAAAAAAGTATTTACCTGTGCTACAATTGGGGTTATTTTTTTTACATCTTTCTCACTTTTGTTGCCCCCAAAAAGTTTACTTAAAAATCCTGCCATATAAATTACGTGTTGTTGGGTATAGTACCTGTTGTTTAAATAATTGATTTTTACTGTCAATAATCGGGCAGTTACACCACAGTTAGCCAAATTGACAGCAATTTTCCCAATATTAAGGGATGGCAAATGTAGTTCAAATGAAGTTTGGTTTATTGGGTAGCTATCTGCATTAGTAATGAAGTTACGGTTCAAAACATGGTTGTTTTTTGGAGCCGCTTTAGATTGAGGGGTAATCGGTCAATAAAAAATAGCACATTCATAAAAAAGCTGTGTAGCAAAATAGCTTCACATCTTATTAACGTACCTCTGCCGAATAAATAGCATTAACACCTAAACCCTATAAACATGCAAAAAATAACCATCGTAGCGGCCCTATTGTTACTGGCCAGTTGCAAAAGCAACGAGATTGGAAACAGTAAAGATGTAAATCCGGATGCCATTTATCAGGAGTATAATGTATCTGCTATCGAAGGGGAAAGTGAGGCAACATTTACAGCACAATTTCGCTTTGGCGGCGTTAATGGTACTACGCTTGTTTTAAACGATAAAAGCCAGGTAAGTTTTGATGGAAAGGCATTAACAGTAGATAGCAGCGGCGGAATGGGAGCCTATTACCAAACCAAATTACCCATGGCTTCCGCCGCCGGAAAACATAACTGTACATTTACCGATGGCAATGAAAAAAACTATACCAATACATGTAGCCTGCTGCCATTTACACTTACTACCATTTTTACAAAACCCATTGCTCAGGGCAATTTGGAACTTAATTTCAGCGGATTGCAGGACAATGACGAAATAAATATCAGCATTAGCGACACCAGCTATTTGAGCCGCTACCACGATATGGATACTACTGTGAAAATTAGCGGTGGCAAAGTAGTGATAGCTGCCAGACAAATAAACAAACTGGCACCTGGGCCGATTACCATAGATGTTTCTAAAGAAGAAAATACCAACCTTAAGGAAGCTACAAAAGAGGGAGGTGCCATTATGTACAGGTATCAGTTACGAACCAGAAATGCGGTTTTAAAAAAATAGTATTCGTATAAATATTAAAAGCAGGTAAGTACCTAAAGTTATTAGATTGTTTACTGGGCCTAATAAGTAAAAAGCTTTTTGCCCGTGGCTTTTATTTGTAAATGTACTGTGGTATTAAGTGCTATTATCGGGGTTTAAAAGTTACTGGTACTGTTTGTCTATATCATTTGTTCGTAAATACACCTGGCAGTAGTTTTCTTTTGGGTTAATGTCTTTGATCTCAAAAAAGCGAATTTCAATATTGTATTTCTGCAACATCAGATAGCCCTCAAAATCTGTACTGTATATTTACCGGAATTGTAATTGATGGATGTAGATGTTTCTGGTAACAGCTTTATTTCGCTTTGGTAACTTTAGATGGATTTCTGTATGCATAAAAAAGGTTTTTCAGGTGGTTATTTAATAGCATATCTCTTTACCTGTTTCCAATAATTCATTCTTTTATCTCGAAGGAATAATCCTGATAATAACCACGTTTTCTATTTTACCTTTTTTATAATGCCTTTTTTGTTGAATATCAATGGTCTTTGTATCGTCAGCGTCTATATCTTCTTCATTAATCTTTTCCAATTCTTCTTTAGTTGTAAAATTTTGGCTATAAGAACTTGTAATAGTAAATCTTTTTTCAACATTACTATTTCTGTTCCTCACTAGGTTAGGCGTTGAGGGATTACATTCATAATGAAAACCTTTCACCAAATTCTTTAGCTCCATCAATTTTGGTAATTTTAAAGCGTATTCAGATGATTTTGCTATGCCTAATTTTCCTTTTGCAAATACATCTTTTAGCGAAGTTTCTACATCTTCATTTTCGGCAAAAGCATGGGCATCGGTCTCCATTTCATCTTGGGTGTCATTTTCATCTGTTTTTCTTAAATATTTCCCCAAAATATTATTGTTGAAATTGATTGTAATCTTGTTTTTCTGCAGTTGGCGCAAGGCGTTATTCTCAGTGTTTATTTGTGTTTTAAACTGCATTCTATTCGCCGCGGCTGCTTTTTTCATTTCTATTTTGGCTTGTTCATTTTCAACAGTCTGCCTTAATCTGCTATTGGCCATTCTTACTTTCTCCTCGGCCATGCGGCTATCTAAAGGTGGCACCGTTGGTACGCCTAATGGATTGGTAAAAGCTGCTGCTGGTGGAAATATAGTAAAGTTGGGCGGGGCTATTTTTATGTTCATTTTCGGAAACGTTTTTAAAGCTTCCTCTAGTTTTAGTATGGCTGGTGCCAAATAATCCTCTATGTTGGCAAACTGGGTTGTTTTCTCATTATACCCCAGGTTTTCCAAATCTTTTGCCGCCGCCTCTAGCTTTAAAGTCGCTTCCTTGTTATCCAAAATTTTTTCGGCCCAGTTAGTAACCTCTTCTATATAGGGTTGCATCTGCTTTTCCACGTTTTCTCCATAAGCTTTTCCCATTTCTTCAGCATCTTTTCCTAATTCCTTAGCCTGTGTTTCTATTTCTTTTAAGTTTAAATTTTCTGTAAAACCTTGTATAGTTTTTACCAAATCGAAAGCGGCAGGAACTACAGGATCTAGTGTTTTTGTTTTAACCTCTTTAGCCTCTTTTTTGGCACTATAATTAATAGGTTGGCTCGTATTTACTACTGGTAATTTTATCTTGGGCTTTGGTATTATTACGGTAAAACCCAGGCCAAGTATAGTAAGTAACAGCAGCAAGTATAATTGCTGCCTGTAATTAAATGCATGTGGCTGCGGGGCTACTATACGCCTTACCCTACGAAGCAGTTGAAATGATTGATTGTCTTTAGCACTTAAAGCTAATAACGTAGCCGTATTATTCTTTTCTATAGTTAGTAAAGCCTTAGCATAATCTTTGGCATTGTACTGAAACTGCAATACATAATCATCGCAGCTATTTTCCCTCTCTTGCCTTATTTGCTTTAGCAGCAACCGCATAAACGGATTAAAGAAAAGACAGATTTCGGCTATTTGTACAAAAATATTTACCAGATAATCATGGCGGCGAATATGAGCCAGTTCGTGAAGTAAAATGGCTTCTACCTGTTGGGTATTAAGGCTGTTTAAGCTGGCTACTGGTAGTAAAATAATGGGCCTCCAAAAACCCATGGTTAAAGGGCTTTGTACATAATGAGAAGAAAATACTTTTACATGCTGCCTTATCTGTAAAATCTCAGCATTGCGTTGTACAAACAAACGCCACTGCACATCTACTTTTTCTAGCCCCTCTGTAGCAAAAAATTTTACTTGGCGGAAACCATTTACTAGCCTTATGCCGAGAATTAAAAAAACTAGCAGATACCCACAACTGATATACGGTGATAAACTTTTTAAAGAAGCCAGGATGGAGTGATAAAGGTATAAGGCCTGATTTGCGAACGAAGTACGATTTACGTTTTCTGTGGCTTCGGTAATCGAATATACAGCCGAGTAGCCTGGTAAAGGGGCATTTACATAGGCATAAAAAAATGTGCCGGCAAACCATAAAAAGCCAATTAGCGATGCCAAGGTGGCAACCTGGTATTTGCGGCATGCTTTTAAGGTAAACAAACCTGTAGTAGCTGCATACAGCAGCCAAATAGCAGCTACCTGCCAAAGAGAATTGCCAATGGCACGGCCAAGGGCCTGCAAAAAGGCCGATTGTTCGATGGGGAACATGTGCGGTTATTTTAATTGATCCAATAATTGCTG
Source organism: Chitinophagaceae bacterium (assembly GCA_043760535.1). Lineage (GTDB taxonomy): Bacteria > Bacteroidota > Bacteroidia > Chitinophagales > Chitinophagaceae > JAZKFT01. The sequence goes on from JAYUOV010000105.1 coordinate 4,718, forward strand.
AATTTCTTCTATCTCTTTTTTGGATGGCTTTTTATTGCCAAAAGCCTGCATCATTAATTGCGATGCGGAGCCTTCGAAAAGGCTGTTTACCATTTTCCCTACAATGTTCTGCTGGGTTTTATTCTTGCTTACATTGGCTTTATAAATATGCGTTTTGCAGCTATCATCTCGGGTTACAAGCCCTTTTTCATGCATAATTTGCATTAGTTTAAGCGTAGTAGTATAGCCTGCATCTTTCAAATCGCTTAATGCTTCATGTACATCTCTAACCGTAGCAATGCCTCTTTGCCATAGCACCTGCAATATTTCTAGCTCACTCTCGGTAGGTTTAGGCGACAACGATTTTGACATAATTTTTGTTACATTTTTTCAAATGTACGATTAGATTCGTAAACAGGTTGTGAAAATTACAAGAGGCATTATTGGGGGAGGAGTGGGTAAAATAGAAGACTTAAAATTGTAAATGATTATTGGGTCAGTGGGTCAATAAGTCATTTGCTATTAAAATTCCGGTTGCCTGATTGCTTAATACCCAACTAGTCTTTTCAAATTTTCTGCTAGCTTTCTCTAACTATTAGCCAGCATCCATTTCCAGGCTTTTACTACTTTTATTGTAAATCCTTTTTCGGTTATTTCCCGTTCTTCTTCATTGGTTATCAGCAGTAAATTAGTACAGTTAAAATGTTCGGCAGCTTCCAGCAAGCCATGTAGTTCTCTTTTTAGTGTGTCGGGATTATCTATTGTGTAGCACACTTGTATTAGTTGTGTGGCCACATCATTTTGGGTCAGTATAAAATCGCATTCTTTTCTGCCACTGTAAAAATACAAGCCCCTGCCAAACGGAAATTGCCGGCGTAAATGTAAAAAAACAAGATTTTCAAGTAGTATGCCATCGTGGCTGCTGCTGCGGGTTAATAGGGCCTTTAAAAAGCCATTATCTATACAATAATATTTTTTGTCGCTAAATGTTTCTTTGTTCAGAGATGGATTCCATCTGGGTAGTTTTTGAAAAAAATAAACAGCTTCTAAATGTTCTGCTACCTGGTATAAAAAGTTCTTATCGCTTTTTATACCACCCGTTTTCATTTCGTTGTTTATTTTATTGATAGAGGTGCTTTTGGTTAAATTGGCCAGTATCCGTTTTACAAAATACTTTAAAGCACTTGTATTTTTTATATCGTACCGCTCTACCAAATCTTTGTAAAGCATTACAAAGTAATACTCCTGCAGTGTGTGCTCCATATATTGGTAACCGCTTAAAACCAACTCCGGAAAGGCACTATGGTTTACATATTGCTTATATGCCAGCGTAAGTTTTGGTATTTCTTTTAAAGAATGTACAGCAGTATTGGTTTTTGTAAAAAAGCAATATTCGCTAAACGACAATGGGAACACTTCAAACTGCAAAGTGCGGCCACGAAGGGTTGTAGCTATATCTGTAGCCAGCATTTTACTGTTGCTGCCACTTAAAAATATGTTTTTGGTAAAGGTGTCGTACAGCCTTCTAACAAACTGTTCCCAGCCATTGGCCACCTGCACTTCATCAAAAAATATATAGGTTTCCTCTGGTTTGGTTTCGGGGTATATTTCTCTGAATGCCTGTATGATTACATCAAATTCATTTGGCTGAAATGGTAACCGGTCATCATCTAAATTTAGGAACAGTATTTTGTCGCTGCCCACATTTGCTAATAGTAATTGGTTGATGGTATCCATCATTACCGAAGTTTTGCCACCACGCCTTACACCTGTAACCGTTATTATTTTGCCACTATTTATCGGTACACTTTGGTTACGATGTACCACTTGCAAAGGTAAATTCTCAGCAAAATTGGTGTAGATGCCCATTAAGACTTCCTTGTTTATCATGCCACAAATGTAAATATATTCTTTAAATGAAAGAAAAGAATTACATTAATTTCATTATTTACAAGAAATAAATAATGAAAACGTCTTTAAAAACATGAAATTAAAATTAAAAATGTCTTTATTTTCAAGATAAAAATAAAAAAAAGGTGGAACTTTTTGAGTTCCACTTTTATGCATTGTACTATTTTTTATTTCTTCTTAGCCACAGCTCTTTTGGCCGGAGCCTTTTTTGCAGCCACAGCCGTTTTCTTATCAAATGCCCCCGGCACTTGGAAAACAATCATTTCTTTTACTTCATCTAAAGTAATAACGGCTGCTTCTTCTGGTGTGTATTTGGTTTTGCCGGGTTTGCTTAGTTTGAGCATTTTTTTACCAAAGCGAAGGAAAGGCCCCCAACGGCCATTTTCAATTGTAATTTTTTCGGTTGGAAATTGTTGGATGAAACGGTTCGCTTCTTTGTCCACTTTTTTCTCTATCAGTTCTTCGCAATCTGTTTGCGTAAGTGTATCAAAATTATAAGCCCGTGGTATATTTATAAACAAATCGTTCCACTTAATAAATGGTCCAAAGCGGCCTTTTCCCTTTGTAACCGGCAAACTTTCTACAGTAGCTATTGGGGCATCTGCCTGTTGTTTCTCGGCTAGTATTTGCAATGCCCTGTCCATATCCACAAGCAGCGGATCTTCGCCTTTGGTTAAGGATATAAATTCTTCTCCAAATTTTACATAAGGGCCAAAACGGCCAATGCCCACAATAATCTCTTTATCCAGATGTGCACCTAAACTAAATGGTAATTTAAACAAGTCCAATGCATCCTGTAACGTAATCGTTTCTATGCTTTGGCCGGTTTTAAGGCTTGCGAATTGCGGCTTGTTGTTTTCGTCTTCGCTGGTACCTATCTGCACCATTGGGCCAAATTTTCCCATCCGGGCTATAACTGGCTTACCACTTTCTGGGTGTGTACCCAATGCTTTTTCGCCGGTGGCACGTTCGGCAGTTTCCATGGTTTGAGCTACTTCTTTATGAAAAGGTTCATAAAAATCCTTCACCATTTTATTCCAAACTTGTTTGCCTTCGGCTATTTTGTCAAATTCTTCTTCTATTCTGGCGGTAAAGCCATAGTTCATCACATTGTCGAAGTATTTACTTAGGAAATCTGTAACCACACTACCCAAATCAGTCGGGAACAATTTGGATTTTTCCGTGCCAAAAGTTTCCTGCTCCATCATTTTTGTGATGTGGTCGTTTTTCAGTTTCAATATTCTTACATCACGGCGTGTACCCTCTTTGTCTTTTTTTTCTACATAAGTTCTTTTTAAAATAGTAGAAATAGTAGGAGCATAGGTACTTGGACGGCCAATGCCGAGTTCTTCCATCTTTTTTACCAGCGAAGCTTCTGTGTAACGAGCCGTGGGGCGGGTAAATTTTTCAGAGGCAGTCATTTCTATAAAGCTAAGCGGCTGGCCAATGGCAAGGTTAGGAAGTCGGCTTTCTTTCTCTTCGTTATCGGTTTCTTCATCGTCGGTGCTTTCCATATACACCTTTAAAAAACCATCGAATTTTATGACTTCACCGCTAGCCGTCAATTCATCTTTATTGGTGCTGATACCGATTTTAGCGGTAGTTTTTTCTAAAACAGCATCGCTCATTTGCGATGCGATGGTACGTTTCCAAATCAGTTCATACAAGCGTTTTCCATCGGCATCATCTATGGTTTGGTTATCCATATAGGTGGGGCGAATGGCTTCGTGGGCTTCTTGTGCACTTTCGTTTTTGTTCTTGAATTTGCGGTGCTGCAGGTATTTTTCGCCAAAGCTTTTATTTATGGCCTGGCTAATATCGGCCATGGCTGTATCGCTAAGGTTTACACTATCGGTACGCATGTAGGTAATATTACCGCTTTCGTATAAACGCTGGGCTACCAACATGGTTTTGGCCACACCGTAACCTAGTTTTCGGCTTGCTTCCTGCTGCAAAGTAGAAGTGGTAAATGGGGGAGCTGGCGACTTTTTGCCGGGCTTTACCTGTATGTCGTTTACCTTGTAAGCCGCACCTACACAGCTTTTTAGAAAAGCCTCAGCATCATTCTGCTGTTTAAATTTAGCACCATCGGCAGTAAAAGAAACCTCACGGCCGCTTATGTCTTTTGCAGTAAAAATGGCTCTTACAGCAAAACTACTTTCGCTGTTATGCTGGTTTATTTCTCGTTCTTTTTCTACTATTAATTTTACGGCTACGCTTTGTACACGGCCTGCACTAAGCCCACCTTGGCGGCCTATTTTACGCCACAAAACAGGGCTTAGTTCAAAACCCACAATCCTATCGAGTACCCGGCGGGCCTGCTGGGCATTTACCAGGTTCATATTAATTAGGCGTGGGTTGGCTACGGCTTTTTGTATAGCAGGCTTGGTAATTTCGTGAAAAACGATTCGCTTGGTGGTTTTGGGGTCTAGGTTTAGCACTTCGGCCAGGTGCCAGCTAATGCTTTCTCCTTCCCGGTCCTCATCCGATGCCAGCCATACTTCGTTGCTGCGTTTGGCAATGCTTTTTAGTTCTCGTACTACTTTTTCTTTTTCGTCGGGTACTATATAATTGGGCATAAAATTATTAGCAATGTCCACGCCCATATCATTTTTCTGCAGGTCACGTATGTGGCCGTAGCAACTTTTTACTTCAAAATCGCAGCCTAATATTTTCTCAATTGTTTTGGCCTTTGCAGGGCTCTCTACTATAAGTAAATTTTTTGCCATAATGCTTTAAATGTGTTGCGTTTGCTTTGTGTGTATTACAATAAAAATGCCGTTCGGGATTCACCCTTAGTATCGGTATGCTTCATAATCTTATCAAACGCAATATTAGTGCAAAGTTTAAAAAAAGGATTTTTTCTTGGTTTTGGCTGCGTAAACACTGTTAATATCTTAAAGGCGTAAGGAACTTCAAAATACTATGTTGTTGGCTGAGAGGTAGTATTGTTGCTGCAATACATACATCCAGAACTCCTTACCTTTTGAACTTAAACCGCTTATTACTCGCAGTCTAACAAGTCCAATAGTAGCAGCCTCATCCGGACTTCGACCACCTTCTCCTACAGAGAAGGGAAGCGGAACAAGGTTATGTTGTTGAACGGAGCGTCGCCAATGTCGCTCCATCAGGGTACGGCTTTCGCTGGGTTAAAAAGAAAAACTACAAAATCAAAACTGCGAGGGGTAAGGATTTCTGACATTGGTGAAGGCCCCTATTAGAAAACCAGCTACTGGTTAAAATCCGTTGAAGAGCGGAACTGTTATTTTAACCATTCCACTTATATATCGAACATACAGTTGGTATAATGTTAAAACCTTTTTACTTCAACATTTCATCTATAATTCCATAAGACACCGGGTGATAATTGCCACGGGCTTTGGCATATATCTGTTTGGCACGGGCTTTACCTTCGGCGGTTTTCATCATTTCGCCATAGAGTGGTTTTAAGAATTTGCGGCGGCCAACGCTCAACAGAAATTGTTCAATATTGGCATTGGCGGCACTGTACCCGTGGCGGATGGCCAGTATATACCATGCACATTGTACTTCTGTATTGCCACTGCTTGTAAAGGCAAATTCTTTGTCGAGAACAGCCATGGTGGCTGCATTCATGCTATTGGGCAAGTGGCTGATGAAATACAGTTTAGCATTGCTGCTTTTAATTTGGCTGCCAAGGCCGTTGGCGTTTCCGTTTTTGCCAAAGGCAGCAATCAGGGTGTCGATTGTATTAAATTCTTTGGAAACAGACGCTGGAATATTAGACGGAATACCCGGTTTGTATATCCATTCTTCAGCCCTTATTTTATCTGCTAATGATGGGTTGGTTGCTATTAATTCTTTATTGAGATATACCAGAAATTTTTCGGTTGTATTAGATGTAAAGGCATGGCTTTCGAAATATTTTTTAAGAAAGGCATCCAGCTTTTCACGACCCACGGCATCTTCAATCGTTCGGAGAAAAGCAGCACCTTTTTCATAAACAATATTACTACTGGCATTGTCTGGGTCGCGGCCGGCGAAATTGCCTTTTAGTTTGGTGTCTGCGTTGGTGTCTCCCATTTCTTTTACTAAGGCTGTAAGGTCTTGCCTGCCTAAAACTTCCTGCATCTGCGCCTCTTCTTTACCGTAAATGGCTTCAATAATTCGGCGTTCGAAATAGGTGGTAAAACCCTCGTTTAGCCACATATCATTCCAGGTGCTGTTTGTTACCAGGTTGCCACTCCAGCTATGTGCCAGTTCATGTGCCACCAGGCTTACGAGACTGCGGTCGCCTGCTATTACGCAAGGTGTGGCAAAAGTGAGGTTAGGGTTTTCCATACCACCATAAGGAAAACTTGGAGGCAGCACCAACAAGTCGTAACGCCCCCAACGGTAAGGGCCATATAGCTTTTCTGCGGCATCTGTCATTTTACCCATATCGGCAAATTCCCAAACGGCTTTATCCAGCATAGAAGGCTCGGCGTAAATGCCCGTTCGGTTGTCGATGGCTTTAAAGCCAATATCGCCTACGGCCAAAGCCAGCAGGTAACTGGGTATGGCATGGGTTTGTTTAAAATAATAAATGCCATTGGCCTTTTTGGTTTGTGGGTTTTCGGCACTCATTACAGCCAACAGGTTAGCCGGTACGGTTACGGTGGCGTTATAAGTAAATCGGATACCGGGACCATCCTGGCAGGGTATCCATGTACGGGCCAGAATAGGCTGGCTTTGGGTAAATAAAAATGGCTGCTGCTTGCCGTTTGTTTGCTGTGGGGTAAGCCATTGCAAGGCATCGGCGTCTTTGCTGGTGGTGTAGTAAATGGTTAGTTTTTTAGTGCCGCTATCTATGGCTACATGCAAGGCTTGCCCTAAAAAATCGGCGGCCTTATCCAGCAAAAAAGTTGTAGGTTTTTCATCATCACCCATGGTTACTTTTTCTATCTGTAGCTTGCGGGTATCAAAAATAATTTCACGACCCTTGCTTTTGTTATCAATGTTCCAAACAGCTTTGCCGCTGATTTTTTGGGTAATAAAATCTACGCTAATGTCCAGCTCCAGGTGAGTAACTACGGCTTTTTCGGGCTGAGAAAAAGAGTGCGGGTCTTTTTCATCGGCGGCAGGTGTTTCCGCAATATTGCTAGTTTTTTGGTTGCAGGCAAAAAGTACCAACGCTAAACCTATTACAAGTAATTTATTCATGAAATAATTTTTTTAGAGATGCCCTAAAGATAAAGGGGAGGAGGGAGTATATAGATTACAATACTTCTTTACTAACAAAATATTGAATGGAAGAATTGTTCTAAACTACTGTACTTTCTGGCTTTTGTTCATAACCCAAATAAGCCAACAGAGCAGTATTGTTGCTATTACAATTATCAGCCCGTTATACCTTTCCCAATAGCTTACGCGGCGTCTTTTTTTTGTATGATGATAGATGTGGCTGATTTGTTCGTTGTTAGTACCGGCTAAAAGTGCCAGACGGGTGTTTATTTGCTCCACATAGCTAAAAGCCAGTGGCGTACTGCTTTGTAGCAGTTCATTGGTTATTTGGCGGGTCATGTTTTCGTCGCCAGCCTGCTGTACAATGCTGATATTTTTATCTGTAACCAATAACATGATTTGCTCAAATAAAGCTTGCTGGCTCATCCGAAAAATATCCATTTCGGCTATTTTATCGTTTAGCTTTTGGCACTGGTTTAATATAGTATATGCAGTTACAGGCTTTGGTGGATTGCGGCGGTTTATTAGCGGGTACTGGCTTTTTAAATGATAAGTTTCCCGGCGTTCTGCATCGCTTAAAATAAAATAAGCTTCCTGTATTTCCTTAAATCTTTCTTCGGCAATGGCATCGCCATCGTTTTTATCGGGGTGGAAAATAAAAGCAAGTTTTCTATATGCCCTTCTAATGTCTTCTCCGGTGGCGGTGTAATCAATATTGAGTATTTGGTAGTAGTCTTTGGTGGTCATGCACACATCTTTTTTAGTCCTGTATTTTTCCTAGCATTTGCTGTATGCTGATCAGGTTTTTGCGAAGCGTTTGTTTCAGGTTCAGCTTTACTATTTGCCCCATAGAGTAGCATTTGGTAAAATGATTGTTCTTGTAGAGTTCGGCTAGTTCATGTTTTAAACGGTAAATTTTTTCGGGTGTGGAAATGATATCATGCGTCATAATATTGAGCAGTTGCATAATACGGTGGCGGGTACTGGCTACCCTAAAAGCCATTATAGTACGTTCTTCCTGCTGGTACTGTTCAATGGATTCTTTATTCAGCAGGCTCAGGGTCATTTCTACCAAAGGCAGGTTTTCTTTAAAAAACTGTGGCAGGTACAGGTTTTTGCGGCCTTCGTAGCTCTGCTGGTCAAAATCGATGGCACGAATGCGGTACTGAAAATCTTCAATATCGGGCAGCACTTCAAACACAAAATTGTACGACCGCATATCGCCAAGCAGGCGAACAAAACAGCGTTCGTTAAACTTTACAAACTCCTTGGCCAGCCGTATTTTATTGGTAGCCGGTACATGTAAATGCTCTGCTATAAATACATCGCCGGGTATGCCCGGTATATGCTCTTCTACCAGCGAATCCTGGTGCGTTAAGTAGGTAATTCGTTTGGGCGAAAGTATATGCTCTAGCTCTAGCCCATAGATACGTGAGGCGTCGGCCATTTTAATGTAATAATGGTCGTAGTTGTCATTAAACTTATTTACAATACGTATGCGAAATGGATTAGAATTGCCAAAAGTGCAGTAATCTATCCGTGCCACATCTAGGTGTTTACTAAAGCTCAGGTCGCCTTCGGTTTTAAGAATGGCGTAAATTTTTAACAAGCCTTCTTTTACAAACCCCCACTGATGCAGGTCGTAGCTTACGGTTTCCCAAAGGGTCCATTTTCCATGTTTATCTTTTACCGGTACAGAGTAAGTGAAATGTAATAAATCCTTGTAAGCCACTGGCAGCTTCACTTCACGGCCATGATCTCTCAGGTATTGCCGCAAAGCAAGGTTTACTGGAAAGATGGTTTTCTTCCGGCTTGGTTTATCAAATTCGTTTTCTCTTATCTGGTCTATGTTCATGTTAGGGGGGGTAGGGATTGGGGATTAGGGGTTGGTAATAGGTGAGCAATTGCCAACTGCCAACTCTACCATCTTTTTACACCGGGCACTTCTAATATCAGGTCTTCGCCAAATACTTCGGCAGGTGTATTAAAGCCGATACTGGCACTGCCTCTTAATATCTTTTTTACAATCAATAAAGCGGTGTGTGCGGTCATGGTGTATCCATCTGGCCCCTGCATGGTAGCGGAAATTTCTTTGCCGGCTGCATTGGTTACTTCGCCCCAAACAAGGCTCATTGCTTTAGCTCTGTCTTCATCGGCTGGGCCAGCTGGCTTTTTATTAATGGTGTTTTTTATTCTATTCCGTACAAAGGCTGTTCTCAACAACCAGTTATACAGCCACTGGTATTTTAACCAATAAAATGCTTTTGGCGAAATGCCGGTATAGGTTTCAATATTTGGGATTTCGGTAGTATGGTATGCAGTAGAAATATCACCCCAGGGTATGGTCATTACAAACAATTTTTTAATGCCGAAATCTACCCACATGCCTTTATGACCCAAGGGTTTTTTTACAATTTTTCCATTGATTCTTACAACTCCGCCCTGCCCAAGCCCCTCGGCCATAGTGGTGGCAGTACCATGCGATAATGCACCGCCAATAGATGCAAATGCCAGTTGTAATGTAGCAGCATCGGTCATTTGTTTTTTAAGGTATAAAGCCATGCAATCGGTTGGTACCACATCAAAACCTACTCCCGGCAGTATCATAATACCGGCTTTAAGTGCTTTGCTGTTGTACCCTTTACACATTTCAAACACTGCTATTTCTCCGGTAATATCCAGGTAATGGGTGCCGGTTTTAAGGCAGGCTTCTATCATGGGTTTTGCGGTATGCATAAATGGCCCTGCTGCATGAAGTACCAGTTTTACCTGGCTTAAAGCTGTTGTAAGTTTGGCTTCATCGTTTAAATTAAAAATGCTGTATGGCAGGTTACATTCATCTGCCAGTGGCTTTATTAAAGCTTCGTTTCTGCCAGCCAAAATCGGCGACAGGCCATATACAGCCGCTAACCGGGTAATTAGTTTTCCGGTATAGCCATTGGCGCCGTATAGTAAAAAATTATTGGCTCTAATCATATTAACTGACAAATTCGTTTTACAAAACCCCAATCCCTAACCCCCAAAACATTCACTTCATCATTTTTAAACATACGGGTCTTGGAATTTTAATTTCTTCACCAGCTGTATAAAGCATTCCCGTTAGCTGGTCTCTTTTAAAAATAACAATATTGCCACTATCCTGATTGGCAACTAGTAAAAAATTTCCCGTAGGGTCTATGCAAAAATTTCTTGGTTTGATGCCCATTGTAGATTGATAACCTTTGGCTTCCAACATGCCAGTTGTTTCGTTGATAATAAAAATGGCAATGTTATTTTCTACGCCACGGTTACTGGCGTATAAAAATTTTCCGTCGGGTGAAACATGAATATCTGCACTACCTGGTGTTCCTTTAAAATCGTTTATGTGCGTAGCTATTTTCTGTATGCTGGTTAAAGTTCCTTTTTTATATTGGTAAGTTTCTACCTGCCCTGCCATTTCTTGAATAAGGTAAGCGAAAGGTTTTTTGGGATGAAATACCAGGTGCCTCGGGCCGCTGCCAGCCTGTGTTTCGGTAAACGGAACTGAGGCCGGCTCTAATGGAAGATTAGACCCTTCGGTAAATTTATAGGTCATTACTTTATCAATACCCAGATCGGGCACCATCAGGTATTTATCGTCGGGTGAAAATACGGTAGCATGCACGTGGGGCTTCTCCTGTCTTGATTTATTCATGCCATTGCCTTCGTGTTGTATCAACTGTGCCATGGGCATTAAAGATCCATTGGCATTGGTTTTAAAAACAGAAAGGTTGCCCCCGGTATAATTGCCCACAGCCACCCATTTGCCACTTTTGTTTATAGATACATAACAGGGATTGTCGCCACCACTTGTTTGTTCATTGATCCATTTTAAAGTGCCGTTTTTTTTGTCGAAAGAAAAGGCATTGATTTTACCCGGAAATTTGCTGCCGCTTTCCGAAACTGAATAGACAAATTTTCCATTTTTAGAAACGGTAAGAAAGGATGGGCTAACCATACTATCGGTATTGCTTAACCAGGTGGCTTTGCCAGTATTGGTATTAAACCGATACACATAAATGCCTTTGCTACCAGTGCCAGTATAAGTGCCAATAAAAAGATATACATCCTGAGCCAGGCTGCAAGCAGAAAAGAGCAGGGCGAAAAAAAGGAATCGAAATTTCATAAAAAATCTTTTAGCAATGAAACTGCAATATAAAGATTGATGGCCTAAGCATTGTGTATCCCTGAATTTGGATTTTACTTTAAGAAATATGCCTGGCATCCGCACCAACTAGGCCGTGGAATGGGAGCAAGTAGGCATCCTACTCTCAATGGTACTTTTGCCCTGGTTGTATTTTTCACGAAACAAGCTTCGGAATTTCGGAGTGCTAATACCGTTGTTTTTATATACTGGCTCTAGGTGGTAGTATTGGTTTGAAATGTTACTGTTATTAAAACATCAAGGAATTTATGTAACCTTCAATTTCCGGGGATTTTGGTAGGTATTCCAAAAAACCAACAGTTCGATTTCGTTTTTTGAGGGCTTGTATTGATAAATTAACTAGAGGGCATCTCTAAAAACCAAAAATTATTAATGTATTATATTTAATAATATATAAGTAACTCATTTCTATTGAATTATGTGTATATTCGAGGATGAAAA
>JAYUOV010000106.1:0-5419 GCA_043760535.1 Chitinophagaceae bacterium
GGATTATTTCGGTGGAACCCAGCGAAAGCCGTGCCCTGATGGAGCGACATTGGCGAACGTTGTAAATCCCGTAGCATTACGGGACTCCGTTCAACTGATAGCTACTATCAGGTATTTAGATTGCGAATAACAAGCGGTTTCAGTTCACGGGGTAAGGAGTTCTGAAATCAATAAATCAATGAATCAATCAATAAACCAACTACGGTCTGATGATTTCCAGCGTTCCATCCATTTAATTACAGCAGAGGCCGCCCTTGCTGCTTCATTTTACTGCCTGTGCTGCACTAAATAATCTACAGCCGATTTTATGGTATAATCAATATTTTTAAAAATGAATGGCGATGGATACCCTTGGAGATTAACCGATGAAGAAACAATCGGTTTCCCAAACCGCATAATCAGCTCTCTGCAAAACGGCACTTTAACCACTCGTATGGCTAGAGTGCCACCTTTTGGTAAAACATTGTGGGCTACATTTTTACCACCAGCTTAAATAACTGTGGTAGCATTGATAATGCCACGGATATAGTAGAAAATGCTTGCGTACTCTTGCTACAAATAAGCAGTTATATCCTTTTCATTTTCAAGCAGACTTCAAGCCTTTTGGGTTTTTATATGTGTAAGATTTTCAATGTTTTATAAACAGTTTCGGCATTGGTAGCATCGCAAACATTACCCCAAATAGTATCTGTAAAAAAAACGATAACACCGCATGCTTCTAAAGCGGTAAGGCAATGGTTTATACCGATGTTGAAACCTGCCATAAGTAAAGCAATTGGCAAGTGGTTAGTAGGGATTTGCGAGTAGGGGCAGGCGTGTTAGCAAAATGAGTGTGGAAAGTAAAAGGCAGACTGCTAAAAACAAAACTTTTAATTTTTACTACCAGCCTAATTTTTTGAGGAATACTATTATTTCTTACATATTATCTTACTTGCTAATCCCCAATTACCACTTGCCCCCTAGCTACTTTCTTTTATGTTTGCAAAAATTTATAGCAATGACCAATCAGGAGTTGATACAAGCCGCATGGAACGACCGTGAATTATTAAAACATATCGACTATTTGCAGGCCATTCACAATGTGATAGAAGAGATAGACAAAGGCCGACTAAGAGTGGCAGCACCGACCACCAACGGCTGGGAGGTAAATGAGTGGGTAAAACAAGCCATCCTTATGTATTTCAGCATCCAGAAAATGGAGACATACACCTTGCCACCATTTGAGTTTTACGATAAAATGAAACTAAAAAGCGACTACGCCTCTCAAGGTGTAAGAGCCGTGCCACATGCAGTAGCTAGGTACGGTGCCTTTCTCGGTCGTAATGTGGTGTTAATGCCTTCTTACGTAAATATTGGAGCTTATGTAGATGAGGGTTCGATGGTGGATACATGGGCCACTGTAGGCAGTTGTGCACAAATAGGCAAACACGTACACTTAAGCGGTGGCGTGGGTATTGGTGGCGTATTAGAGCCACTACAGGCCAGCCCGGTTATTATAGAAGATGGTTGCTTTATTGGCAGCCGTGCTATTGTAGTAGAAGGCGTAATTGTAGAGAAAGAAGCCGTTTTAGGAGCCAATGTGGTACTAACCCAATCCACTAAAATTATAGATGTAAGTGGCCCCGAACCTATTGAATATAAAGGCCGTGTACCAAGCCGTAGCGTAGTAATACCTGGCAGCTATACCAAAAAGTTTCCTGCTGGTGAATATAATGTAAACTGTGCATTGATTATTGGAACCCGTAAACCTAGCACCGATTTAAAAACCAGCCTCAACGATGCGTTGAGAGACTTTAATGTAGCTGTGTAATTGTGTGGTAAAAGGTTATTTGTACAGTTGCCAAAATATTTGCTTAGTGGGGTGTAAACAATAATCGTATGTCTTTTTTTAAAATAGTGAAGGCTATTAGGTAAAAAAACAAACATCATTAAAAATTAATAAAAAATATATATGGCAGAAGCGCTCATTCCCTTACTTTCATTAATATTACTAGAGGTTATTCTAGGCATTGATAACATTATTTTTATCTCTATTTTGGCAGATAAGTTGCCCGAGCACCAGAGAAACAAACTTAGGTATTGGGGCATAGGTTTGGCAATGGTAATGCGCCTAGTTTTACTTGCTTTTATAGCGTGGATTTTAAAATTAGACAAAACCATATTTCGGGCTTTCGAAATTGATTTTTCTGGTAAAGGATTGATTTTAATTATAGGCGGGCTTTTTCTTATCTATAAAAGCACGAAAGAAATTTACCACAAAACCGAACTCGCTAAAGAAGAATCGACCAAAGCAACGCAACAAGGCAATTTTAAAAAATTACTGATAGAAGTTATTATTTTAGACTTAGTATTTTCAATTGATTCTATTATTACAGCCGTAGGCATGGTAGAACAGTTATGGGTTATGTACACTGCTGTAATTGTAACAGTGGTTATTATGTTTTTTGCATCCAAACCTATAAGCGGTTTTATACAAAGGCATCCTTCGTTTAAAGTGCTGGCATTGTGCTTTTTAATGATGATAGGTGTGTCTTTATTAGCAGAAGGATTTAAATTCGAAATACCAAAGGGTTATATCTATTTCTCAATGGCTTTTGCTTTTTTAGTAGATGTTATACAAATGAAAACCATACGGAAAGGTGCGTAAGTTTTTATTAGTAACGCTGCTGTTGTTTTAAAAAAATAGGAAGAGGTAAAAATGGAGTTAGTCTCCTGAATATTTTTATATGTGAAGTATGGCTCTAAATACAATTAGAGTTTTTTATTGAGGAGTAAATACGGTTGTTTAACCTTTACAATAAACTTTTATAAACATCCATTACGCCTTCGGCGCATCTCTGTTGGGTAAAAAGGTTGGCATGTTGCCAGCCTTTTTCTTTCATATCTGCTGCTACGGTTGTATCAAAAAATATCTTCTTCATGCCTGTTGCTATTTCTTCGGGGCGTAATGGGTTTATATAATATGCAGCATTGCCGCCTGCTTCTGGCAGGCAAGAAACATTAGAGGTAATTACTGGCAGTCGGCTCCATAATGCTTCTAGTACAGGTATGCCAAAGCCTTCAAAATATGAAGGGTAAATCATGGCTACTGCCGATTGGTAAATGGCGGGAAAATCCTGATAAATAAGCTTTGTAGCTGCATCATTATCCGAAAGAAAGATTATTTTGCTTTCGAGCCCTTGTTGTTTAATATAAGCCTTTACCGCTGTTTTGTATTTACCGCCTTTGCCTATTACAGCAAGTGGAATGTTTATTTCGTTACCCAATAAATGCATGGCCTGGCAAATGGCCATCAGGTTTTTTCTTTCGATAATAGAACCCACGTATAAAAAGTATTGTGCTGGCAAACCATACTTTTCTCTAACGGTTGCTTTTACGTTTTCGGTAATAGTGTTACCAAAAATGGAATCGCAGCTTTGGTAGCAAACTGCTATTTTTTCGACAGGTATTTTGTAAAAATGAATAATGTCTGTTTTGGTTTGTTCGCTAATGGCAATCACCTTATCTGCATGGTTACAGGCATAGCTAAATTTTCGGTCGTATATTTTTACGTCAATGGCATTGTATTGTTCAGGGTGTCTTTTATGTATCAGGTCGTGTATGGTAACCACCGATTTAATACCGCTGTGATGTAGCCCAAGAGGTATTTCGTGGCTAAGGCCATGGTAGATGTCTATTTTATTTTGGAGCAATTCCTTTTTTACACCATTGGCCCGCCATGCTGCCGAAAATAGCTTATCGATGAATTTTGTTGGCAGAACTTCTAAAACATTATTAGCTGCCAATTGGTACGCTCTGCTCGGTTTTGGATTGTATAAAAAATAGTGGTTGGATGGGTAATAGGTTGATAAAGACGTAATAAGTGTGCGGCTGTAATGCCCTAATCCCGTTTCGTTATGGTAAGCCCTTTTGGCATCGAACCCAATATTCATGATTTTAATTAAAAGGTGAGGGGGGAGAAGATGATAAACAGCGAGTAGTGCCTATGCCTAACAATTGATACTGCAAACTAATAACAATTGTAAAATTACACAAAGCAGGAATATCATTGTGTAGGCATTTTTGTAGGCGATAATAGCTACGCTAAATGTACAAATGCGGGCTGCATATTCAGTTTAACGGAGCAAGATAGCTTTTCGGCTTAGCAGCTAGTTGTAAGAATTTTTTGGTGTTATTTTATTAAGCAATACTTTTTTGCGTTGATAACAACCGGTTTTATAAACCAATACAACAAATTTTTATTCTCAAACACCTGCCAGTAAAGGCTTTGGTGCGAATAGCGTTGTTGCCAGCGATAATTTTTTGGGTTAAATAAATGCTGCCCTTACATTTGCCACGGAGAGTTGGCAGAGCGGTCGATTGCGGCAGTCTTGAAAACTGTTGACTGTAACAGGTCCTGGGGTTCGAATCCCTAACTCTCCGCCAAAAACATTAACCTGTTTCAGTAAATGAAACAGGTTTTTTTATGCGTTTTTATATATACATATTACGAAGCATAAAAGAAAATGGCTACTACTATGGCCACATAAAAGATTTGGATGTTAACAGAAATTTTAGCTATACACCTCACAAACTGAATATTAATGATAGCAGACCAAAAATCAACAAGGAAAACATTAGAAAATTGGCATAAATAACCAAGCAATTAGATATGGGGGTGGATTTATTACAACAAAAAAGACAAAAGAATATTTCCACCGAAAAAAATATAATAATGGGTTGGACAATAAACTATGCAAATCCAATTTCAATCTTTACTTTAATTGTTATAACTATGGTAATTACTATAGTTTCAAGATACTTAAAGACAAATTAAAAAAGCCTCTGTATGAATCTTTAATTCATACCAGAGGCTTCTCTATGATATACCGTAGTTTTTCTTACTCTTTTTGAAACATAAACTTTACCACTGCATTTTTTTGTTCTGTAGATGAAATGCGTAAGTCGTAACGGTTACCGCCGGTTTTAATAATCATCAGAGCGGTATTGGGTGGAATGGTGCCAAGATTTTCGGCCACCATTGCTAACTCTTGTTCGGGATTGTCCTCGTCTATTTTCAATTTGAGTACTATAGGATTGGTAGATAAACCCCTTCTTAATGCGATGAGTTTTCCGTTTTGAAATACACTAATAGTATCACCGTCTATTTCACCATTGTCATACAATTCAATGATAATATCTGGGCCGGGTGTAAGTATTGTTTGGACCAATTCATTTTTCCTTTCTTTCAATACCCTTGGTAAGTCGTCGGGTTTTATTGTTTCTTGTTTTTTTACAGGGTCTTTTACATTCTTTACAATATCTTTTTTTATATTTTCTTTAGCTGGCGGCACTGCCACAGTAGTTTTTTTAGGTGCGGCTACTACAGGGGTTTTAGGCTTATATGCAGGCGGTGTTTTTGCGTACACCTGCTTTGGCT
>JAYUOV010000107.1:0-5416 GCA_043760535.1 Chitinophagaceae bacterium
CAATTGCCGCAGCGAACTTGGCATCGGGAATTAATGGCTCAAAACAAAAAGGGCGGGTGATGACCTTATTATCTTTATCAGTAATCTTCAATCCTGCGACTTCATTAGGAATGCAGGTAATAGAAGCGTCCATACCCAACTCCTTCAAAGATTTGGGCAGTGGCGTAGGTAAGCTCAGCAATTGATTGTTGTAACAATACAGCTCCTGCATCGATGAGGGCAGCTGTGGTAAGATCGTCAATTTATTACCGCTACACTCCAAATACGTCAGCAATGTGGGCAGCGTCTTCGGTAAACTTGTCAATTTATTGTTGATACAAAACAACTCCTGCAACGATGTCGGTAGCGTCTTCGGTAATTCCTCCAATTGATTGTCACCACAATACAATTTTGTCAACGAATTGGGCAGCTCTGGTAAACTCGTCAATTGATTGCTACCACAGTCTAGCGAGGTCAACGTCGTAAAACCGTTGATTCCTGTTAAATTCTTAATGCTTTTGTGTGATATATTTAAGTCCTTCAATGTTTTAGCAGGCGGCTGCAAAACGTTTCCGGTGATGCAGGTAGGACAAGCCTCTGCAATTGCCGCAGCAAAGTCAGCATCGGTAATTGTTTGGGCTTGAGCATTTGTTACAAACAATGCGACCAATAAGAGGCCACAAAAAAGATTCTTTTTCATTTGAAAATAGTATTTAATTAAATAAAATTAGCTTCTTTATTTTTAATTTTCCAGTCATTTCTTACTCATTATCAGCGGTTTTAAGTTTTTTATATCGGCTGTATTAGCATAAAACCCAGTACCCGTTTTGCCCGTTATTTTACCATAAAAAGTTTCGGTTTTTTTTATCCCATTTACCAAGCGTTCTACTGTAATTGACCAGTTGCCATTGGAATCTTCAGCCCACGTAAAATCACATAATGTGGAATCAGGATACAATACATTGCCTTTATTACCAGAATCACCAAATATGAAACTATAAGGTTTGTTAGAAATACTTGCTACAGTAACATTCCACCGTGTGCCAGAAAGTGTAATTCGCTGGGCAAAGGCAGGTTGTGTTATAAAGAATAACATAAGTAGCAACCATGCAATGGTTTCTTTAACCTTTAGTTTTGGTATATGATTGCAATAGCTCATAGCCTTTAATAATAGATTATTAAAACAATATTATAAAAGGGAGCCATTACAAAAAAATTAAAGGGACGAATAGTACGATTTTTGGGACAAGAAGTAGGCTATACCTGTCCATTGCGTTATAAAATCTTATTAGAACAGTATAAAAACGAAGAATCTATTTGAGGCTTTTAATAATTGTAAAAAGGGCATCACTGATAAAATAATTTAAACTTTTTGTAACGTTTTAGTTTCAAAAATAGCAATGAGGCTAAGTGTAATTAAGATGAGTTACTGCCCGTGTTGGTGTTCGCAATAAACGTTCTATGTAAGAAGTGCCATTACTAAGGCCGCTGTTTGATGATAACACGATAACAATGCTGTGGAGGACTATGCAAAGAGTCTGCTTTTTTGGGGTTATAACCAACATAAGCAGGCCCGCATACGAGCAAAGTAATTTTTTTAAAAAATTGGGTTTCAAAAGCTCAATATTAAATGTCTACCAAACAAGTAGAAATTATTTTTGGCGGTTTCAAATGCGAAGCTATCTTTGTCTACCATTGCTGTAGACAATCAATGAAAACGATGCAAAAGACTATTTTCATTATCCAAATGTGCATGTGCTGCTATAGATAACGCAGCTAAGATGCTACTTTGTATATTTTAAGTTTTCAGGTTCATTTTTACAATTAAAAGTTTACAACAAACAAATGGCAAATATTATACAACACAACATAGAAGCATTGCAACAAAAAACGATCGGCCTTAGCATACCCGAAGTTTTAGAACTGCTTTCCTGCCAATTTCCCAGTCAGGTTACGTTTTCATCCAGCTTCAGTTTTGAAGATCAGGTAATTAGCCACGATATACTAGCCAACCAATTATCTATCAGCATTTTTACATTGGATACAGGCCGCCTTTTTGCCGAAACCTACAGCGTATGGAGTAACACCAATAGCCACTACAATACCAATATTAAAGCCTATTACCCAGAAGCTACAATCATAGAAAATTTTGTAGAACAAAACGGGCCTAATGCGTTTTACCAATCGGCGGATAACCGAAAAAGCTGCTGCCAAATACGAAAGGTAGCGCCTTTAAAAAGAGCCCTCGCTGGCAATGCCGTATGGGTAACCGGCCTCCGTGCCGAACATAGTGCAGCCCGGCATAACTTGCAACAATTTGAGTGGGATGTTGCTAATAACATTATTAAATACCACCCCATACTGCATTGGAGTACAGAACAAATTAAAGCCTACATTAAACAACACAATATCCCCTACAACCCGCTACACGACCGTGGTTTTGTAAGTATAGGCTGTGCACCTTGTACAAGAGCTATTAAGCCTGGCGAAGATTTTAGAGCCGGAAGATGGTGGTGGGAGGATGCTGACAAAAAGGAATGTGGGCTGCATTAGAAGTAAAGGTTAAGGAAACAAGAATTAAGCCATGTAGGGGCAAACCCTTGCTGTTGCCCTCTTTAATATAAAAATACCAAATGAGCAAACACAGTTTAGATTATTTAGAGCAATTAGAGTCCGAGTCCATTCACATTTTCCGTGAAGTGGCGGGGCAGTTTGAAAGGCCGGCACTGCTATTCAGTGGTGGCAAAGATTCTATTGTATTGGTTCACCTGGCATTAAAAGCATTTCGTCCGGGAAAATTTCCTTTTCCGCTGGTACACATAGATACTGGACACAACTTTAAAGAAGCGCTTAATTTTAGGGATAATCTTGCTGTAGAAATTGGCGAAAAGTTATTGGTTCGCAAAGTGGAAGATACTATCAAAGCTAAAAATTTAACAGAGCAGAAAGGCAAGTTTGCCAGCCGCAATGCCTTGCAAACTTATACCCTGCTTGATACAATTGAAGAGTTTAAATTTGATGCATGTATTGGTGGTGCTAGGCGAGATGAAGAAAAAGCAAGGGCTAAAGAAAGAATTTTTTCGATAAGAGATGAGTTTGGCCAATGGGACCCCAAACGCCAGCGCCCCGAACTTTGGAACACATACAACGGCCGCATAGACAAAGGCGAAAACGTTCGTGTATTCCCCATTAGCAACTGGACCGAACTCGACATCTGGAATTATATCCGAAAGGAAAAAATAGCCTTGCCAAGCATATATTTTGCCCACGACCGTGAGGTGCTGGAGTGGGAAGGACAACTGGTAGCGACCTCAGAGTTTATACAACTGGCACCAGAAGATAAAGTGAGCATTAAAAAGGTTCGCTACCGTACCGTGGGTGATATGACTTGCACTGCGGCAATAGAATCAAATGCAAACGTAATAGACGATATCATTAACGAAATAATAGCAACTAAAACCAGCGAACGTGGCGAAACAAGAATAGACGACCGTGTTAGCGAAGCAGCTATGGAGGATAGAAAAAAGAACGGATATTTTTAAAAGTACTGAGTACTTAGTATATAGTACAAAGACAAAAACCCAATAAAATATCAATCATCTAAGTACTAAGTACTTAATACTAAATACTAATATGGACATCTTAAGATTTATAACCGCAGGTAGTGTAGATGATGGTAAAAGCACATTGATAGGTCGTTTGCTGTACGATAGTAAGTCGATATTAATTGACCAACTGGAAGCGATAGAAAGGCAAACCAAAAACCGTGAGGATGGTGAAATAGATTTGGCTTTGCTTACCGACGGCTTGCGTGCCGAAAGGGAACAAGGGATTACCATAGATATTGCCTATAAATACTTTTCTACACCAAAACGCAAATTTATTATAGCCGACGCACCCGGCCATGTACAGTACACCCGCAACATGGTAACCGGTGCCAGCAATAGCGATCTTGCTATTATTTTGGTAGATGCCCGTAATGGTGTAGCGGAGCAAACACGCCGCCACAGCATCATTGCATCGCTACTGAACATTCCACACGTGGTAGTGGCTATTAATAAGATGGATTTGGTAAATTACTCAGAAGATGTGTATAATAATATTGTAATTGATTATACAAAAGTGGCTGCCTCACTTGGTTTAAAAGACATTACCTACTTACCTATCAGTGCACTTAACGGCGACAATATTGTGGATCTTTCTGATAAATATCCCTGGTACGAGGGCAAGTCGCTTTTAGAAATACTGGAAACAGTAGAAGTACAAAACGACATTAACCTGGCCGATGCAAGATTTCCGGTGCAGTACGTTATCCGGCCTCAAACAGAAGATTTACACGACTATCGTGGCTATGCTGGCAAGGTGGTGAGCGGAATTTATAAAAAAGGTGATAAAGTAACGGTATTGCCATTGGGCCTTACTAGCACCATTAAAGCAATAGAGATTGGAGGTAAAACAATAGAAGAAGCTTTTGCCCCACAAAGTGTAGTGCTGCACCTGGAAGACGATGTGGATGTAAGCCGCGGTGATACCATCGTTTTACAAAATAATCAGCCCAAAGTGGCTAACGAACTAGAAGTATTACTATGCTGGATGGGCAATAAACCGCTGATACCTGGCAACAAATATTACCTACAAATAAATAGCAGCGTTACAAGAGCTGTGGTAAAAGAAATAGCTTACAAACTAAATGTAAATACCCTAGAAAAAGAACCCGCACCAGAGCAGGCAAACCTTAACGATATCATTAGGGCTACCATCAAAACTGCTTCTCCAGTTGCCTTTGATTCTTATAAAAAATTAAGGGTAAATGGAGGTGCAATATTAATAGACGAAACCAGTAATGTAACGGTGGGAGCTTGTATGATTCAAGGATAGTTGATTGATTGATAAAACTATAAAAATGGCTTAAATACCTGCAGGCTCCAAAATGTTCAATTTTACTTACTATGTCAGAAAAAGATATTTGTTTATTTAAGAATTGTTTAAAAAAAGTAACCAAACCTATCACCAATTAATCCCGTCTAGTTCTCTCAAATCCTGGTTCTACCATTATGCCCGAAATTAAACATACAGGAAAAGTTATTATTGCAGGAGCCGGTTGTGGCGACCCTGAGTTAATTACAGTAAAAGCTGCACGTTATCTACAACAAGCCGATGTGGTACTTACTGACAGGCTGGTAAGCGAAATTATACTAAAAACTTATATACGGACAGATGCGGAAATTATATATGTGGGCAAACAATATGACAAAGATGGATCAACCCCACAACAAGACATTAACCACCTCCTAGTTTATTATGCAAGCCACGGTAAATTAATTGTGAGGTTAAAAGGTGGCGATGTTTCCATTTTTTCTAACATAATGGATGAATTAGAAACCCTTCTAAAGCATAACATTGCTTATGAAGTAATTCCTGGGGTAACAGCTGCTTT
>JAYUOV010000108.1:0-1925 GCA_043760535.1 Chitinophagaceae bacterium
GCCAAGTATAAAGCCAATCATTGCTTCATTTATATGCCAGGTTTCTTTCCAAAATAATGGCACCAACCGAAACATCAGAAAGAAACAGGTAGTAAAAAATATGGTAGTGAGAAAGCCATGGGAGGATGCACTCTTTATAAAGTTCATTTTACTGACCACACTATTTACTACCTGTTTCTTTCTGATGTTTCGGTTGGTGCCATTATTTTGGAAAGAAACCTGGCATATAAATGAAGCAATGATTGGCTTTATACTTGGCCTTAACGGCATCATAGTAGCCATTTTAGAAATGGTACTAATAAACCGTCTAGAAAACCGCAGGTCTTACACATACTATATAATAATAGGCGTTTTGTTAACAGCAGTAGCCTATGGTTTGTTATTGGTTCCTAAGTTGTTGCCGGTTACGTTGGCCATTTTGGCTATGATATTAGTCACCCTCGGCGAAATGTTTGCCCTGCCATTTATTAACAGTTTTGTTATGAGCCGAACCAACGAGTACAACCGTGGCCAGTATGCTTCGGGTTATACACTTAGCTGGTCTGTGGCTCAAGTGGTAGGCCCAACTGGTGGGTTTTACCTAGCAGAAAAATTGGGCTACAACGGTCTATGGATTGTATTGGGCACACTGTTAATACTTTGTGCCTATGGGTATAAAATATTAGAGCGAAAAAACGTAACCCCAACAAGCAGTTTATAGACATTCTGCTTATTATGGTTATTGTATTTAATTATATGCAATGTGCAGCCTTGCCTTATACCATCACAATTTCATTTTCATGTAATTGAGCTTCTACTTTTGTTTTTAGCAATGTTTTGAAATCGACCTGAATGGTTTGTTGCAATTTGTCTTCTAGCATGTCTGCAAATGTGTCAAAATACACAATCACATCTTCTCTCACATTTCTACTGAGCCAGCGAAAGCCGCCGGGCAGCATGTTCAGCACTTGTTTGTCTTCAAGGTACTCCAGGTTATGAATATCGGTAGGCGTAAGTCCGATAGCCTCTAATTTACTGATGAGTAAATTAACAGGAGCGTTGGTAACCGGGCAATAATCTTCTGCAAGTTCTGTCCACTCGCCAATGCCTGTATGGGCATAGCGTAAAATCTCTTCTTTACTCAGTTTTGCCACCACTTGTAACAGATTGCCACAATTACAACTGCCATGGTTGCCCCATGCATAATGGTTGCCACTGCGAAGTTTAGTAGCTGTATGCCTTAGAGATGATATCAGTTCGATAGTAGGATATGCCATAGAATAAATTTAGATAATTATAACAACAGAGAAATAAACCCTTTGTTGAAATAACAAAAAAAATCAGTCAGAAAAATAGATTTTTTAAAAAAAAATACACAAAAAAAAAGAGTACCAATAAATGATACCCTTTGGTGCAATATGAAAAGTTCTTTTGTTAGATTACTTTTACATCAACGGCATTCATTCCTTTCTTGCCGTTTTGCAGGTTGAATTCTACATGGTCACCTTGCTTAATCTGATCGATTAAACCGCTAACGTGTACGAATGTTTCCTTGTTGTCATCATCATGCTTGATGAATCCGAAACCCTTGTCTTCACTGAAGAACTTTACGGTTCCTGTTTGTTTGTTGTCCATTGTAATAAATTGGGTATTAAAAAATATTGAACTGCAAATGTAACAGATAATATTTTAAACCAGCCAATTCTTTTACCAGCGAAGGTTTTGGGAAGCCTCTTTTTTTTACATGCAAATTTTAGAACACATGAATTTTTTAAGAAAAATGGTTTTAAAAATTAATGTTTTGAAAATGTAAATTGGCTCAAATTATAATTTTGGTGTAGCTAATAATTTTGGTTCTTCGTCAAAATTAGTGGAAGTCATATTGAAAGTTATTTGTGAGGAAGTAAATCATGGCCTTAAAGTTGTCCATATTTCTAAACCCCCTT
>JAYUOV010000109.1:0-5369 GCA_043760535.1 Chitinophagaceae bacterium
TATGTGCCAGCAACATTATTGATACGATACATTGCGCCTGGGGCTAGCATTCCAGCACCAGAAGTTAGTGTGGAAGTGCTTGCAATACCCGACATGTAGCGGTAAACCCCGTTAGCAGTAAGACCTGTCAATTTTAACCTGCACATAAATGGGAGACGATTGGCCACTCCTAAACTTGTCCCACCATAGTAAGCATACTGTGGCAATATCAGCTCATCACCTATGGGGATTACAGTTTGTGCAGTTGCACTTAAAGTAAAAAGGCAACCAAATAACAGAATTGTGGAAATTTTTTTCATAATAGATTGTTTTTCGTTAAGAAACAAAACTATTATTCCTTCTTTAAACAAAAGGTGGTTCTTTATTCAATTACAGGGCTTTTTTGATTCATTGCTAAAAAAAGCATCACCTGCTAATTTGTATAAGTTGAGTACTTATTACCGTTCCAGCATTGATTGTGTATTTTACATATTACCTGCTCCGCCTACCCCATTATCTATTAGTGGCGTATTGTGGTGAAACTTACCCTAAAGCATGGCTCTTAATGGACTATTTTAGCGAATGCCCTTAATGCTGTACCATTACGATACTTCATTCTTAAACATATCATTATACCTTTTCCTTTACAAACACAATGGCATCCATTTCCATTGTCCGCTAAGAGAGGGTGCCCAAAATGCTATTAACTTAGGCATCCGGGTTTGGGTTCCCCCCTGTGCACCAGGGGGATGACAGGGTTTTATCTTGATATTTTTACAAACTTCACAGAATTTAATTTTATTAAATTAACTGCATTGAGGGTAACAAGGGCGGCTTAAGCTAATACCATTGGGGCTTGTGGGCTAAACATAAAAGGTGGTTTACATTATTTCTACATTAAAAGAATTTAATAAATTATTAATGAATGAAACAGTTGCATTTATGAGTTGAATCTGGCTAGTAATACCAGCCGCTGTGCCAAATATGCCTGTAATAGGTGCAGCTTTAGGCATCAGCATTGGCACCTTACTTATTAATAGCAATGCCTCGGTAACCATAAGCGGTACCGCTTCGCTTATTATAAAAAGAGACCTAAAAGTAAACGGCAGCTTACAGGCACTGCCCGGCAGTAATATTCAGGTGATAAATAACCTATAACACACGCAAACACAATTAAAAAAACAAACACCCAATGCCAGTTTCGGAATTGGGTGTTCTGTATAAATGATTTTTTAAAAGAGAACCGTTACGGTTTAGTTACCACCTTTTACCCTATTTTGCTCATCTCCTGCCCCACCGGTTTTACGTTGTTTCAGGCCTTTTATTGGTTTGCCAAAACGGTAGCTAAAACTCAGGTTCACTACCCGGCTATCTCTACGGCTTCTAAAATCAATATCCACATTCTGGTATTTACTATACCCATGAAACTGCTGTATGTATAAAAGATCCCGGATACCCAATTTTATGGTGCCCATCTTTTTAAGTACCTGCTTGCTGATACCGAAATTTACAACACCCATACCTCTGGCAGCCAATACGCCCCGTATGCCCGGGCTTTGATAATTACCACTAACATCGGCACCCCATCCATTTTTAAATGTAAACTGGTTATTTGCATTAAAGTTGGCACTTGTAGCATCCACCGCTACATCGCCATTATTAATGATGCCACTGTATTTATTGTAAAAAATATTGGTATAAATATTGGTTCTCCACCATTTAGTAACTGCAAAGCCTGCATTAATACTGATGCCTATATTATTTTGCGAAGCAATATTGCTTTGCTTAACAATAGTGGTATTGGTACTATCTATCTGCTCCACTATTTCGGATATAATATCTTTTGTATAACTGTAGTTTAAAGTGGTGGTAAAAAATCCGCCGTAAGTATGGCTCAGCTCCACAGCATTGGTAAATTGTGGCTTTAAATACGGGTTACCTATCTGAAAAGTATATTTATCTAAAAAGTTGTAAAACGGGTTCAGATCCTCGTAATCGGGGCGTTCTATACGGCGGCCATAATTAAGCCCAAACTGGTTTTTATCGTTTAGGTTATAGCCAATAAAAGCTGTAGGAAACAACTGTGTGTAATTGCGTTCAAAAGTAGTGGCGTTGGTAACCTGGTTTCCTTTAGAAATAGTATTCTCTAGCCGCAAGCCCAACTGGGCACTCCATTTTTTACTAAAATCTTTGCTGGCATTTACGTACCCAGCATTTATATTTTCTTTGTAAATAAAATGATTGGTACGGCCAAGGTCGGTTTGCCAGGCATTATTAAGCCAGTTTTGGTACAAGGCATCGTTATCGGTGGTTACATAACTGGCTTTAAGACCAGCCTCCAGCTTCGTGGTTTTGTTAATGGGTTTTACAAAATCTGCTTTGGCACTATAAATCTTTATATTTTGTGGCAGGCTGCTTTTCAGCAGTTCGTCGGGTTGTTTTTTTACATCATTTTTATCGTAAAAATAATTGTTGAACATTTGGTTGTTGGTGGTGGTATAGCCCACATAATCCATGTCGAAAGTGAGTTCCATGCCAGTGCTGTCAAATTCGTGGCGCAGGTTAAAATTAGCCGAAGTATTATCCATTTTACGCTTAATGCTATTGAGGCCGGCATTACGGGTTTCTAACACACCGGTACGATTGATAATGTAGGTACTGTTCTCGTTGTTCTCCGTTCCGGGGTTGGTAAAGCCATTTAATACTATGCCGAGGGTTGTTTTTTTACTCATGTAAAAATCAGCACCGAGCTTTAGCGATTGAAAAGTATTTACCCTTATCTGATGAGAATTTTGTTCGAAAACGCTTACCAAATCCAGCGTATTGATGTCTCTAAAATTACGTAGCAGGGTTATTTTTTGAAAACCCTTACTATAATTGTAACCGTAGTTTCCAAAAACATTCCATTTACCACTGCGATAATTCATGTTTAGGCTGTTATTGGCTTTGGGGTACACACCTTGGCCAAAACCCAAAATAAAGCTGCCATTATAACCCCGGGCTTTGTTCTTTTTAGTTTTTAAGTTTATGATACCACTGTTACCTGCAGCATCGTATTTGGCTGGCGGGTTGGTCATTATTTCAAACTGTTCCAATTGGTTGCTTGGCATACTTTTTAGCAGGTTTACCAAATCCTGGCCACCAAGGTAAGTAGGCTTGCCATCCATCAGTATCGTAACCCCTTGCTTACCTTTCAGGCTAATGTTTCCGTCTTTATCTATTGTAATGCCCGGTGCTTTTTCCATTACATCTAAAACTGTAAGGCCGGTATTGCTAGCCACAGCATCCACGTTTATTATGGTTCTGTCCAATTTTTGTTCTACAAAAGGCTTTTTTACGGTAACAATAACGCCTTGTAATTCCTTTCCTGCCAAAGCAATAGTTAAAGCGGGTAGTTCAAAACTGGCTTTTGGGGCACTTAACTCAAAAATACTGCTATAAGTTTTTTCGTAAGATACAGCGCTAACAAGCACCAGGTATTTGCCATCGGCCAAATTTTCTACTTCAAAACGACCGGATTTATCAGTAACCGCCATCTTAACAAGGCTGCTGTCTTTTGCATTTAAAACAGCTACTGTAGCGGCTTCTAGTGGCTTTTGGCCATTGCCTACATTGCCTGTAACCTTACCCGTGTTAGATTGTGCATAGCTGCTTACCAAAGACATTATAAGGCTTGCAATCGCTAAAAGTGTGAACTTCTTTTTCATAAACAGTATTTTAAGTTGTTTGGTATTGTGCATTTCTTATTATAACTCAAAGATTGGTACTTTGCTTTACATAGTAGCATGGTAAATACCTAACGGTAAAATAGGTGGATAGGTGGAAAGAATTGCGGGTTAAAAGTGAAGTGGATGAAGAAAGCGATTTATACCCATTCGCAAAGACTGGGTAAACTGGTTAATGAAAATAAAATACAATCCAGTTAAGAAATAACGCACTTGAAAAAACGGTTTTACTGTTCCATTATATATGGAAGGTGAAATATAACTGTAAAATATTATTCCATATTCTAAATAGTTATCCTATAAAAAATAATAAAACAAAACAAGCAGCCATAACTTGGCTTACCCTATCCAAGCAATTTTATGCACATTGTACGGCACAGAGAAGCCGAATGGCCAATGGTAGGATTGCGGAATTAGATATAGTGGGTAATGTTTAATGCGATGTAAAAACAGGGCAACTACTTGAAGGGGAATGATTTTAGCTGGCTGCATCGAACCACTTTAGGCTCCCCTTCCTATTGAAGTTATGGATGTATTGATTCAACCGCAGCGCCAGGATGTGGTTGTTAGCCCATATCATCCCTATTTTTCTAAAATGAGATTGTGATTATTTTACCCAGCATACCCCTTAGGTATCGCATCAATTAGTTGTTTCGTGTAATGCGATTGTGGTCTGCGGTACACATCTTCTGCCAAACCAATTTCTACTATATTACCTTTTTGCATTACCATAATCCGGTCGCTGATATAATTTACAACACCAAGGTCGTGGCTAATAAAAATGGCTGTAAAGCCCATCTCTTTTTTTAGGTCGTTCAGCAGGTTAAGTACCTGTGCCTGTACGCTTACATCAAGAGCAGAAACACTTTCGTCGCACACTACAAATTGTGGGTTCATTACTAATGCTCTTGCTATAACTATCCGCTGCCGCTGGCCACCGCTAAATTCATGAGGATATCGGTGGTAATGTTCGGCTTTCAGATTCACTTTTTCCAGCCATTCTACTACTTTTTCTCGGCGTAATTTTTCGGTTGGTATTAGGCCGTGTACAAGCAATGGCTCTGCTATCGCCTGCCCTACGGTAATCCGTGGATTTAGCGACCCGTACGGATCTTGAAAAATTATTTGCATGTGCTTGCGCAACTCCAGCAGCTCTTTTTTGGTTAGGCTGGTAATGTTTTTTTCTTCGTAAATAATAGTGCCGCTGGTGGCTGGTATTAATTGCAAAATTGTTCTGCCCAGGGTTGTTTTGCCACAGCCGCTTTCGCCAACAAGTCCCAAAGTTTCGCCTTTATACACTTTAAAACTAACATCGTTTACGGCTTTAAAATAGTCAGTTCGTTTTCCTAAAAAATTTGTTTTTGTAGGATACCAAACGTTGAGGTTATTAACTGTCAATGCAGTCGGCCGATGAACGTTAACCGTCGTCTGCTGGTCGTTTAGATTTGAAAGAACATCACTAATATTTAACATTTGTAGTTCTTTTGTCGTCGATTTTCCGTCGTCGGTCGTCGGTTGACTATTTACTGTTGACTTTTCAACGATTTCTCCATTCGCCCCTACTTCCATAAAATCGCTCACAACAGGAAGGCAGTGTCCTTTTGGGTACAGTGCTGGGCGGCAGGCCAAAAGAGCTTTTGTGTAAGGATGCCTAGGGCGTAGAAA
>JAYUOV010000110.1:0-5320 GCA_043760535.1 Chitinophagaceae bacterium
CTAGATGGAATGGTATTTGAAGAACCTGTTCCCAATCTTTTTTCTTTTAATAACCCCTACGGAGCTTGCCCAACTTGCGAAGGTTATGGACAGGTTTTAGGGATAGACCCGGAACTAGTAATACCCGATAAACGCCTCAGTATTTACGAAGGAGCCATTGCACCATGGCGTGGCGAAAAACTTAGCGAATGGAATAAATATTTAATAAGGGCAGCAGGCAAATTCAGTTTTCCCATACATACGCCCGTACAGGATTTAACCAAAGCACAGTGCCATTTACTTTGGACTGGTAATGAGTATTTTGAAGGACTCAATGCCTTTTTTAAGGAAGTAGAAGGTAATTTATATAAGGTTCAATATCGGGTGTTATTAAGCCGTTACCGGGGCAAAACTTTATGCCCGGAATGTGAAGGATACAGGTTACGAAAAGAGGCTTTGTGTGTTAAGGTTGGGGAGGCACATATCGGCGAACTCTGCCAAATGCCCATTCGGGATCTGGCAGTATGGTTTGCTAAAATAAAACTAACAGACCATGAAAAAGAGATAGCCAAACGAGTGCTGATAGAAATAGATATTCGCCTGCAAACGATGCTAGATGTGGGTTTGGGCTATCTTACCTTAAACCGCCTGGCCAATAGCCTTAGTGGTGGCGAAAGCCAGCGGATACAGTTAACCCGTTCTTTAGGCAGCAACCTTACCAATTCATTATATATTCTCGATGAGCCGTCCATTGGCCTACATAGCCGCGACACCGAAAGGCTGATAGCCGTACTTAAAAACCTGCGAAATCTTGGCAATACAGTAGTAGTGGTGGAGCATGATGAAATGATGATGCGACAGGCCGACCACATTATAGATATGGGCCCATTGGCAAGCCACCTTGGCGGCGAAGTGGTAGCAGAAGGCAACTACGATAAAATAGTGGCTAATGAAAGTAGCCTTACCGGCAAATACCTCAGCGGAGAGCTAAAAATTGAGGTGCCTTCCGGCAGTAAAAAATCGAAATATTTCTTAAAAGTAGTTGGTGCTAGGCAAAATAACTTAAAGAATATTGATGTTACATTTCCGATGCAATGCCTCTGTGTGGTTAGTGGCGTAAGCGGCAGTGGCAAAACCACGCTGGTAAAACAGGTTTTGTACCCTGCATTGCAAAAAATAAAAGGTGAGTTTGCCGATAAAGTAGGCAGCCACCAACGGATAGAAGGTGATGTGGATTGGCTTACGCAAATAGAATTGGTAGATCAAAACCCGATTGGTAAAAGCAGCCGAAGTAACCCTGTTACCTATATTAAAGCTTATGATGCCATCCGAGATTTGTATGCTGATCAGCCGCTTAGTAAAATGCGTGGTTTTTTACCCAAACACTTTAGTTTTAATGTGGATGCCGGCCGCTGCGATGCCTGCAAAGGTGAAGGCGAACAGGTGGTAGAAATGCAGTTTTTGGCCGATGTGCACTTGCTCTGCGATGTATGTAAAGGGAAACGTTTTAAAGAAGAAGTGCTGGAAGTAACCTTTAACCAAAAGAGCATCTACAATATTTTAGAGATGAGTGTAGATGAATCGCTGGCATTTTTTGCAGTAGGTGCGGCTGGCAACAAGACTTGTGCAAATATTGTAAATGCTATAAAACCTTTGCAAGATGTGGGCCTTGGCTATGTAAAACTGGGCCAAAGCAGCGATACACTTAGCGGCGGAGAAGCCCAACGTGTAAAACTGGCCAGTTTTTTGGGCAAAGGAAAACACGCTGGCAACGTACTCTTCATCTTTGATGAACCCACTACGGGACTACATTTTAATGATATACAAAAGCTGCTTACTTCTTTTCATGCACTAATAGCACAAGGCCATAGCATAATAGTAATAGAGCATAATACCGATGTAATTAACAATGCAGATTGGGTAATAGATCTTGGCCCCGAAGCTGGCGATGGTGGCGGAAGTTTGGTATATGCTGGTCCGCCAAATGCACTTAAAGCTTTTAATGGAAGCTGGACCGGTAAATTTTTGTAGGTCTTTGTGCGTAGGGTTGTAAATGATGTAAAAAAAAATATGCTTTAAAAAAGTGCCTCTCATTAGGGAGGCACTTAACATTTATTGAAAGCATATATTATAATTTATACTCCATAAAGCCTTTGTTTATAGAGTTTATTTTTCTTACACGCTTGTACACACCGCTTCCTTCCCGGCTGCTCTGGTCGTTTGTGTTGCCCTCTATTGTATTAATATAACCGCCGTTTACAGATACTACAATGCCGGTATGACCCAGTCCGCCGCCATAATCCATTACGAAAATATGACCAGGTTTTATTAATGCCGGGTTCAATTTTGCATCTTTAGCCGGTATTTTTTTTCCAGTACATTCGTTCCAGCTCCGCATTACGCCGGCTGTTTTTACTAGTGGGTTTGTTTTGCCAGCATTTTTGGCAGCGGTATTAAAACACCAATACACAAATGCAGCACACCACGCAAAGCCACCACCAAGGCCGGCTGAAGCCAGATATTCTTCCACCTTTGGTCCACGGTTGCTGTTAAGTGGTACTTCCTGAAAGCCTACTTCGGCTGTAGCAATGGCTATAACATCGGTAAGCCCTGCTGTTTTGGGAATGGAATTTACCGGAACCTTTTCAGTTCCAAATAAAATTTCCCAGGAGATGGGGCCAAGTACACCATCTGCCATCAGGCTTGCACCTGTAGCATCAGCCGACTTTGTTTGGAAGAGCTTTACAGCAGCAATTGTTTGGCTGCCAAAGTCGCCATCTACTTCTATAGGGCCATCCGGCGGATGGCATTTTAACTCGTTAAGACGGTTTTGTACCGCTTTTACAATTTTTTTGTCGGTTTCCCCTTTTTTGATAAACCTGCCAGGATACTTCATGGTTACAATTTTATAGGATTAAAAATAAAAGACAAATTGGTATGGCTTTTGATTTAAAAAACAATCGCTACAATGGTTATAAGCCAATCGATTATTAGGTAATTGTCATTTGTAGATAAGCCATTGATAAATACACCGTCAATCAGTTTTATAATAATCTCTTTGGTATTTTCCACCTCCATTTACGCCTAAATTTTTACCTATACCACCAAAAGTACTAATGCTTTTTAAAAGTAAATACGCTGATATTGCCCGTTACATATTTACAAACCCATGCTTCCAGCACTTTGTCATCTTCGTAAATATCTACACCTACCGGGCTTCCTTTGCAGGGCAGGTCTGCTATTTTTTCAAAATGATCGCTATGGATTTTAAATACTTGAACCAGATTGTTAGAATAGCAGGTAACAAACATAAACTTGTAATTTTTAGATAGGATGATGGTACGGGGCTGGCTGCCGGTATGTGCCATAAACAAGCTTTTGCCAGTAGCAGCATCTATACATGCAACACTGTTTAGGGCATTGTACGAGATAAAAATTTTGCCACTGGTATCTGTTACAATATGCCTTGGATTTTTGGAAACCTGCATAGGTGCGGATGCTTCCCAATTGGCATGGTTTATCACTGTAATTTCTGCACCGCCCATTTGTGCCACATACGATTTTTGTGCTTTATCATCTACCGCTATGCCACGTGGTATAGTGGTAACCGGAATGTTCTTTATTACAGAGGCGTAAGGCGAATTGGCAGTATCTGTTTGCAGTATGCTTATGCTGTGGCTATGCCAGTTACTTACCAGTAAATATTTATCATCAATGGTTTTAGAAATAATTTTTGGGGTTTTCCCGGTTTTGATAAGCGGCACTAGCATACTATCATTCGTATTAAGAAGCAGATTGTTTACATAAACCTTTTTAAAACCAGATTCTGTGCTAGTTGCTTGCTGCTGTAGCTTGTGGCTACCTTTTAAAAAAACAGGTACAATGCCATCTGCATTATGTAGCGATACCCAAAGTATCTGGTTGTTATGCGATAAACAACCTTCTACCGGTTTTTCCTGAAAAGAGGGGATAGACCTGTTTCTGGAATAGTCCCAGCCGATGCCTTTAGAAGGTTTAAATTTAAATATCCGTTCTACTTTGCGTGTGGCCTGATCAAATTCATACACACTCATACCTTCCAAGTTCATAGCGTACAGCTTGCTGCTATTGCTATTAAAAAGTACCGACTTTGTGCCAGGTGCTGCACTTAATTCTTCTACTTTATCGTATTGTAAACTGTCGTAAGGGGCTGGCTTATAAAGCAGTGCTGCTTCATGTACTAGCTCAGTGGTGTCGTTTTGTGGCAAAGCTTTCACATTGCTTTCTGTAGAACTGGAAGCAGCTTGGCCACAAGCCACGATAAGTAAAATGAATGGGAAAAATAGAATTCTAAAGGTTGGCGGAAATTTTGGCATATATTTTTTAATTAGCATAGATAAAATAAGAATTGAAAAAAAAAGGAATTTTAAGGAATGTTGTGTTAAGCTTATCTGCTACTAAAATTCCTAAAGGGTAATACGTAAACTACTAGTAATTAGGTAATTTGTCAATATGTCAATCTGTCATTGATTCGCCTCCATATATAGTATAATTAGTAAGCGACCAATCACCAATTTACCCCTACGAAAATCCAAAATTTAACCTTTGCGGAGTAAGACGTAAAAAAATAAAAGGTATAGCATGCACCATTTTGTAAAAGAAAGTATGCGGACACATTTGTAGGTCATAGGCAAGAAATTTTATTTTTATTAGTAAAATTTATAATTACAAACGAAATGCCTCTGGCAAAGAGGTATGGCGAAAACCTCGCATTCTAATATTTTACAATATAGGTTAAATACATTAATGTTTACAATGTATTTATACCAGCTACTAAAAATACCTCAGTTAGCAAATGGAGTATTTTAGTTAGACTGTAATTACTTTTCGTTACTTACTATAGCCTTGGTTTGTTGTTTTCTATAGTTACATAAAAATTCTTATCCCAAAAATCGGTTGCACCTTCTTTTATCGTGGTTTTGGTATCAATCCAGCTATTGCTGTTAGGGGTAATGGTTACCACTTTGCCTGTTATATCTGTAAATCTTATCGGCATGGAGAAATCATCATTACAATTACTCCATTTAGTTTGTAGCAAGCCAGCATTGTATTTCCAATGTAGTACAGGCACTTTTATGGTTCTTAAATATTGGTCGAATATTTTAGAAAAATCGTAACCGGCCTCTTTGCTTATATAATCTTCCAGATCTTTTGTATTAATGGTTTGGTGGTAAAATATTTTATTTAGTCCACGCAGAATGCTTCGAAATTTTTCATCATTATTAATAATCTGCCGGATGGTGTGTATCAGGTTGGCGCCCTTATACTGCTGGCGCCGCTCGGTGAAGGTCGGCGTTGCAAC
>JAYUOV010000111.1:0-5304 GCA_043760535.1 Chitinophagaceae bacterium
TAGCTACTGCAAAAAAACAAGGAATCCCCATCATGCAAGCACTCGCAGATGCCATTCAAGGACGCCCTTTTGTAATGTCGGCCTGAATAGTTACGAAATAATTATTGAACTGATTGCAAACAATACGCAACTGCAAACGGTGGAAGTGATTGGCCGTACTGCAAAAAAATACAACAGCGATTATTCTTTTAGCGCTACCCGTACAGCTATTTTAAATAGTGAACTTCCGCAATCCATCGGTACGGTTACTAAAGAATTGATAACCGACAGGCAGGCATTTCAATTGGCCGATGCGGTTAAGATTGTGCCGGGTGTAGTGCCTTCAAGTTTTTATAATCAATATGCCATTCGTGGTATCAGCCAAAATGAAGAAGGACAGATTGTGAATGGTTTGCGTACAAGGCAATACTATTTTTTACAACCGCTTACCAGTAACATTGAACGGATAGAAGTTGTTAAAGGTGCAGCCAGTGCCACCTTCGCTAGTGTAGACCCCGGCGGCAGCATTAATTTGGTTACTAAAAAGCCTTTGGCGGTTGATAGAAAAGAAATCAGTTTAAGTGCAGGAAGCTTTAGTACCATTAGAGGTACGCTGGATTTTACTGGGCCATTAAACAAAGAAAAAACCTTGTTGTATCGTTTAAATGGTGCATATCAAGAAGCTAAAAGTTACCGGGATTTAGTACGTAATAATTCATTTTTACTTTCTCCATCCATTTCTTATATACCTAATAACAAAACATCGGTAAATGTAGAAATGATAATGAGTAACATGAATGGGAATTTGGATAGAGGCCAACCCATTTTTGGTGCCGTTGCAGGTGCTACCAATTTAAACAGTACACCCATAAGTTTAAACTTAGGAGCTGGGAATGATTTTTTTAGGTCGAAAGAATTTAGCATCACCAGCAGTTTAAGCCACAAGTTTAATAATGCCATTAGTTTTAATGCGGCTTACATGAAACAAACCTGGCAGGAAGATTTGCAGGAACATCGTACTACCAATGCCTTTGCTGTAGATACTACTAACACTCCTGTTACTTCGTTAGCAGGCATGCAGTTTGTACAGCGCAAGCAAAACTGGAATATTGATAACCTGAATGCTTATTTTAATTTTGATTTTAATACAGGTAAGGTAAAACATCAATTACTGGTAGGTTACGATTTAAGTAGTTGGGAAAAATTTAAAGGAGGTGGGCAAAATGCTGCCAGAGGTTTTTTATTAAACAACGGATCTGTAGCCGGCAGTTTTGTAAGAGCAAATGCTAGCAACTATCAATTAGTAAATGTAGGTGGAAGAATCTTACCAAGGCCAAACGTTAATTATTTTGATTTAGCCAATCCTTCATATACTATTCGTAATGTAAATGATTATACAATGAACAGTAGAGTGGCTATTCCATCGGCCTTAACCACCACACATGCCATTTACATTCAGGAGCAACTTCGCTGGAATAAATTTATTTTACTAGTTGGATTAAGGCACGACTGGTTTAAAGATATTACCAACTACGAAGCACCGAACGAATTAAGTTTTACCAATAAAAGATTATTGCCCCGTATTGGATTAACCTATGCCGTTACTAAAAATATAAATGTGTATGCAACTTATCTGGAGGGTTATCAGCCGCAGAGTAATACCGTAACATTAATGCCTAATACAGGCAGTTTTTTCTGGACAACACAATCTGCTGCAAGGTTTAAACCGTTAATAAGCGATTTAAAAGAACTGGGTGCCAAAGCAACTTTGCTAAAAGGAAAAATTAGTGTGAATGCAGCAGTGTATGAAATTAATCAGCAGAATTTGTTATTAAATGCAAACCTGCCAACCTTCCCCGATTCGTTAGTTACCCGTGGTGCGGAAAGAAGCAAAGGCTTTGAAATTGATGTAGCAGGTTACCTAATGCCCAACTGGCAAATAAACGCCTCGTACAGTTATATTGATGCAACTATTGTTGAGGATAACGACCCAGCTTTAAAAGGTGCCAGAAAACAAAACACACCCTACAACAGTGCCAATCTTTGGACCCGATACAATTTTGCCACGGGCAGTAAATTAAAAGATATTGGTATTGGACTGGGCTTACAGCACAATGGCGACCGCATCCCATGGTTTAACCGTGCTTTTAAAACACCGGCCTATACATTAATGGATATGGCTTTTTACTACACACCTGGTAAAAGCAATATGCAACTGGCCTTAAACGTAAACAACGTTTTTAATAAAACATATTGGATTGGGGCACAAAATTATTTACGCCTTTTTCCTGGTGCACCACGTAATGTAATGTTGACAGCAACTTATAGATTTTAATAAATAAAAGATAGTTTTTTCATAAGCAGTAGTTGGTTTAATCAGGCAGGCAATACAATTGTATTGTCTGCCACTTTTAACAGAAACACAATTTTTTATGATGAATACCATTACAAAAACAATTGTAATACATTTTGTGAAAAATATTTTTCAGCAAAAGATATTTTATTTTTTGCTGTGTGTATTTTTTGGGTTGCTGCTATATGCTGCCTTTACTGGTAACAGCTACCTCACCAAACAAAATGCCATGCAGCAGCAGTACCAGCAATTAATACGTAAAAGCTGGGAAGCTAATCCGGATAAGCATCCGCACCGCATGGCGCATTTTGGCAGTTTGCTTTACGCATTAAGCATCCGCTAAGTGTGTTTGATTATGGGTTAGATAACTATGCAGGCAATGCTGTGTATTTAGAAGCTCATAAGCAAAATA
Organism: Chitinophagaceae bacterium; assembly: GCA_043760535.1. Taxonomy (GTDB): domain Bacteria; phylum Bacteroidota; class Bacteroidia; order Chitinophagales; family Chitinophagaceae; genus JAZKFT01. Next base: position 2,745 of record JAYUOV010000111.1, read on the forward strand.
CTGTTAACTACAGCGAAGCTAGTTTTAGCACAGGTATGCTGCGTATGGGAGAGCTAAGTATTGCCATGCTGCTACAAATTATTTTGCCGCTTATTATTTTCTTTCTGGGTTTTGGCAGCATAGCGGCCGATAAAGAAAATGGTACGCTTAAAATTATCAGCAGCCAGGGGGCAAGTAATTTGCAATTACTAACTGGCCGCACATTGGGTTTGTGGATGATAAGCAGCCTGTTTTTTATTCCTGCATTTATAGTTACCGGTTTACTAATGGCTTTGCAAAAAAATGATTTTGCCAATGCAGAAACATTACTCCGTTTTGTATTCACCTCTCTGCTCTATGTTATTTTTTATTGGGTTATTGCGGCTGTTACTGTTATTATTTCGGCAAAAAGTAATACGGCCAAAAATGCATTGATGAAGTTATTAGGTATTTGGTTGTTGATGGCTATCGTGTTACCGAAAATTGTACAAGTAGCAAGCAACAGTATGTACCCGGCACCCAGTAAACTAGGTTTTGAAACCGCTATTGAAAAAGATATTGTAAAACAAGGTGACAGCCACAACCCTGACGACCCTTTCTTTAAAAGGATAAAAGATAGTGTACTTAAAAAATACGGGGTAAGCGCAACAGATAGTTTGCCGGTTAATATGGGTGGCATTGTAGGTGGAGAGGGAGAAAGATTAAGTGCTGAAACGTATGTAAAGCACTACAACGATTTAACCAATTTATATCGCCAACAAAATGCAGTAAGCAAATGGATGGGTTATATAAATCCGTTTATGATGGTAAAGCACAATTCAATGGCTATGGCTGGCAGCGATTTTGAAAGCTATATTAATTTTCAGCAACAGGCAGAGGCCTACCGCTATAGCCTGGCACAACGCATGAATGAATTGCAAACAAAATATATCAGCAATGCCAAGCCTAAAGAAGGTAATCATGGTATGCATGTGGAGAACAGTCATTTTGCAGCGTTACCTGATTTTAATTATCAATTTTTACCTCTAAGGCAAACTTTAAGCAAAGAGGTACTATCACTATTTGCACTACTTTTTTGGTTGATTGTTTCGTGGCTGGCATTGGTATATGTTTCTAAAACTTTTAAAATTATTGCAGCATAATGATTCCACTACTTATAAAACAATTTTTAAGAAATAGGATTGCTACGGCTTCATTGATATTGTTATTTGCAGTAGGTATCATAAGCATCAGCATTGGCAAAAAGTTTCTGCAACAACAGCAGGCAGCCATAGCAGAAACCACACTGCACCAAAAAGAACATATTGAGCGGTTATTAAAATATGAAAACAAAGAATTTGGCCTGCTGATGTACTATTTAAAATATGCGTACATCAACCCTGCGGAAAATTTAGCAGGGCTTGCCATTGGCCAACGGGATATTAACAGCAGCGTACAAGCCAATACCATACGGGGTTTAGAAGGGCAGAAATACGATACAGACATTCGCAACCCCTTTCAGTTGATGATGGGCAACTTTGATTTGAGCTTTGTTATTTTGTATTTGTTTCCCTTAGTAATTATTTCATTGTGCTATAATCTGTATAGTGAAGAAAAAGAAAACGGCACCTGGGCTTTACTAAAAACACAAAGTAAAAGCACCGCAAAATATTTATTAAAAAAAATGGGTGTTCCGTATTTATTTGTATTACTGGTACTAGCACTGTTATATGTTATTGCTGCTGCATGGTTGCAAATAGCTTTCATTAATTCATTTGTAAGTTTTATAATAACTAATAGCTTGTATGTAAGCTGCTGGTTTGCTATTGCATTATTGGTAGTGTCATTTTACAAAAGCAGTGCTGTAAATGCAGTATCGCTGTTAAGCATTTGGTTGTTGCTTACTTTATTGCTGCCTGCGGCCATTAATAATTACATCACCCAAAAATATACTGTTCCAGAGTCGCTAAGCACCATGCTTAAACAGCGTGATGGGTATCATAAAAAATGGGATATTCCTAAAGACAGTACGTTAAAAATGTTTATCACTGAATATCCGCAATACAAAAACTATAAATGGAAAGCGGAAGGGTTTGACTGGCTTTGGTATTACGCCATGCAACACATGGGTGATGCAGATACAAAAGCAGATGCTGCTTTGTTTATGCAAAAACTACAGCAGAGAGAAGCGGTAAGCAGAAAGTTTGGTTATTGGCTGCCTACTTTATATACACTGCAATACAATACACAATTAGCAAAAACCAATCTGCAAAATCATTTGCAGTTTTTAGATAGCAGTGCTGCTTATCATGAAAGGTTAAGACTTAGCTTTTACCCCAAAATATTTACAGCAGCGCCTGTGTTAAAAGAAAACTGGGCCAGTCAGGTACCGCAATTTTTCAGTAGTAAAAACGAAACAGGCTATTTACAAAGTTTATATACTGGTTTTTTTGTTTTGTTAATTGGGGCATTGGCAGTGATGCGGTTAAAAGAAGTAAAAACTAAAAGCAATTGATAAATAAATTTTTATTTATTCCATTTCTGTTTTGTGTTGAAAACATTTTTGCACAAGACAGTTTACTGCGAGGCAACTTTCTGCCTT
>JAYUOV010000112.1:0-5289 GCA_043760535.1 Chitinophagaceae bacterium
TCGGTGAATAGTTCTTCCAAGTCAAAAACCAAATAGCTACCACGGAACCATTTTTCCTGTTCAAGCAGATAAACCATATTCCCGGCCAACAGCAAAATGTATTTGGGCCTCAGGTGTGGTTCAAATAAAAACAGTTCAGAGATGGCTTTATTAATAACTACCGGAGATATTCTTAAATGAGCAGGAACCTGAAACACTCTGTCCCATTGGGTGCGGTGGTATTTTTGAGGCGGATTGTTTTGCGTTTCATCTTCTACATTGTAGCGTTGCTCAAACAAGCCATCGGGGTCGGTATCATCTTCCTTAATCAAGGCTTGCATTTCCATAATCATCAGATGAACCTGGTCGCCTCTGTGTAGTATATGCCTAACGGGAATTACTTCATTTTCGGAAAGATGAAATAGGTTGTTGTATTGCGGATAATTGCCATCGTAACCTAATACATTTAATAATGCTGTATGAAACTGGTGGCTTTCGTAAATTTTATCTTTAGTACGCAGCTTGTCTTCAATAAACAATTGCTTAAAGCGAAAGAACCTATCTTTTAATGGAGAAACCCTTTTATTAAACTCTTTGATGTCCTCAGTTGCATAGCCCGTTTTACTCAACACCTTTGCAGTAAAGTCTTCATCAAAGTAATTCGATGAAAAGTATTCGCCTATATTTTGAATGAATTTAATCATTGGTAGTACCTGATATTTTATTTAATTCATTTTCAAATTCCTCTACAGTAGGTAAGGTGCTTTTCAGTTCTGCAGGCAACGCCTGTGTAACCGTAAATTCACTTACGCCAATGGGCTTACTCATGCCTTGCAAGGCATATTCCACTTCCAGCTTGTTCTTGTTTTTGCAAAGGATGATGCCAATGCTAGGCTGGTCATCTGCAGTTTTAATCTGGTCATCTACCACAGAGAGGTAGAAATTCATTTTACCGGCAAACTCGGGTTCAAATTCCACCACTTTTAATTCAACCACTACAAAACATCTTAAGCGGATGTGGTAAAAAAGTAAATCCATTCTATAGTCTTTATCACCCACCTGCAAGGGGTATTGCCGTCCAATAAAGGCAAAGCCTTTTCCCAGTTCCAACAAAAATTTGGTGATGTGTTCCGTTAGTTGGCGTTCAATATCCAACTCCTGCACCTTGGGTTCAAGTGTAAGAAAACCAAAGTTGTAGGGGTCTTTCAGGATTTGCTCAGCCATCAGTGCCTGTTTTTCGGGCAGGGTTTGCTGAAAATTGTTGATGGCTTTTCCCTGTCGGCTATATAAGTCTTGTTCAATTTGCAGGATAAGAATGGCCCGGCTCCAATTATTTTCGATGGTTTGTTGGAGGTAAAAGAGGGCTTCATCCACTGTTTTCGACTTATCCAACAATACTAGATGGTGTCCCCAGGGAACACTCAGCAAGTCAAAGTTGAGTCCAACAGGCTGTTGGAATGAACTCTCCATATTGAGTGCAGCAAGCTGCTGCACTGGTTCACCTTTGGACTGTTCCGTTTTCAGTGCAGCAACTTGCTGCACTGAACTTTCAGAATAAAACAGATAAAATTTTCTAAAGTAAAAGATGTTGCGTTTTGAGAATCCTGTCATCTCCGGAAATTCCGCCCTAAGGTCTTTGGCTAATTGTTCTACATAATTATTCCGCCCTTCAAAGAGAGATTGTTGTTGGGCAATACTCTGCCCTAGGTTCCAATATAAATTTAATAGTGCAGCATTTATAGCAAAGGCCGCTTTCTGATGCCCCTGACGAATGAGGGATTTCACTTCTTTTAAAAAGGCTGAATAATTTTTTTCTTGGTTCGTTAATGCCACGCTATTTCCGTTTAAATATTATAAAATACTGCTAATACTTTCAAATAGGCATCACCTTGCAGTGAGGTCATATCTTTATTGTATTGGCTTGTTGAACTAAGAATTGTTTCTATTTCTCTTTTTTGGGAATCTTTTTTTCCTGAGAAAAATGGAGTGATAGTTTTATCGCTAAAGTCCAATTCCAACTGTTCCAAAGCATCGTTTTTCCAGTTCGCCAATTTTTTCTCATACTCGTTTAATTTGGTTCCCATTTTCACTTCCAGTTGTTTTTGTTCGGTACTCATATAACTTGTAACGGAAGCAACAGCTTTTGGCAAGATTGATTGAAGAGATCTTAAATCATCATCCGAAATAGTTTCTGTATGCATGTTTTCCTGCAGCTTAAACTCGTTAACAAAATCATACAATAGAAAAGGTTTTCTACTTACAGTACCATCAGAGCTTAAACCCACCACTAAAAAATCGGCAACAACGGGCTGACCCAGATTGTTAGAAACCTGTGCCTGAAAAATATACCAGCTTGTCTTAGCAGGAATCCGATTTGTTTTGGCAACTAAGGCAACATCTTTATCTACACTGGCCTCCAGTTTAGTCATATAGAATTTTACTACCGGATGTAATTCATTCAATATTTGAAACTCTGCCCATTCACCTTTCTTTTTCCTTGCATCTTCAATGGCTCGTTGCACCAAATCTTTATCCAATGATAATTTGAAAAGTTGATTGACCTTTGGTTTCGATTCAGGAGGGAGGTCAAATAAAATTTGATTCAAATCTTTTGTATTCAGGATTTCGAGGTAGCCATCTTTTACTGTTACATCTTCTGTTTTTATTTGCTTGGCCGAAGAAAGTTGCTCAAATAAATCAGAATAGAATTTTGCTTCACTTGGGTAAATGGTCAAACTGGTTTCGTAAGGATTAGCTGTTATTGTAACCGCAGTAGAATCATCTTGATTGGCAAACAAGGTGTTAAAGTCGAAGCCTGCCATCTTTGTATCTAAATCTTCTAAGAAAGATTCGTTTTGGTTCATGATGGCTTGCTCTACCAATTGTTCTTCTTTGTTGGCATTGTACAACTTCATTACAGAACCGGCATCGCCTAATGTTTTATAAACTACTTCCTCTTTTTGAGTGAGGCGTTCCACAATGTGCAAGTCGGTTTTTAATCCGTCAATATCTGATTCTGCAATGATGTAATGAATGAAAGGTGTTTTCTTTTGGCCATACCTGTCAATACGACCATTACGCTGTTCCAATACAATTAAAGACCAGGGAATATCGTAATTGAACATTCGATTGCAATAAAAATGCAGATTCACGCCTTGCGAACCTGCATCAGAACAAAGCAATAAACGAACTAAACTATCCTCTTTTCCAAAATCTTCAATAATGGCTTGTTGCTCGGTATCTGACAAACCACCATGAAAAAAAGCAATTCCTTCTTCTGCTATTTTAAAATCATTTTGCAGATTTTCTTTGAGGTATTCCAGTGTATTTATCCTTTCAGCAAAAATTACATAGCGGTCATTCTTCTTTATACCTGTCCAACCCAATTCCAGTAAAGTGGCTTTTAGCTTTTTGTATTTGGTATCGGAATGAGTACTAAGGATTGTTTCTAATTTTATCTTTAAGTCATTTAAAACCTCTAAATTTTCATAGGCAAATTCATTCTTAGCTTTTGTTGCATCAACTTTTTCAATTCTACGCTGAATACTTTCTAATGCAGCCTTTGGCGAAGACATAAATGCTTTGAATATTCCAACAGAAAATAGAAAATCTTCTTTTGGCTTTCCATTTTTAAAGGCATTCAATGCATTAAATTTTAGTTCTTGCTGGTATTGTAAAAAATCAGTTTCGGCTGAACTCAGTTTAGCTGAACTCCGAACAATTTTTCGATCTTGAAAATTTGCCCTAACCGTTTCATCGGTAATATCATTTTTAAACCGTCTCACATAATATGGCTCTACATGCGATTTATCGTACTCACCACTTTTTGGAATGGCAGTAGGTTCAATCATATTGATGAGGTTGGCAAAGTTCTCTTTTCGACCATTGTGTGGTGTGGCAGAAGTAAGTATCAATGATTCGCACTTTGTAGTAATCAGTTGAGCTAAATCACCACGCTGGCTTTTATCATTTGCTACTGTATGGCACTCATCAATAACCACAGCATCCCATCTTGATTTTTCAATGTAATGTCTGAACTTTGCATTGTTCTTCAAAGTATCAATAGAAATGATTGTTTTATCGTAATATTCGAAAGGGTTTTTATTTGAAGGAAGCTGAGATTTTATTTTGGCAATACCTTCAGAATCCAACCTCACTAAAGGAATGGCAAAGCGATGCCACAGTTCTTGCTGAAACTGTGCAAGAATTGATTTTGGAGCCAGCACCATGATACGTTTCCCTTTCCCTCTCTTAATCAATTCAGAAAGAAAAATACCGACTTCAATTGTTTTACCTAATCCAACGCCATCTGCTATCAATAACCTTGGTCGAGGCAGTTGCAATGCTTTAAGAGTAGGTGTTAATTGGTATTCTGCCGGATTAATAGCAGCTTTATTAGCTATCGTTATTTTTTCTGAAAAAACAGCAGCGTTTCTTATTTGTGTTTCAAGAAATAGTTTTGTTTTGCGGTAGCCACTATCATTGTCCGCCAACAACTTCGTGTGGTTGGGATCAATGGGCTTGATGTCTGAATCTATGTTGGAATCGAAAGTAAAACGCTTTCCTTTTACCAATTCGCTAATACCCTCTGCCTCTAATAGCCAAGAGCCATCATAGTTAGCGTTGGAGTTAGTGATGATAAAATCTTCACCCCTGGTTGAAATACGTTGTCCTATTGTTAAGTTCATTTTTGTTTCATTCTTTTCTCGGTTAACTTTAGAGCATTATACGCTTCACTTTCTTCGTACAGTGTGTCCAGTAACTTGTCAGACAACCATAAAGTCAATAACTCATTTTTTCCAACTTCAAGAGTCTTTGCTAATTTTTCTACTTGCATCCTGCTTGCTTTCTTCTCATTGCGTTCCATTTTGCTTAGAAAAGCCATGTCTACTTCAAGTTCCGAAGCAACTTGACGCAAGAGTAAACCCTTACTTTCTCTGAGGTCTCGAACCGTTTCGCCAAATGATTTTATCTTGTCTGACATGGACTTGTCTGTTTTGGTCAAATGTACTATTTAATATTAGAAGTTTGTCCTAGCGATTGGTGAATTTTGCTCTTAGTGATTGTCCGCAATCCTACCTCATCGTAAAAAGGTTACGATCTCATGTTCTTTTTTTGCTCAAAAATCCAGATATGACCAACGAAAGATTACAAATTTTATTCAGCGATGAACTTGAGGCCAAGTACTATTGGAAAAATGGGTTCATTGTGTCATCGGAAACTTAAAAAGAATCACCAATGGAATACATCATCACATTAACGATGAAAATCTTCAACTCTACCTCAACGAATTTGCATATAAATTCAACC
>JAYUOV010000113.1:0-15796 GCA_043760535.1 Chitinophagaceae bacterium
GTAAAATGCGATCCGGAATTGGCCATCGAACTTCGGGAAACCTATCCGGACCATACTTTACCCGGCTACCACATGAATAAACAGCATTGGAATACCGTAATTGCTAACGGGCATTTATCTTCAAAACAACTAAAGGAATTTATTGATGCTTCTTATGCTTTGGTGATGTAGAAAAAGAAATAAGTGGCTGTTTCTTAGTTTCAGGTATTTTGTACTATTAAAAAATAGACCGGCATTCCAACGGTAATGTTAAAGGGAAAAGTTACACCCAAAGCCATAGGTATGTATAAGCCCGGATCGGCTTTAGGTGCTGCCAGCCGCATAGCCGCAGGTACAGCAATGTAAGAGGCACTAGCTGCCAGTATAGAAAAGATAAATCTATTGCCGGCACCTTCAATAATAAACCCACTTACAGCTGCCACAATACACCCATTTATTAAGGGAATGAAAATGGCAAATAAAAATGCAAACCAGCCATATTTTCTAAAAGCAGCAAAACGCCTTGCTGTTACCATACCCATTTCCAGCAAGTATATTGCTAGGAACCCTTTAAAAATATCTGTTGTAAATGGCTTTATACCTTCTGCCTGCCTGGTATCTGCAATTAGCCCTATTAATAAACTTCCAAGTATCATCAAAACGCTTCCGTTAGTAAATGAGTGCCTAACAATCCCACCTACTTTCTTTTTAGAATCAGTTTTGGGTTCAAATCTCATCATGAGTATAACGCCCATAATAATAGCGGGTGATTCCATTAAAGCCATTACTGCTACCATATGCCCTCCAAAAAAAATTTCCTGCACTTCTAAAAAAGATACTGCTGCCAAAAAAGTAACTGCACTAACAGAGCCGTATGCCGCAGCTATGGCTCCTGCATCACTGTTGTTCATTTTTTTCTTTAGTATAAAAAAAGTGTAAAGTGGAATAAGCGATGCTGTTGCCAAACCAAAAAGTAGTGCATATATGATATCAACACTAAAATGGCTGTGAGCCAATTCCTGACCTCCTTTAAACCCGATAGAAAACAATAAATAAAGAGCAATGAATTTACTTGTTGATACCGGAATCTCCAGGTCGCTTTTTACAATTGCCGCAAAAATACCCAACATAAAAAAAAGTAAAGTTGGGTTGGTTAAATTTGAAATAAGCAGGTGTAAATCCATTAATTTATCTTCTTTTAACTATACGATATTAAAGGTAAATTTTTATAACAGTCCTATATTTAATTTTGTTATTTAATATGCCAGATATCTCGTATCCTTTCGCTCATACACCCCTACCAAAACCACCATCAAAACAATATTCACCACCATACTTAACACAGACCCTTCAAAGCCAAAAGCCCCGCCAGTCCATAGGTTGGGGCCGGTTACATTTTGGGTGAGGATGGGTTGCAGATTAATGCCGCTTACCTCGTAACCCAGTACGGGACCCATAAAAAAGTTCCAGCCAAAGTGCAGGAAAATGCCAAACCACAGGTTTTTGGTGTAGATGTAATTGATGCCCAACATCAGCCCGCCAATAAACACTTCTATAACCGGTATCACCGAATCCATGGCTGCGGGGTTGCCGATATGAACAAATGCAAACAGCAATGCACTTATAACAAGTGCCAGCCATTTGTTCATGCTTTGCATCAGGTTATTAAGCAGGTAACCTCTAAAAAATAATTCTTCGGCAAAAGCCACCAGCAGCATTAATAACAAATTGCTGGCTAGCGACATTATATCCAATTGAAAATCTACGAAGCTGAGATAGTTCATAGCCACTATTACCAAGGTGCCGGCACCCAGCATGGCGATGGCAGCAAAAAAACCTGTCCAGGCATGTTTTTCAAAACCCTTCCACGCAAAGCCCAGCGACCAAACTGTTTGCTTATCTACAAATACCCGGAAAACCCAAACGCTAAAAAATGAACTAACACTCGTAATGCCTACCTGTATCCAAATATTACCCATTGAAAGTTCCGAAGCAGTTTTATCCGTTCCGGTTTCGGCCTTTTGCAAAAGGTTCAGTAAGGTTTCCGTACCGTACTGTATGGCCATCATCACCAAAAAAAAGAAAGCAAAAAATAAAATGGCCCGAAGCCAGCCATAGGGGATTGGTTCATTGGTTAATTGGTTCATTCGTTGATTGGTTGATTGGTTCATTCGTTGATTGGTTCAGCGATTCGTGATTTTTTTAATGTAAATAAGATATTATCTACAATTTTACACCCTCTCAGGTTCTAAATCCGCCAGTTAATGTCGTAATTTTTTTTGCCACAAACAATTCGCATATTGCATTGTCTGTTAATTCAATTTATTTACACCGAGGAGACGCCAGCATGGAGTCTCTACAAAACCAATCAACCAATCAACCAATCACCATGTTCGATCCTAATTATAATTACACAACCGCCGAACGTTTTATGCGTTATGTGCAGGTGGATACTCAAAGCGATCCGCAAAGCCATACGCATCCCAGTACGGAAAAACAAAAGGATTTATCTGCCATTTTAGTAGCCGAATTGCTGGCTATGGGCATAGCCGATGCACACATGGATCAGTACGGATATGTGTATGCCACCATCCCATCCAAAACCGAAAAAGCAGTACCTGTTATTTGCTTTTGCAGCCATGTAGATACGGCACCGGATTGTAGCGGATTCAACGTAAAACCAATACTACATAAGGCTTACGACGGAAGCGATATTGTGTTACCCGACGATACCACTCAAGTATTGACCCCAAAAAAATACCCTTACCTGGCAAAGCATATTGGTAACGATATTATTACCGCTAGTGGCAATACGTTGCTTGGTGCCGATGATAAAAGTGGCGTTAGTGCCATTATGGATATGGCTAATTATTTGATTACGCACCCCGAAGTAAAACACGGCACCATCCGCATATTATTTACGCCTGATGAAGAGGTGGGCAAAGGCACTGCTAAACTCGATATGGAAAAACTGGCTGCCGATTTTGGCTACACTATTGATGGTGGCGAACTTGGCGATTTAGAAGATGAAACCTTTAGTGCAGATGGTGCCCAAATAACCATCCATGGTGTAATAGCCCACCCCGGTTATGCTAAAAATAAACTGATGAATGCCCTAAAAATTGCCGGTGCCGTTTTAGATGCCTTGCCTAAAGATGAATGGAGCCCCGAAACCACCACCGGAAAACAGGGTTTTGTGCATCCGGTTCGGGTAGCAGGCATTGCCGAAAAAGCTACCATTGATTTTATTATAAGGGATTTTGATACCGCAAATTTGAAGGTACATGAACAGAAGCTTCAAGCTATAGCTGCCGCCATAGTTGCTCAATATGCCGGTGCTACGATGGAATTTACAGTAAGCGAACAGTATCGCAACATGAAGGAAATACTGGATCAGCATCCGCAAGTAATAGCCCATGCCAAAACCGCCATAACCGAAGCCGGCCTTACTCCAAGAATGGAAAGCATCCGCGGTGGCACCGATGGTAGCCGACTCAGTTTTATAGGCCTTCCCTGCCCTAATGTTTTCAGCGGTATGCAAGGCATCCACAGCAAAACCGAGTGGATTGGCGTAAGCGATATGTACAAAGCCGTAGAAGTTTTGGTAAGATTAGTAGAGGTGTGGGAACGTAACTCGTAGGCCGCCATGCTCTAATTTTCCTCTAAACCGAAAAATGAAATAACGAAATTTTGATCACCTTTTGTACAGAGATATTTTTATTAACCCGGCAAAAGCCGTTCCCTGATGAAGCGACATTGGCGACGCTCCGTTCTACATTTGTGCTACTATGTAATCATTCTAAAGCCTAATTTTTTTCCGATACATTTTTATAGGTAAAATTCTGACGGCAGCATGGCATCAATACAAAAAACCTAACAAATCGTAATGCTTAATCCCTAAATCCCTTAATTTCAACATCTCAATTCATCAATCCAAAAAACAAAAATTATTATGGCAGATTACATTCAATACTGGTGGGTATTAGCCATCTTGTTTATATTATTTAGCGGCTTGGTTACCGTTAATCAGGGAACAATTGGCGTGGTTACTATGTTCGGTAAATTTCGGCGCATACTTAGGCCAGGCCTCAATTTTAAGATACCACTTTTAGAACAGATTTACAAAAGGGTAAGCATTCAAAACCGAAGTGTTGAATTGGAATTTCAGGCAGTTACCATTGATCAGGCCAATGTGTATTTTAAAACCATGCTGCTATACAGTGTGTTAGATCAGCAGGAAGAAACAATCAAAAATGTGGCTTTTAAATTCATTAGCGATAAAGACCTGATGCAGGCTCTGATACGTACCGTAGAAGGTAGCATTCGTGCATTTGTGGCCAGCAAAAAGCAGTCAGAAATTTTAAGCCTACGTAAGGATATTGTTGACTTTGTAAAAGAACAAATTGATCATCAGCTTGAAACATGGGGTTATCATTTGCAAGATTTGCAGATTAACGACATCACTTTTGATGCGGCTATTATAGAAAGTATGAGCCGTGTGGTGGCTAGTAATAACTTAAAGGCTGCTGCCGAAAACGAAGGCCAGGCTTTGCTGATTACCAAAACACGTGCTGCTGAAGCAGAAGGTAACAGTATCAAAATATCTGCAAGTGCCGAGAAGGAAGCTGCGATGTTAAGAGGCCAAGGTGTAGCACTCTTTCGCCAGGAAGTGGCCAAGGGTATGAGTGAGGCTGCCGAGCAGCTGAAACAAGCCAACCTGGATACCAATGTAATCCTCTTTAGCATGTGGACAGAAGCGATTAAGAATTTTGCTGAGTTTGGTAAAGGCAACGTTATCTTTTTAGACGGCAGCCCCACGGGTATGGAAAATACCATGAAACAAATGCTGGCTATGCTACAAGTTAAAGAAGAAGGAAGAGCCGGGAGGAGTTAGTTTTAAGGGATATTTTTTTAATGGGTAATGGATAATGAAATGAATGTTCAACCGATTGTTTTCAATTTTCAATGGCACTCAATATTGAACATGGAAAATTTTCGGTTGGGCATTTTTTAGTTTATATACTGTTAATAGAGTAGAAGAACCAGCATGAGCAAAAATTTTTCTGTTACATCACCGTTTTAACATCATACTATGCAACCATAGTAAAATTATAAATCGTAAATCGTAAATCCCAAATCGTAAATAAGCATGACGTTACTATTTTTTCAAGGCCTGGCCGATACTGCAAAAAAGGCCACAGAAATATTGGATCCTGAAAAAAAGATGAAAATCTTTGACCTGTTGGCGAACGGCGGACCGTTGATGATACCCCTGGCCTTGTTGTTGTTATTGGCTATCTTCTTTTTTATAGAAAGGGTAATAGCCATCAACAAAGCATCAAAAATTGATAACAATTTTATGAACATAATCCGGGATAACATAGTAACCGGAAACGTAACAGCGGCGAGGAGTTTGGCCAAAAATATTGACAATGCAGTGGCACGGATTATAGACAAAGGATTGCAACGTATAGGTAAGCCCATTGATGCCATTGAAAAAAGTATGGAAAGTGTGGCAATGCTAGAAATGTATAAAATGGAACGAAATACGGGAATGCTTTCCAGCATTGCTAAAATGGCTCCGCTTTTTGGGTTTCTTGGTACCATCATAGGTATGATTCAATTGTTTTCTAACATCACTACTACCGGGCAATTTGACCTAAATACTATTGCTGGAGGAATTTATGTAAAAATGATTACTTCTGCAACCGGCTTGATTATTGGAATTTTAGCGTATGCAGCCCATAACTACCTTACCGTTCAGATAGATAAAACGGCCAATAAAATGGAAGTATGCAGTGCAGAATTTCTAGACATTTTACAAGAACCAACAAGATAAGTATTGGGTACACAATGCCGGTAAGACTTTTATTTATAAAGTAAATTTAATATGAAATTACGGCGAAAATCAAAAGAAGGTAGCGATGTAGATACAGGGCCATTGAACGATATTTTGTTCATCCTGCTTATGTTTTTCCTCATAGTATCTACACTTGCCAATCCCAATATTGTTAAAGTAGATAACCCACGGGGCAAAAGCGACAGCAAGACTAAACAAACCATTGTAGTATCTATTAATAAAGAAAACCAAATGTTTTTGGGCACCAAAGAAATACCGCCAAACATGCTGGATTCGATGATAAAATTTGAGGTGGACAAAATGAAAATGAGCATGGATACACCATCCGTGGTGATTAATGCTGATACCATTTCTTACACCGGAGGCTTTTACCGGGTAATGGTAGCAGCCAAACGTAACGGTGCTAAAGTGGTGATGAATGTAAAAAATTAATTGTAGCTACACGTTTTTTGCAGCACGTTCCAGCCTGTCATTTATAGATTTCCCCAAACCCTCGTCTGGCAATTTTTCAGCAATAATTACATCAAGCCCCAGTTTATCCAGCCGATGCAGAGCTGCATATAAATTTACAGCTGCTTCGTTCATATTGGCTTTAGCGGAAAGCACTTCCTGATGAACGATATGGGGCATATCTATTTTACCGGAAAACAACAAAAGGCCTATTTTTTTACCAGGAAAAGCGTTGATACTTTCTTCAACATTTTTTATTAAATATGTAGTGGTTAGCGGTGCATAATGTTTAGATAACATGCCCGGTGCATCTGGGGCTATTTCGTTTTTATTTTTTATTTGAACCTGCCCAATTACCGTTTCAATTTCTTCGATAGCAATAGCTCCTAATCTGTACAAAACAGGTTCATCGTTTTCAAAGCCAATAATGGTGGATTCAATACCACTTTTACAATCGCCACCATCTAGTACCATCGCAAGTTTTTTACCAAAATAGTCTGCTACATGTGCTGCTTTTGTGGGGCTAATGCAGCCAAATGGATTGGCACTAGGCGCTGCAAGCGGAAAGCTCAATTGCTGTAAGAGTGCTAACGTTACAGGATGATTGGGCATTCTAATGGCTACCGAATCTTTACCGGCAGTAATTATATTGGGTACTGCGGCATTTTTTTTTAAAACCAAAGTGAGGCCACCCGGCCAAAAACTCTTAGCTAGCAATTGGGCTTTAGGTGGTACGTAACTGGTTAATTGATTCAGTTGCTCATAAGCATGAATATGAACAATAAGTGGGTTAAACAAAGGACGGTTTTTCATTGCAAAAATTGTAGAAACCGCTTGCTCACTGTAAATATTACCTGCTAATCCATACACCGTTTCGGTAGGTATGGCAACAACATCATTTTGGTTTAAAATTTTTATCGCCTCCTGTATATTATCTGAAATAGTTGTCATTTTTTTTCGATTATTAAGGTTTTTTCTACATGTACCCTTTTATTGGATTCACCTGTTGAAATTTATTTTCGTTTATAGTTTTTCCCAAGCCATTAGCATCCTATCATTTCCATTAATGTCTTTTTTTATTTCGGTTTCGTAGCCATTCTCTTTAAATATTTGTTGCGTAGCAAGGGCATAATCCTGATGCATTTCTACAAATATTCTACCGCCGTGGTGTAAGAATCTTTTGCCAAAAATGGCTATTTTTTTGTAAAAAATTAAAGCATCATTATCGGGTACAAATAAGGCTGTACCTGGCTCCCAGGCTGTTACATGCTTATCCATTTTAGCTTTTTCTATTAGTGGTATATAAGGTGGATTACTAATAATTACATGGAAAAGATGAAAAGGCTCCCAGGTGGGCTCATCTAAAAAATTCATGTGTTTAAAGTCTATATCGACCTTGTTTTTAATAGAATTTTTTTGTGCTACTTCTAAAGCCTTATTGCTAATATCAATGGCTGTTACTTGCGTTTCTGGTAATAAATGTTTTAGTGTTATTGAAATGCAGCCACTGCCAGTGCCAACATCAAAAATTTTAGGAAAAGGATGCTGGTATAAAATGTATTTTTCATTGGCCATTACATACGCTACCAATTCTTCGGTTTCCGGCCGTGGTATCAGCACATTTTCATTTACGTAAAATTTAAGACCCATAAACCAAGCTTCGCCCAGTACATACTGCACAGGTTGGTGCTGCAATAGCTGTTCTTTAGCCTTATTTATGGCTTTTACGGTACTGGCTTGTAATGCCACACCTTTCTCTATATAGCGTTGTATTTTGGATTTACCCGTGTAGTGTTCCATCACCCAATCGCAAATGGTAGCAGCCTCACCTTTGGCGTAAATAGTGAGCAATGCAGTCATTAATTCTTGTTGATGAGTACCAATGTTCATACTGCAAACTTAACCGAATGTAACCGTGCTTACATTTGCCCACATAATTTAAAAATGCAAAACCACGAAACCTACATGCACCGCTGCCTGCAACTGGCCCAACAGGGTGCAGGCAATGTGGCTCCCAACCCCATGGTGGGTGCTGTGTTGGTGTGCGAAGGCCGCATAATTGGCGAAGGCTGCCATCAGCAATATGGCGGGCCACATGCAGAGGTAAATTGTATTAAAAGTGTTGTCAGATCTGATACACATCTAATCGTGGCATCCACCATTTATGTAAGCCTGGAACCCTGTGCCCATTTTGGTAAAACGCCACCTTGTGCCGATTTAATTATTGGCCATAAAATACCTAAAGCTGTAATCGGCTGCCGAGATCCATTTGAAGCAGTAAATGGCAAAGGCATTGAAAAATTACAAAAGGCTGGTGTGGAAGTATCCACCGGAATTTTGGAAAATGAATGTAAGGAATTGAACAAAAGATTCTTTACATTCCACAATAAACAGCGGCCTTATATTATTTTAAAATGGGCCCAAAGCAGCAATGGAAAAATGGCTTCGGATAGCAACGAAAGAATATTAATTAGCAACGATTACAGTAACCGGCTGGTGCATAAATGGCGGGCTGAGGAAGTGGCCATTATGGTAGGCCCCAATACAGCCCAGAAAGATAATCCATCGCTTACTACCAGATTATGGAAAGGAAGTAATCCTGTAAGAATATTGCTGGATATGCATTTGCGGCTGCCAGCATCTTTGCTATTATTGGATGGCAGTGTAAAGACAATTGTATGTAACGGAATAAAGGAAGAAGAACTTTACCCGAATCTGATATATGTAAAACTGGAAAAAAATGGTTCAATTTTGGAACAGGTGTGTAAAATTTTGTACCAAAAAAACATCCAATCTGTATTGGTGGAAGGTGGCGCCAAACTGCTGCAATCGTTTATTGACCAAAATTTATTTGATGAAATAAGGGTAATAGAAAATACAGGCTTAATAATAGAAGATGGACTGGCCGCACCACAGTTTTTTAATATGGCTTTAAAAGCGCAATGGAAGCTAATGGAGGATGAGATAAAAATATTTGCAACGATGTAGGGGTACGGCTTGCCCGTACCCCTCAAAACAAAAAAATTAACTCAAAAATTGGATAGTTATTTTACCATAGAACAACCGGCATTAGCTGAATTTAAAGACAGAGGCAGTAAGTTTTTGGCGTATGCATATCCCATTGCTTCGCTAGATGATTTTAAACTGAAGTTGGCCAATTTAAAAAAGGAACATCCTAAAGCAGTGCACCATTGTTTTGCTTACCGCATTGGTACCGACGGAAATATGTTTCGGGTAAGCGATGATGGCGAGCCAAGTGGTTCGGCTGGTAAGCCCATGCTTGGCCAACTGGATAGCAGGCAACTCACCAATACTGCGGTAATAGTAGTACGCTATTTTGGTGGGGTTTTATTGGGCGTACCCGGCCTTATAAATGCTTACAAAACGGCCACAGTGCTTGCTTTGCAGCTAGTGCCTACTGTAGAAAAATCCATTGAAGTACACTATAATGTGCATTGTAATTACAATGACCTGAACGACGTTATGACCATCATTAAGCAATATAACTGCACGGTTATTAATCAGGAGATGAGCCTTTTTTGTTCAGTAGATTTTGGCATAGCCAAAAATAGATTGGAGCAGGTACTGCATAAACTCAACGATATGCACGGCATTGAATTTAAAAAAATAAACTAGCTTTCAAATCATAAAACATAAATCACAAATCATAATATGGTCTATCTCATACCCACAATACTTGCCGAAGGTGTAACAGAAACCATACCTGCCTATGTGCTGGATGCTGTAAAACAATGCAATGTTTTTTTTGTAGAAAATGAACGTACAGCAAGGCGTTTTTTAAAAAGTATCTGGCGGGAAATGGTGATAGACAATTACCAATGGTATGCCATACATAAGGCCGAGGATGAAGTGCTACGTCAATTTGCGGCGCACATAAAAAAAAGCGATACTATCGGTATTCTCAGCGAAGCAGGCTGCCCTGGAGTAGCCGACCCCGGACAGATATTAGTTGCCAAAGCACAAGAATTGAATGCTGTTATAAAGCCCTTGGTTGGCCCATCATCCATTCTAATGGCGCTTATGGCAAGTGGCATGAATGGGCAGGCTTTCTCTTTTAATGGCTATTTGCCCATAGATGCAGCCGAAAGAAGGAAGCAATTACTACTGTTGGAAGATGATGCGATTAAAAAAAATACTGCACAGATTTTTATAGAAACCCCTTTTAGAAACGATGCCCTGCTAAAAGAAATTTTGCAAAGTTGCAAGCCCACAACAAGGCTTTGTATTGCAGTAGATATAACTGCTGCCACAGAATCTATAGCCACAAAAAAAATAGAAGAATGGAAAAAAGCTATACCGGCATTGCATAAAAGGCCGGCTATATTTTTATTAGGTGTGTAGCAAAGAAACAGGTGTCTGTAGCTCTGTTACTTCAATCTTTAATATGGTAACTAAACACTAAGTATAAGAAATAAATATTGCTTGTTATTATGTACAATGACCAAAATTTCAGTTATTGTAAATAAAGTTACTACATAAATAAATATTGAAATCTGGCTTATGTATGCCTATTTTTTGCAAAATATTTTTGTGTACCGTATTTACTTAACAATCTGTTTTATTATTAACGAGACGAACAAACTCGATAATGTTCCTATCCCTATCATTGTGCTAAGTGTTAATAAATGCTTCAACACATTTATTCCTGAATTTGGATTTACGAATGTTATAATATAAACGTATGAAATCAAAGTCATTACCATAAAAGTCAGAAATCCAGTAAGAAATAATTTACTTAGGGTAATCTTCGTTTTTTTGTGTGATACTGCAATTGTTACTATAGCTGCAATTAATAAAATTGGATAAGGTGTAATTTGTAAGTGGCCATTTGTTGTTAATATGGTAGCAATAATTAGGGCAATGCCGCCAATAGTGCCCCAAAATAAACTCGTACAAGTAATGTTTGTGTAATACTGTTTGATTGTCATAATTTTAAATTTTTTTTAAAATAAGACCAAATTTTTAAATAAATCTAATGTTTACTCTATTATTAACTAACTTTTTAATAGCATAACTTACAGCTAACTGAACTTTTTAAGGCTTAATATTTTCTACTTTTTTTAATAGCTTTTTTACGGCCTATATTAAGATACTCAATTGCTACAAAATTGGAAGCCTCTGTATTTTTATTAGGGGTGTAAAACCGTTTTTCAATAGTTCACCTGTTTACGAGTTCCAATATTACTTTAGAAAACCATGTAAACATGTTAACCAGTGAACTAATAAACCAAACTACCGAACCCCACAATCCACCAGTTCTTTCACTTTGTCCACCCTATCTACTATGTATTTGGTATTGCCTCTCCATGGTACAGCGCCCAGATATTCTTTATAATGCAGGTCGAAACATTTGCCACTGTTGGTTTCTAAAATATGGGCTATGGAATCGTTAGCTACGCTAAAAACAAACTCATTGCTCTGCATTAATTCTTTGTTGCCTCTTTGTATCATTTTAGCTTCCCAGGTTTTAAACAGGTAGCCTTTTTTAACTACATAGTTTAGTTCTCCAGATTTTACGCCTTCGCCAAAAACAAAGTAAAACCGCCACCAAAACAGGATGGTAACGATTAGCAACACTATTAAAGAGGTTACTATAGCAAACTTTCTCATAAATACAATTATTGTAGTTCAAAAATAATGATTCGGCTTACATAGCCACAGATTATATTATTCAGTTGGCCCTGCGAATCCTGTTGGCAGTTTAGCAGGTGGCAGTTTGCAAAAATAATTTTACAGCATGAAATTGTAAAAGAACAGCAGTTAAGCTTACTGATAACTGCTAACTGCCCAATGCTGCATAATAAATCGTTACTTCGCCATCTATTATTTTTAGTTTTATGAGAATAGGAATTGTTTGCTACCCAACCTTTGGTGGTAGCGGTGTATTGGCTACCGAACTGGGCAAAGCACTTGCCAGCAAAGGCCATCAGATTCATTTTATTACCTATCAGCAGCCCGTGCGGCTTAGTGCTTTTAGTG
This sequence comes from Chitinophagaceae bacterium, assembly GCA_043760535.1. Classification (GTDB taxonomy): domain Bacteria; phylum Bacteroidota; class Bacteroidia; order Chitinophagales; family Chitinophagaceae; genus JAZKFT01. The sequence continues at coordinate 12,290 of JAYUOV010000113.1, forward strand.
CCAATATATTTTATCATGAGGTAAGGGTACCCACCTATCCATTGTTCGATTATCCGCCTTATGAAGTGGCACTAGCAAGTACCATGGTAGATGTGGCCATTAACCAAAATCTGGATTTGCTGCATGTACATTACGCCATACCCCATGCCTCGGCAGCATACCTGGCCAAAAAAATTCTCGAAAAAAATGAGGGAAGAACCATACCAGTAATTACCACTTTACACGGTACCGATATTACCCTGGTTGGTAAAGACAAAACCTACGAACCTGTAGTTACTTTCAGTATTAACGAAAGCGATGGCATTACTGCTGTATCTAACAATCTGCGGGATGAAACCTACCGCTATTTCGATATTAAAAAAGAGATAGACGTTATTTACAATTTTGTGGATGTAAGCCGGTTTTCGAAAAAACCAATAGATGCGTTTAGAAAGGCACTGGCACCCAATGGCGAAAGGGTGCTGATACACGCCAGTAACTTTAGAAAAATTAAAAGGGTAAACGATGTCATCCAGATTTTTGCCAAAGTAAATAAGGTAATGCCTAGCATGCTAATGATGGTAGGCGATGGCCCCGAAAGACCTGCTGCCGAAGAGCTTTGCCGCGAATTGGGCATTTGCGACAATGTTCGATTTGTTGGTAAACAAGAGCAGATGGAAGAAATACTGGTCATCAGCGATTTGTTTTTACTTACTTCCGATTACGAAAGTTTTGGACTGAGTGCTTTGGAAGCTATGGCCGCCCATGTGCCGGTGGTAAGTACCAATGCAGGCGGTTTGCCCGAGATCAATATCCATGGCGTAACCGGCTATATGGCCAATGTAGGCGATGTAGAAGCCATGGGTAATTTTGCCATTGATATTTTACAAAATGATGAACGACTAAACCAATTTAAAAATGCCGCTTATGAGCAGGCATTAAAATTCGACATTCACAATGTGGTGCCGCAATATGAGAAGTTGTACGAAAGGTTTTTATAAAATTTCCGGTAGGTGAAGTACATAAAATAGCTCTGTCTTTTGTGAGGGCTATTTTTATTGGTAATGGATTTTTCTAATTTGTTACTAGTAAATACAGAACTCCATACCCCGTGATCTGAAACAGCTTATTATTCGCAGTCTAAAAAGCCGGATAGAAGCAGCCAGTGTACCGGAGTACCGTAATGCTACGGGATTTACAACGTTCGCCAATGTCGCTACATCAGGGCACGGCTTTCGCTGGGTTCCACCAAAATAATCCACCGATATTCATCGGGGCAGGCAAAAAAAGAGAAACTACGCAATCAAAACTGCGAAGAGTAAGGAGTTCTGAAATAACATAATTGGTTATTGATTAACCTGTATTATCACTTTGTAGCCCGAAGCCTCGTTAAAACCAATATCCACGTTTTGGCCGCCTGCCCTAAATCGTAACCGGAGCGGAAAATCTGGTTGTATAATACGTGTAATAGACCGTTTGGCAGTGTTGGTATTGGTTACAAGATTGTACATGCCTTTCACAATTTCAATATCGGTAAGCTGCGGAACTACCATGGTGCCACTACTAATAGTAATACCGCCACCGCTTGTGCTTTCTATTTCCACCACTATCTGGTCGGCTACATTGGTTTTCTCTACTTTAATTTTTGCAATATTAGCTGCTGCAAAATAAATTTTATACGCTTCTTTGGTTTCAGTTACCTGTTTTCCTTTTGCATACACTACAGGCGTCATGCTGTCGGCGCCATCCATACTTGTATAGTGCATTTCGCCGGTTCCGTCCATTAGCCCGTCTTTCCATTCTCCCATGTATTTATGGCCGTCTTTCCAGGTCCAGGTGCCACGGCCATTAGGTTTGCCTTTTTTAAACTGGCCGCCATAACTATCTTCTTTTCCGGTGGCAGTGCCTATGCCTTCGGCTTTGCCACCTTTACATTCACCAGTGTATTCGCCTTTTAATTCGGGTAACGATACTTCGCAAGTTTGTGCGTTTAATAAACTTGCTGTTAGCAGCAATAGAGAGAGAATAAATAGTGGTTTCAATTTATGTATATTTATTGCAAAGAAAATTGTTTACTTACCCAGTATATCTGAAATATTTTTTTTAGGAAATACTAAAACAAAATCTTTTCCTTTAAGTGCGTTAGGTATTTGTGCAGGAGTCCGTTTAGAATTTGTTGTATTATAAACTATGGCATTTGGCATATTACTAGCATATCCATTTTTGGTGGGTTTCAGGCAAGGGGTATTGTCCTGCGGTAAAAAAAACACATCACCTTGTGCAGTTATATGAGAAAATCGAACTGTATCAATCATCGAATTTTTGATCAACAATGATGATGATGATAGCTTTTGTGGTTTCGTGGGTGCATTACCTATTCGACCCTTATTTTGGCCTAAATATTTTTTCAACTTATTCATATCGAGTTTAAGTTCCTGGGCAAATGTTTGTGTTGCCACAAAGCTGGCGGTAAGTAGTATAATATGTTTCATTTTGTAATTACTTTTTAAAAGAAATATTTGCTGCATCCATAAGTTAATGATTCGTTTATTTACAACTATCAACCAATCCCCAATCCCTAAACAACCAATCCACTAACCCGCCATTTTTTATAGCAGTTAATCAGCCCATTGGTGCTGCTATCGTGGCTGCTAATTATGGTTTCTGTTTCCAGTTCTGGCAGTATCTTATTGGCCAGTTGCTTACCCAGTTCCACACCCCATTGGTCGAAACTGTAAATGTTCCAAATTACGCCTTGTACAAAAATCTTGTGTTCGTATAAGGCAATCAGCTCACCCAAAACAAAAGGGGTTATTTTTTTTACCATAAATGAATTGGTAGGGCGGTTGCCTTCAAAAACCTTGTAGGGTATCAAATTTTCGGGTACACCTTCGGCAATGCATTGTTCTTTTGTTTTGCCATTCATAAGTGCTTCTGTTTGGGCAAAAAAGTTGCTCAGTAGTTTTATATGATGGTCGCCAATAGGATTATGGCTAACAGCCGGGGCAATAAAATCTGCGGGTATTATTTGTGTACCTTGATGTATCAATTGGTAAAAAGCATGTTGCCCGTTTGTTCCCGGTTCGCCCCAGATAATTGGTCCGGTTTCGTAGGTAACTGCATCGCCATTTCTGTCCACATATTTGCCATTGCTTTCCATATTACCCTGCTGAAAATAAGCCGCAAAGCGGTGCATATATTGGTCGTATGGCAAAATAGCTTCGCTGGCTACGCCAAAGAAATTTACATACCACAGACCAATCAAAGCCATCACCACAGGGATGTTTTTTTCTAATGGAGTCGTCTCTAAATGGTTGTCGATGGCGTTGGCACCTTTCAGTAATTGTTCAAAATTATCGTAGCCAATGGTAAGGGCTATGCTAAGACCAATGGCACTCCAAAGGCTGTAGCGGCCACCCACCCAATCCCAAAAGCCAAACATATTTTCGGCGGCGATGCCAAACTTTACAACATCTTTTTCGTTGGTGCTTAGTGCTGCAAAATGCAGTGCCACATGGGCTTCGTCTT
>JAYUOV010000114.1:0-15784 GCA_043760535.1 Chitinophagaceae bacterium
AAGATGGAAGTGTGGCCGCCCCCACGGCCGGACTTCACTTTACCCATGAAGTAATGCAATCTTTACAAAGTAAAGGAATCTTAAATGCGTATGTTACACTGCATGTAGGTGCCGGCACCTTTAAACCTGTAAAAAGCAACAATATTGGAGGCCACGAAATGCATGCAGAATACATAGTGGTAGATGCTACATTTATAGAAAAACTACTAGCCTTTAAAGAGGTAATACCAGTGGGCACCACCAGCATGAGAACCATTGAAAGCTTGTACTGGATGGGTGTAAAAGCTACGCTGGATAAGGATTTAAGCCTTAATAACCTTGAAGTAAAGCAATGGGAAGTATATGACAGACTGATGCAATATAGCTTTAGTAAAGAGGCAGCCTTACAAGCCCTTTTACAAAAAATGAAAAATAATAATATAACTAGCCTTGGCCTGCATACACAAATAATGATAGCTCCACCATACCTGCCTACAATAGCCACAGGTATTATCACTAATTTTCATCAGCCACAATCTACATTGCTGTTATTAATAGCCGCAGTGGCTGGTAACAATTGGAAAAAAATGTATCAATATGCTTTGGAAAACAAGTTTAGATTTTTGAGTTATGGAGATAGTAGTTTTATTAGGTGGTGAATCAATAAGTGATAATTAGGTTACTATCAATACTTCTAAAACCCGAATATAGAACAACGACCAATAACCTAAAAAACGCTATTTCGTCAGTGGCATTTCTACCGTAAAAGATGTGCCTTTTCCAAGTGTACTATCTACTTTAATATTGCCTTTATGGGCATCAATAATGGTTTTTACATAGCTCATACCAAGACCAAAGCCTTTTACATTGTGCACATTGCCCGTATGGGCACGATAAAATTTTTCGAAAACCCGTTTTAGCGATTCTCGGCTCATACCAATGCCGTTATCTTCTATGCGTATTATTACATTTTTATTGGTACTATATGTGCTAACTTTTAGTTCCAGCTTTTCTTTTGAATACTTTATGGCGTTATCTATTAGGTTATTCAGCAGGTTGGTAAAATGTATTTCATCGGCATGAATCAAGTCATTTTTTGCACTGAGTTTTAGCTCTACTATGGCCAGTTTATCCTCCAGTTGTAAATGAAAGTTTTCTAGAGATCGCTTTAATAACTCATTAACATGGTGGTGGTGCTTGTTTAGTTGAAATTCTTGTTTCTCTAATATGGCAGCTTGTAATATGGTTTCCACATGCTTATTCATCCGCTTATTTTCTTCTTTTATAATACCAGTAAAATAAGACATTTTAGTACGATCGTTCAGCACTTTTTCGTTTTTTAACGCATCTACTGCCAGTGAGATTGTGGCCAATGGTGTCTTAAATTCATGGGTCATGTTATTTATAAAATCACTCTTAATCTCACTTAGTTTTTTCTGGTTTAACAATGCCCTTACGGTAAAGAAAAATGCAAACATGATAAACAAAATAAACACTACCGACCCTCCGAGCTCTAAGTAGGACGACTTAAAAACCAAATCATTAAAATTAGGAACTACTACAATCATTGTTTCGTATGGAACAAGGCCCTCAGCGCTACTGCCACTTGGGGGTTCCAAGGGGTATAAAAACTGCCTGTTGTTAACCGTATCTTCCAATACTTTTTGAAAATAGGCCGTCTGCATCTCAAAACTTAATATGTTCATAGTGCTGGCTATGGCAAACTCAAAAGGAACTTTTCTTAAGGAGGGGTTTTTCTGAAATATTTTTTCAAATTTTTCTTGCACTTCATATTGGGTAAATCTTTGCGCAACAGTAGCCGGTCTTAGTAGCTGCATAGACAAAAGATCATCTGAAAGGCCGAGAGCATTTTTTGGATTTTTTATAAATGGCAAGCGTCCATTACTTTCATTAAGGTCTTTGCACACCACATCTACGGCCCTAACTACTTGTTCGTATAGTTGATCCTGCTTTACCTGCTGCAAGTTCTGAAACCATGAATATTGCACGTAAATAAGCCCTAAAAAAGAAACGGTAATAAGGATGATAATAATCGGTAAAATCTTCTTCATGAAAATACTTAAGACTGTAAAAGTAAAAGGTTTCAACAGCCCCTCCCAGAATCAATTTTTAGTAAAAAAATTTATAGCATTTTTAACATCCTTGTGCTTTTAGCTATCTATTTTACCGGTTTTGCAAAAAAAATTTGAATTTCAGCAAACGTTTTTTAATTTAATGCTATGAATGCACCAACACCCGGCACCGTCCTTATTTCCGACCCGTTTTTAAAAGACCCCAACTTTATAAGAACGGTGGTTTTTTTATGCTACCACAGAAACGAAGGCAGTTTTGGCTTTGTACTTAACCGCCTTTACGAACAAACCCTTGCTGAACTGCTACCCAACCTGGAAGGGTTTCCGATACCAGTTTATTATGGCGGGCCTGTACAAAAAGATACCCTGCATTTTATACATAGCCTGCCAAAACTAATACCTGATGGGCAAGAAATTACGGACGGTATATTTTGGGGAGGTAATTTTGAGCAGGTACTTTACATGATTCGTAACCACACTTTGGATACAAATCGTATCCGCTTTTTTTTAGGCTATAGTGGCTGGAGCCATGGCCAGCTAGATGGCGAACTGGAAGAAAAAAGCTGGCTTACAATCAACGGCAATAAGCAATTGGTGTTTCATCCAAAACCCGAAGCGGCATGGAAAGATGCAGTAAGAATGCTAGGACCAGCTTACGAAGAGATTATTAATTACCCAATAGATCCACAGTTAAACTAAAGATCACCAATAAAAAAGATGTAGCTTTTCGTTGTAATTTTTTTACCTACTTTAAAAATTAAAACCCACTGTATTCAAATGAAAACCTTTTTATTTCTTCCCCTAATTCTATTTTATTTGGCATCAAGTGCACAGCCAAAAACCAAAACGAAATTAAAAAAAGTAATAACAACTGCAACAAGCGATAGCATGCCGGCTCTGCTAAAGCCCACCACAAAATACACCGACAATGTGGACGACCGAATGAAGGGACCAAGTGGCGAAAAAATATATATTGGGCAAAATGGTGGCCGATATTACTTAAAAGCAGGTAAAAAAAATTATGTGCCTTACGGCAATAAAATCAAAAAAGGGTAAATGTTTGGGGTATTAGGGATTGAGTCATTGGGGATTGGGGTATTTGTAAATGACATAATCCCTAATGACCTGAAAGCAGACTGTCTAACATAGCCAGATACATTTTTTTCGATGCAAGATTGTTGTGTTTGCCTCCGGGTATAGATACAAAACGATCTCCTTTTTTCATACCTGGTATTAGCTGCATTGCGTTGGAAAAAGGAATTACTTCATCCTGCAATCCATGAAAAATAGTGATGGGTTCGGAAATGTTTTTAAAGTATTCGCCGGTGGTAAAATTCATCTTCATTAACAAGTTAACCGGTAAAAAGGGTGCATAGCGATTGGCTAATGAGGCCATACTGTAATAGGGCGTTTCCAGTATTAGCTGTCTGCTATATTCTTGCGAAGCTAAATATGCTGCAAGCCCCGTCCCCAGGCTTTTTCCGTAAATAACAATTTGAGTACTTTTATATTTTTGCGTAGCCAGCTGGTATAGCTTTATTGACAAATTTTGCATCACTTCCTGTGTTAATTCGCCGCTGCTTTTGCCATAGCCGGGGTAATCTACCATCCAGCATTCGTAGCCATATTTTGTAAAATTGGGAGCATATTCTGCGTACCACTCTATGTTTTTTCTATTGCCATGAAAATACAGAACGACGCCTTTGGATACAGAATTCTTTGGTTTAAACTGCACCACATCTAACAATGTTTTTTTGTCTAAAACAATTTGCTTTTCTTCAAACTTTTGGGAAAACAAAAATTGGTAATTTTCTGGCAAAGCCTTAGGGTGAAAGAAGAAAAGATGCTGAAAAAAATAGAACCCACAGCAAAGAAGAAGGTATGCTGCAAGAGTTGGGACTATTATCTTTTTGAAAGAAGATTGCATGTTTTTAGTTCGCAGTTTTTCAGTTGGCTGTTGGCAAGCCTGTGGATGCTTTATAAATATTAGGTTATCATTTCTTGCTGTATTAAAATCCGCCTCCTTGCGGCAAGAACCGACCACCTCTTCCGATTCATCGGAACGGAGAACAAAAAACCTCTTACTCTAACAAAATATCCCTGATGAAATTGTGGTATTCGGGAAAGCTTGGGAGGTTATTATGGCGGCCACCTACTATTCTTATCAGCGTTATCATTCTTGGGTTAATGGCTTGTAATTGTTCGCTGTGTTTAAGTGGTATCAGCCAGTCTTTGGTGCCATGTAGTATGTAGGTATGGCAGCTAACCTGCCCAATCCACTTATCGGTGCGTAGCTGAAAACGCAATGTAAGCCTGTGTGGCAGCATGGGCATAAAGCGTTCAGCCACTTTTTTAAAACTAAAATAGGGTGCATCTAAAATGAGGTAACGGGGCTTGTTATCACTAGCTATTTTACTGGCAAAACCGCTGCCCATACTGCGGCCATACACTATTAAATGTTGTTCGGGATATTGTTTAGCAAGGGTTTCGTACACAAACTGCATATCGCTGAGCATTTCCTTTTCGCTACGCTTGCCGGTGCTTTTGCCAAAGCCACGATAATCTACCAGCACCACATCGTATTGATACCGGTAAAAATCTGTTGCATATTTGGCCCAGCCCTTTATGCTTCGGGTATTGCCATGAAAATACAGAATGAGGCCTTTGGGTGCTGTTACATAAAAATGAAGCCCATTGATGGTAACGCCTTTTTCTACTTCAAAATTAAGTTCCCGAAAAGGTGCATCGTATTTGTATTCAAAATCCTTGTGGAGTTTTTCCGGCTTAAAAATAAATTTTTCCTGGATGAAATAAGCCACCACAATTAAGGCCAGCCAGCCGAGGATTATGTAGAAGATTAAGGACATGATGGGAGGCAAAGGTTAAGCCAACAATGTATCAATTTTTCTTCAGGTTGTTTTTAGGAAAATTTATGTTGTAAAGTTCGATGAAACACTCATTTTACCATGCTTCCAAACCACCTTCTAGGTTTACAAGGTTCTCCATACCAAACCTAGCATGCAGTCGCTGTATGGCAATAGCACTTCTAACGCCTTTGCGGCAATAAATAATCACAGGCTTATCGGTGGGTATTTCTTCGGCATGTTTCATTATTTCTCCAAGGGGCAGTAGTGTTCCGCCAATGTTGAAGATTTCATTTTCAAAAGCTTCTCTAACATCGATTAATAAACTATCTGGTTTCTCCAGAAGCAGTAGCCGGAAGGCTTTTGTAGAAATTGATTTCATTATTTATCAACATATAAACGCAATAAATTGCATACGTCAGATGAACTTTATTCATCCTCCCCAGAGTACTCTTCTATCCTTTTTAGTTTTAAGTTAGAAACCGGCGCTACTATCAATGGAAACTTTTCTACCTGCACATAGCTGGTATCCAGGCCAAAGCCACGCTCTTCGCTTAGGCCTATTTCTTTTATCCAGAAATAGAGTTTCATAATCAGCTTTTCGGTAAATGGCAGTTCGTTATCGTTGCTCAAAAACTTTTCCATTACTATAAACTGAAAATCGCCGACCACGTTGTTCTTCTCCAGGCTCTCGTAGCGGCTGGTAATATTTACTTCACGGTTGGCCACCAGCTCTTCCACCACCTTGCGGAACAGCAGGTTAATGCGTGGCTCCACCCTAAAACCAAGCCTGAATTCTACCCTGATAATATCGTTGGGGATAATATGATCAACAGAATATTCACAGGTGTATGGATCGTCCAGCGTATCCACATGAACAAACCAGTAAATGTCGGCCCGCTTAGGCTTACGGTTTAATAGGCTGTAAATAATTTTGTGCTCTATTTCTTTGGGGTTATTGGCACTCGTCATATACACCAGATGGGTGGCATATTTAGGCACGGTTTTATCGTTACTCAGCTCCTGTATTTGTGAAATGTAATTTTCTAAACGCACAAACTCCACATACCTGTTTTTAATTTTTCTGCTGCGGTACCATACATACATAACAGTAAACATAGCTGCCGCAACAATAAGCGTAATGTAACCGCCATGCACGAATTTAATCATTAGAGCGGTTAGAAAAGAAAGTTCAATGGTGAGGTACACTCCTAAAAACAAGTAAATAAAAATGGGTTTTACCCGGTGGAGCACCAAATAATTTGAGAAAAGGATCGTTGTGGCTATCATGGTTAGCACAATGGCTAAACCATAAGCAGCTTCCATTTTAGAAGATTCTTTAAAAAACAAAACAATACCTACACAACCTACAAACATCAATGTATTTAATCCTGGGATAAATAGCTGCCCTTTGGCTTCGGAAGGGTATTTTATTTTCATTCTTGGCCAAAGATTAAGACGCATTGCCTCACTAATAAGTGTAAAAGATCCCGAAATCATTGCCTGGCTGGCAATAATTGCAGCGATAGTTGCTACCACAATACCTGGTAGTAAAAACCAACTCGGCATTAAGTCGTAAAAAGGGTTGATGTTGTAAATTTCTTTATTAGCCGCCGAAGCCAAAACCCCCTGCCGGTTAGCTAAGAGGTAAGCACCCTGGCCAAAATAATTTAATAGCAAAGTAATTTTTACAAAACCCCAAGTGTAGCGAATGTTAGCACGTCCGCAATGGCCTAAATCGCTGTACAAGGCTTCGGCCCCCGTAGTACATAAAAACACAGCCCCCAACATCCAGAAACCATTACCATTACTATACCTTAAAAAATTAAAAGCATACATAGGGTTTAATGCTTTGAATATAGAGGGATAATCGGCCAAATGAAAAAAGCCCAAAGCACCGAGCATACCAAACCAAACGAGCATAACCGGGCCAAACATTTTACCAATAGATGCTGTACCAAACTGCTGCATAAAAAAGAACAATACCAATATGCAGAGCACAATAATTACTATTGTTTGTATAGTGATATCATGCAGTACGGGTAATTTTTTTAAACCCTCAATAGCAGATGTAATAGATATGGGCGGGGTAATGATACCATCGGCCAAAACTGCTGCCCCGCCAAGCATTGCAGGTAATACCAGCCATTTTTTTCTTCGCCTTACCAAAGCAAAAAGGGCAAATATGCCTCCTTCGCCATTGTTGTCGGCTTTTAAAACTAAAGACACATACTTGATTGTAGTAAGTAAGGTCATTGTCCAGAATACGCAGGACATGGAGCCGATTATTAAATCCTCCGTAATTACCTGATCGGTAATAATAGAGTTAAAAACGTATAACGGGGAAGTTCCAATGTCACCGTAGATAATGCCCAAAGCTACCAACAGCCCGGCTGCTGATACTTTATTAATGTGTTTGCTCACTATGTGTAAGAATTAAAAATCAAAGATATAGTTAGAAATGTTAAATGGCATTGGCTAAGTTGCAGTAGGTGAATATTATTTTGGGAACGTGTATCCCAGAAAATTCGACTGTCCACGTAAGAGGCATATTATCCCAACCTTAAAAGGCTTTTTATTGATTTATAAAGAAGAAAAAAAATATTCTGCATTAAATACAGCAGTAAAAAAACTACTCCCATCTTTTAATTCAGAAAAATAAGCTTTTACCAATTTATTATAGTGTGCTACTTCATTAAATAACCATGTGCTAAAATTCGATGAACATTTCGTAAGAAGTGGAATAAACAATATGGTAGTAATCAAGCAGGGCATGCCGAACAGGCGTGCCCTTTTACTTACTCCGTTGTTGTTTGGTGTTCATCGCACCTTGGCACTGCGTTATAAAGTGTAAGGGGTATGCCTGTTTTGTTTTAAACCAACCTATAAATATTAGCTTATGAAAAAAATATATACCCTCTTTATTGTTCTGATTTTCTTTTGCAGTTCTGCAATTTTTGCCTTACAATGTAATACCCCGGTAGTACTGCCGTACACACAAAATTTTCAAGGTGTTGTACCACCAGCCTTACCTCATTGTACCATTAATCAAACAATGAACCCGTTCTAAAAAATATCAAAATGGGAAACCAACGGCTATCCATTTGATATTTGGTTAACAATATATTTAGAATAGCTTGATATCAATGGTAACCACTGGTTTTACCTACCTCTGATGTATTTTGAAGCCGCACAATCGTACAATCTTTCCTATAAATACAATTCTAGCGTCCCTAAACCTACCTCTGCCCAAACCTTTGGGGTATATTTTGGTACTTGTACTGTAAATACTTGTATAATCAATGTATTAACTACAGGTGTAACGTAAAGTTACAAATGATGATGATGATGACAAGAACAAAATCTTCGCTTTATTCGTCGGCACCGCTTAGGTTTATTTCCACACGAACCTAAATCCGCTCCGATATTATTTGTCAATCTCCCCTTCAAAATTCCGGTTCGTGGGGACACGAACCGGTGCGGAGTACAAAAAAATTACGCCTTTCTCTTCCTCAAATAACTACCACTCAAAGCCGCAAACCCAGCTACCAATGCTCCTACAAAAGCGGTTACAACAATCAACAAAAAAGCATTGCCCTGCAAGGGAAGTATGGCGGCAATTTTAGCGGCAAATACACCTCCGTTTTTTTCGCTGATAAAAAAACTAAGGCCACCCCAAAGCAGGAACAGGCCAATAAAACCAGCGAGCCAGGCCAGTAATGGCCGTTGTGGAATGAGTGCTGCAACTATAAATGCAGCGATGGCAATGCTCCACCAATCGAGGTAGCCGCCCAGGCCAAATGCCAGTAAACCAGTGAGTATAATTGAAGCTATAAATTTCATATTTGTAAGGTTGAAGGTGTAAGGTATAGGGTGCAAGGTTTAGGGTGTATGGTTTAGGGTTCAGATTTATGACTTTCGGCTTATGCCCTAAACCCTATACATTACACCTTTTACCCCTTTAAAAAGCTCATTTTCCATTTCACTTTTGGGTCTTTTTCATCGGCGGCGGTCATAATCCAAAGTGGGTAGTATTTGCCTTCGGCCCATGTGTCTATAAAATTGTCGTAAAATTTACTACCGGGGTTTCCGTTTTGGCCGCCGGGGTACACGCCGTATGCTTCGGTAGTTTCGGTAAGGCTTACAATCATCCGCCAGCTTGGTCCGTGGTCTTTGTTGGTGGCGTTTATAATATTCGTTCCGCCACCAATCGGCAGGTTCATTCGGGTAAATGGAGCTAATTTCATTAGGTGAGCTACTTCTGTAGCTTTGGCCTTTGCCCATTCCAACACAATACCCGCTGCTTGCATGGAGTCTAAATCCACTGTTGCCTGTTTCATAGATTCCAATACCAAATCTTTTAGGGTCTCTTTTTGCGGCGTGTTTCTGTTATCAATAAATGCAAAACCGGTATCTTTTATAAAAGCTTCTACTAGTGTAAACTGTTGCGGATATGGCGTTGGTAAATCCGATTGTTCTCTAATATCATCGTTCCAAACTAGCCCTTCTAAATGGTACATAAACCTGCTGAAAATGGTGGGGCCGGTTTCTGTCATATCGCTGCGGTAGTTCCATTTACGAAGCATATTGGCGTACTTTTTTTCATTTGTTTTTAAAGTACTATCGTACAAATTACTAAGTAATAAAGGCAGCACTGTAGCGGCATGTGTGTTGTAATTATCGGTTTGCATCCGCAGCATATCGGTTGGTAAAATGCTATCCATGGCGGTTAATACTTTATTGATTACGATGCCACGGTACAGGTCGTAATTGCCACCGAGGTAATATGGATACACAGCCACATCTACCGGCAACTGATTGGCACTGCTTACAAAACCCCGAACCGGGTTTATCATGTGTGGGTTTTCCTGCATGGGAATAATGCCCTGCCACATGTAAGTGCTGTCTTCGCCGGGCATTACAAAATCGCCCTGCCGCCGCCATTTGGCAGGGAATGCACCCTGACACCACATGGCTATATCGCCACTTTTGGATGCAAATACCACATTCTGTCCCGGGCATTCCAGCCATTTAATAGCATCAACATAATCGTTGTAGTTTTTAGCCCTTGCTAGTTTTATAAAAGTCATGCCTTCGTTGCTGGCATCGTGTGCCTTCCATCTTACGGCGTAAGCTTTGCCATCGTTCAGCTTGTCGCCATACCTTTTTTCGAACATTACCGGCCCAAAAACCGTCATCGGTATGGAATCTATAAAGTCTGGTTCGTCCCTAACCTTAATGGTATCTATTCGCCATTCGGTGGTTTTCCAGACACTGTCGAACCAATACTCTTTTTGGGTACCATCCTTAAACTTTATGGCGTAATAATCTCTAACATCCCTCATACCATTGGTTTCGCTCCAGGCTATGCTATCGTTAAAACCAATAGGGATAGCCGGTACTCCGGGAAAAGATGCACCGTAAGTATTCCATTGCGGCGTGTGTAATTGCATTTCGAACCAGATGGAAGGTAGGTTAAAGCCGAGGTGCGGATCGCCACAGAGAATGGGCTTACCACTTGCCGTTTTACTGCCGGCTACCGCCCAGTTATTACTGCCGTTAGCAGGGTTGGGTTTGCTATCATTTACAGGCAGCGAATCTTTAAAGTCTAAATAGGCAGAATCTGCCCCAAATGGAATTACCAAGGCTACAGCTGATGTATCAAAAATGGTTCCTTTGGGTATAATGGGATCCAGCGAATCCTGCCCATAAGGATATACTTTTTCAATTTGCTCTTTACTTAAAAAAGTTTTGGCATTGCTCATCTCAAAATCGTCCTCAAAACCAGAAAGATCGTACGCCATGTATTTTATAAAAAGAATGGTTTTAAGGTTGGTCCATTTTTCGGGAGCATAATCCAGCAGCTTGTATTCTACGGGATAATTTTCCGGTTTCAGGTTTTCTATGTAATAATTGGCACCGCTTGTATAAGCATCCATTACCAATTTTGTTTCGGGATTGGCCTCGGCTGCAACCAAACTTTTTTCGGCTGCCCAGCCCATACCCAATCTTCTAAACATCCTATCCTTTTTATCCAAAATGCTGTAGGTTCCTTTTTTAGCACCAATTAGTTCGCTGATTCTTCCGGCAGCAGCATGGGTTTGAAATTCCATTTGCCAAAGGCGAAATTTAGCATGGAGATAGCCTTGTACAAAATAAACATCGTGTTCGTTTTGGGCAAACACATGCGGCACAAGGCGTTCATCCAGGTACACATCTACCTTATCCTGCAGTAAAGGCGATTTTAAATCAACAGAAAAGTCTTCGTCTCTAGCCTCGGCATTTTGCCAAAAACCCAGCTGCGGACTAAGAAAATTCCCCAAACGTGGGGTTTTAGTGTCTTTAAGTGTCCACCTTTGGTTAAGGGCAAAAACCAAACCCACGGTAATTACGGTAGAAATAAGGAAAGGAACGATACGCATAAGTGACAAGTAATGTAAAAGTGAATATAGTAAGATTACCACCTTAGCAAAGACATCCGATTGTTTTTTTTCTTTACAAAAACTACGTAATATAAAACCGGCAAATATTGTAGGTTATCTTGCGGCAGCTAAAAAAAAAGAGGCATCGGCAATGAAGGCACTACCAACAATAACGGATCCAATATACCAACCACCTGCATCGCTTACTTGGTACGAGCAACTTTGGCTACCCATAATAAACGATAAACGGGACATACCTTTTATTCATTTGCTTACGCAAATACACCTAACTATTGTACCGCTTACTGTATTCTTATACGCGCCGCTGCTGCAAGGCATTTGGTGGTGGCTGCTCTTGGTGCCGCAGTTTTTGCTATCGCAAATATTTATACGTGGTTCTTTTGGGCTGATGCTGCACAATATTACCCACCGGCGGTTGTTTAAAAAATCCAGTGCCAACTGGCTTAACAAATACATTACCTGGTTTATCTGCCCCTTATTTGGGCAGGTGCCGGAATCTTATTTTGCCCACCATGTAGGTATGCACCATGTAGAAAACAATATGCCCGATGATGGCAGCAGCACCATGCCTTACCAACGGGATTCAGTAAAAGATTTTTTAAAATACTACGGCCATTTTGTGCTGCACGGCGCTACCAGCACTTTTATGTATTTGTTTACCCGTAAAAAAAATAAATACTATGTGCCGCTAAGTGCCGGGCAATTTATTTTGTACATCGTACTGGTTGGTTTGTGTTTTGTAAATTTTAAAGCCACGTTGTGGATTTTTATTATTCCGCTGGCTTTTTCTAGATTGGTAATGATGCTGGGCAACTGGACCCAACATGCTTTTGTGGACCCGACCGAACCTGAAAATGCGTTTAAAAGCACCTTTAACTGCATTAATACCAAATACAACCACAAGTGCTGGAACGATGGCTACCACCTAATGCACCACCTAAAACCCGGCGCTCATTACACCGAAATGCCCGTGATGTTTTTAAACGAAAAAGAGAAAATAGCCGAGCAGCAATCGCTGGTATTTGAAGGCATCCACTACCTGCACCTATTCTTTTACCTGATGACCCGCAACTATAATAAAATGGCCGATAATCTGGTAAACATCAACAACGCCTTTGCATCAAGAGAAGAGGCAATTGCGGTGATGAAAGAAAGAACGAGGAAGCTGGTTTGAAAAGTTGGCAATTTTTTAGTTGGCAGTTGGCAAAACCGACTAGTTTTGGTTTATTCAAATTTGAGCAAACCCCGCCATGGTTGGTGTCCTCACCAACCACTGAATTTGATGACTGTTTGAAATCAAAATTGCAATCAATAAACCGACAATAATTGCTTCGCCCTAATTTCAATAAATAATTTAAAAGCCCCCGAAATTCAGTGGTTTGTGAGGACACCAACCACGGCGTGGCGGCCTTAAATCACCCAATAACCAAATGACCGAAGAATCCATTTACCAAAAAAACATACTTGGCCTGCAATTACCTACCGATCCACGGTGGGTGGATTTGGCAAGTATGTCGCTGGAAGAAATACTGACCGACCATGCCTATTGTGAGCAAAAAGCGGCTACGAGCTGCATTACTTTAATACAGCGGTACAGCGAATATGAAGAGCTGGTAAACAGCCTGTCGCCGCTTGTTACAGAAGAATGGGGTCATTTTAGAATCGTACTAGCCGAACTGCGAAAACGTGGACTTAAACTGGGCCTGCAGCGTAAAGACACCTACGTAAATGCACTTCAATTATTTGAAATGAAAGGCGGCAGCCCCGAAGACCGGATGCTGGATAAGCTGCTAATTTTTGCACTAATAGAAGCCCGGAGCTGCGAACGTTTTAAACGCCTCAGCGAGGGTTTAGACGATGAATATTTCCGTAGCTTTTACCGCCGCTTTATGGAAAGCGAAGCCGGCCATTATGTAACCTTTATAGAACTTGCCCGAACTTATATTAACGAAGAAAAAGTAAACCGCCGCTGGAAACAATGGCTGGAATATGAGGCCGGCATTATTAACGAAATAGAAATACGAGGGGATAGGATTCATTAGTTGATTGGTTGATTAGTTGATTGGTTGACTGGTTGACTGGTTTATGCTTGACTACAATTAAAAAACAAGAACGATATTTATTCTTCACTTCCTAAACAGTATATTTCAATTTAATTGGTTGATGAGCAATTTTTTCGGACAACGAATCAACGAATCAACCAATCAACCAATCAACGAATCAACGAATCAACCAATCAACCAATCAACCAAAATGCTCACTTTCATCTCAAAAAAAATACTATACGGCTTGCTGGTGCTGCTGGGTGTGGTGGTGATTGTGTTTTTTTTATTTCAGGGTTTTGGCGATCCGGTTAGGATGACACTTGGACAAACCGGTGATAAAAAAACCATTCAGAATATTCGAAAAGAGCTCTACCTCGATCAGCCCAAATGGAAACAGTTTATCCTGTATCTCAACGATGTGTCGCCGGTTAGCATTAATTCAAAAGATGAAATTGAATCCAAGCAACTAAAAGGTTTATTTGTTGGCGGCGATACTAAAGTTGGGTTAAAAGTGCCTTATCTCCGAAGAAGTTACCAAACCAAAAAACCAGTATTGGAAGTATTGATGGAAGCCTTGCCTGGAACCATTATTCTGGCATTGGCCGCCATGTTTATTGCCACAGTGCTTGGCATTATGCTGGGCGTATTAGCCGCAGTAAAAAAAGGAACTTGGATGGATACTTCAGCCATTTTTACTAGCATCCTCGGCATTTCTGCACCCTCTTTTTTTATGGGTATAGTACTGGCCTACCTCTTTGGTTTTGTGCTAAATAAATACACCGGCCTTAGTATGACTGGCAGTTGGTTCGACCTGGATCCGTTTACCGGCCGCAGTTATTCTTTACAAAACCTGATACTGCCAGCCATTACTTTGGGCATCCGGCCGCTGGCCATTATTACACAGCTTACCCGTAGTGCCATGCTGGATGTACTGAAGCAAGATTACATCCGCACCGCTTATGCCAAAGGGCTTAGCAGCCGAACCGTTATCTGGAAACATGCGTTGCGAAATGCCCTCAATCCGGTTATTACAGCCATTACCGGCTGGTTTGCAGAGTTGCTGGCCGGGGCATTTTTTGTTGAGTATATTTTTGGCTGGAAAGGCATTGGTAAAGTAACAGTGGATGCTTTGGAGAAACTTGATTTCCCGGTTGTGATGGGCAGCGTGCTGATAACCGCTACCTTTTTTATAATGGTCAATATTTTGGCCGATGTATTGTATGGAGTAGTGGACCCGAGGGTGAGGGTTCGTTAGTGGATTGGTTCATTGGTTCATTGGTCAAAGGTTATTTGTTAATTTTAAAGCTATTCCCCGAAAATTTCAGTTCTCGAAAATTCGAGGTTCAATAATGATTAGAGACAACCTGCATATTATTCCCCGTCCCGATGCATCGGGAGGACAGATTTTGCCGAAGGCAGGAGAAGGGGTGGCAAGGGTGGTAAGACTGGCGAAAAATTGAAACCATAAAGATTAAAAACATTGACAGACTCTATTCCAACCATCAATCAGCCGAAAGAAAACTGGTTCAATGCCGATTCCCGTTTTGATAAAGTATACCCGTTACATATTCGGCAACTTGGTACAAGACACTGGACTAGCCTGATGGTGGCAGAAATGGCGGCCAATTTTTTAGCAGTAACAAAAGGAGCTAAAATACTCGATATCGGCAGCGGCGTAGGCAAATTTTGCCTTGCGGCGGCACATTACAAACCCGAGGCCAAATACTTTGGCATAGAACAAAGAAAGCAACTGGTGGACTATGCCGAAATAGCCCGTGCAACCTTACAAATGGATCAGGTTTCATTTGCCCACGGTAATTTTACCGACCTCAATTTTAAGCAATACGACCATTTTTATTTCTACAATTCTTTTTACGAAAACATAGCCGGGGAATCGCATATAGACGAAAGCATCCCCTACTCTACCGAAATATTTGAGCAATATAACTGGCAGCTAAGAAAGCTGCTGGCAAGCCGCCCATCTGGCACAAGGCTGGCCACTTACCACAGCACCGAAAACGAAATACCGGAAACCTACCATGAAGTAGGTTCGGAAATGGAAGGCTTTGTAAAGTTTTGGATGAAAGAATGATTGTTTCAAAACTGTAATTAAAGGTTTAATTTCCTAACCCAAGACTTCACCTTGGGAGAACGGGTCAGTGGTTTTATATTACTATGCAAAACCCAAGGCAATGCTTGGGTTGGGAAGTTCAGAATTTCTTACGCCTCGGCGTTTTGATTGCGTAGTTTTTCTTTTTTTGGCTGCCCCGCCTGCCCCGATGAATATCGGTGGATTATTTCGGTGGAACCCAGCGAAAGCCGTGCCCTGATGGAGCGACATTGGCGAACGTTGTAAATCC
>JAYUOV010000115.1:0-15781 GCA_043760535.1 Chitinophagaceae bacterium
TGGAGTACCTTACTGAATGCCGTAATAATATCAATGCTTGCCATACCGCAAATTTCACACTTTTTTTCACTTCCACTAATTTTGACGAAGAACCAAAAAAATTAACATTATTAAAGTAATGTTAATTATTCAGTAATTTATTTATTGAGTAGTAATATTATAAGAATTACTCAAGTTCACCTATTTACAACCCCACCCCAAACCTTTCTCCCAAACCCGCCAAATCTGCTATAACCTGCTCCAGCAGCGGAATACCGTCTTTCATTCTAATAGCTTCCATCTCTCTTTCTGGGTCTCCGGGAATTAGTACTTTTTCGTGGCCGGCAATGGGTGTAGCTGTTCTAAAGCGTTGAATCCAATGATCCATGTGGTGCTTAAAATCGGCTGCGGTTCTAAAGGCATCTATCCGCATGGCACCAAAAAAATGGCCAATGCCTTTTCCCGGCTGATTCTCTGGCATGGGCACATAGGCAGGAAATGGCGGTACCCATGGGCCATAATTGGCACCGCTTAAAATAGCACTAAAAATATCTACCACACTGCCTAAAGCATAACCTTTATGACTGCCATGTTCCCAGTCGCCGCCGAGGGGTAACAAGGCACCGCCCTGCTTTAAAATATTGGCATCATTGGTAGGTTCACCGTCTTTGGTTTGTACCCAGCCATCCGGCGTATGCAGTTTTTTCCGTTGTAAAATTTCCAGCTTACCGTTGGCGGCTGTAGTAGTGGCAAGGTCTGCCACAAATGGAGGCTCTTTACATGCAGGTATGGCCACGCAAATAGGATTGGTGCCCAGCATTTTTTCAGTGCTGAAAGTAGGTGCTACCAATGCACTTGCATTGGTCATGCTAATCCCAATCATATCATGCTCTAGGCACATCATACTATGGTAACCGGCTATGCCAAAATGATTGCTGTTACTAACACTTACCCAACCGGTACCGCAGGTTTTTGCCCTATCTATAGCCACTTGCATGGCAAACGGCGCCACTACCAAACCAAGGCCGCTGTCGCCATCCACTACCGCCGTACTTGGGCTTTCGTGTATAATTTTTACCTCTGGTGCTGCGTTTACCCGTTTGGCTTCCCACAGGCGTACATAGCCGCTTAGCCGGGCTATACCGTGGCTGTCTATACCTCTAACATCGGCACTCAGCAGTACTTTGGTGGCAGTGGTAGCATCATTTTCGCTGCAACCAATGGCTCTAAAAATACTGTGCGTAAAAGTATATAATTGGTCGTAAGTGTAGGTGGCTTGCATTGTTGTTTGAACTATTATTAATGAGACATTATTTTCTAAACCTTGATTATTGCAAGATTAAACAGATTGGGCAGATACTTTTTTAATCTTCTTTGAAATTTATCTTAATAAAAACAATTAAGGCCGATTACTCCGTAATCAGCCTTAATTCAATTCAATCTTGTATTAATCATGGTTTGTTTTACGGCATTATTATCAGCGACTTTGGCTCAATCTCCATAATCTCCACATCAAACACCAACTCTTTACCAGCCAAAAAATGGTTGGCATCCAGCATAATCACTTCTTCTTTTACTTCGGCCACAACTACTTGCAATGGCTGATTTTGATCGTTGGTTAAAGTAAGCTGCTGACCCACTTCCAGCACCATATCGGCAGGCACATTTTCTTTAGGAAAGTCGAAAACATTCTGCACATCCCACTCGCCATAACCTTCGGACGGCGTTACTGTAATCACTTTTTTATGTCCCACAGCCATACCTTCCACACCTTTGTCAAAACCCGGAATCATCATACCGGCACCCACTTCAAATTCCAATGGTGCACGGCCTGCACTGCTATCAAATTGTTCGCCGCTAGCTAATTTACCGGTGTAATGCACCTTTACGGTATCGCCTTTTTTTACTGTTGACATCGTTACTATGTTTTTTTTATTTTATCAATATTTTTAATTGCCCCGATTTTTTCGGGGTGAAACCAGCTAAGTACTATTATAAAGCGACATTGGCTAAGGTTGTAAATCCAGATTATTTCCGGACTCCGTTCATCGGCAATGAATCTATTGGGCATCCCCACAACATCACCCAAAAACAAGTAAACAAAACTAGGCTTCGGGGCGAAAATAACAACCTGTTTTCAAACCCCACATTTTTTGATTTCCTTTTTAGAAAAATAGGCAGGACATTTACCTACAAATAAAACGACACATGTCACAACGAACCATCTTACTTATTCTAACACTTTTTGTTTGCAGTTTCTTTGTGGCCAAAGCGCAGCCCAAAAACGGTAAACTACAATCAGAAATAATTCATCAGAAATCAAAAATCCTTCCAGGTGCCCATCAAATAGCCGAGTACTTACCGATGCTAAAAGGCAAGCGGGTGGCTATTTTTGCTAACCAAACTTCTGCCATTGGGCAAGTTCATTTGGTAGATACTTTGCTTAAGTTAGGAATTAATATTGCAACCATATTCAGTCCAGAGCATGGCTTTAGAGGCGATGCCGATGCCGGCGAACATGTAAGCAGCAGTGTGGATAAAACCACCGGCATCCCTATTATTTCGCTGTACGGCGACCATAAAAAAGCCACCATCGAAGACCTTACCAATACCGACATCCTACTTTTCGACCTGCAGGATGTAGGCCTCCGCTACTATACGTACATTAATAATGTGCAGGAATGTATGGAAAGTGCCATCGCTGCCAACAAGCCATTAATCATACTCGACCGCCCCAACCCTAACGGTTTTTTTGTAGATGGCCCGGTTATGGAAGATGGTTTTCAAAGCGGCGTGGGCAAGCAAAGCGTACCCATTGTGTATGGAATGACGATGGCCGAATACGCCAGTTTTTTATATGGTGAAAAACTGCTGGATAAAAAAATGTATCAATATACTGATGCCGCCGCCCCGCTAAAAGTAATGTTGGGTACTTATAATCCATTACAACTTACCATTATTAAATGCAAAAACTACGACCATAACAGCTACTACGAACCTCCAATAAAACCAAGCCCTAACCTGCCCAACATGCAGAGTGTGCTGCTTTACACTTCTATTTGCTTTTTCGAAGGAACCGAAGTAAGCCTTGGCCGTGGCACAGAGAAACCTTTTCAAATTTATGGAGCACCTTCTTTTCCCAATACATTGACTTACAATTTTACACCCGTAAGTACACCCGGTGCCAAAAATCCGCCATTGAAAGACAGGCTATGCTATGGGTACAACCTCAGTGATATTGCCATTGACATTACTAAAAAAGAAAACCAGCAAATTAACCTGAGCTATATTTTGAATGCCTATAAAATATACCCGAATAAAGACAGTTTTTTTCTGCGACCCAAAAAAGGCAACCCTGCCGGACCTGATTATTTTTTTAATAAACTGGCCGGCAACGAAAAGCTAATGTGGCAAATAATGAATAGCGTAAGCGAAGCCGAAATAAGAAAAAGCTGGGAGCCAGGCATTACAGCATTTAAAAAAGTTAGAAAAAAGTATTTATTGTACAATGATTTTGAGTAAGTAAAATGAATACGCTCCGGAAATAAACTATACAACTCAAGGTTTAAATTAGTGAATTACAATTAGCACTAGGCTTGCCCCGCAGCATTGCGGGGATGAAATGGAAAGAACGGCCTGCCCCGATTTTTTCGGGGATAAACACGGATTTTAAAATCTGCTTTGCAGAAAAAAAACGGATTTCACAATTCTCTGTTTTACCCCTTGCAAAGTATAACAGCACTTTTAAAGCAACGCTACTGTATTTAAATTTTTAACCGCGATGATAAAAGACGATACTTTATGGAAAGGCATTTTAGAAAACGTATTCGATGACTTTCTACGGTTCTTTTTTAAAGATGCAGATAAGCTTTTTGATATGGAAAGGGGGTTTCAGTTTTTGGATAAAGAACTGGAACAGTTATTCCCTGTAGAAGAAAGCGAATCACCAAAATTTGTAGATAAGTTGGTAAAAGTTTTCACAAAAAAAGGCAAAGAAGCATGGCTGCTGGTACACATAGAAGTACAGGGATACAGTGATAAACATTTTGGGAAAAGGATGTTTACCTACTTCTACAGGATACTTGATAAGTATGATATGCCAATAACGGCATTTGCAATTTTTACAGATTCGCATAAAAATTTTCACCCAAAACTGTATGCATACGAACAGCTTGGTACAAAAAACATTTACCAGTTTAACACCTATAAAATACTGGAGCAGGATGAAGAAGCCCTAGCAAAGAACGAAAACCCATTTGCTATTGTAGTACTAACTGTGCTGCTAGCCATCAAAAAGAAAAAGATGGCCGATGAGGATTTAATGACCCTGAAAATGCAAATATTCCGCAACTTACAACTCCGGAACATTAACGATCAAAAAATGCGAGGGCTGAAAACGTTCTTAAATTTATATGTACACTTTGCCAAACCAGAAAGTGTAGCTAAATTTGATGAAGCAATAAATACATTAACCGAAAATAAAAAAACCATGGGTATAGTAGAAATGGTGCTTGAAAGAGCCAAAAAACAGGGCATAAAACAAGGTATTGAAAAAGGTATTGAAAAAGGTATTGAAAAAACAATCAAAGAAAAAGACACACAATTTGTTACCATGATGTTATTGGCAAACAGATTTACGATAAAGGAAATTGCAGGCTTTGCATCTGTTACAGAAGAATTTGTGGAAGCAATAAAAAAAACTTTATAACAACTATAAAATATTTTCACTTAAAAACATTTCTTTCCCCGGTTTTTACCGGGGATTTTTTATAAATGGCAATTGATACAACAAGCAAAACCATAACGCTCATTTTTAAAAAATTCTAAAAAGATAATCCTCTAAAATTATTTTTATACAATGCCAAACACCATCAACAAACAAACGAAAATAGTATTTATGGGTACGCCGGAATTTGCGGTGGCCAGCCTGAACGCCTTATTCGCAGCGGGTTTTAACATAGTAGGGGTAATTACAGCACCCGACAAACCGGGCGGCCGTGGTATGCAATTACAGCAAAGTGCAGTTAAGCAGTATGCAGTTGTAAAAGGACTGCACATTTTACAACCAGAGAAACTAAAAAACTCCGAATTTCTTTCCGAACTAAAAGCCCTTAAAGCAGATGTTCAGATAGTAGTAGCCTTTAGAATGTTACCCGAATTGGTTTGGAATATGCCACCCATGGGTACCATTAACCTGCATGGCTCTTTACTGCCACAATACAGGGGGGCAGCACCCATTAACTGGGCGGTAATAAACGGCGAACAAGAAACCGGCGTTACCACTTTTAAACTGCAACACGAAATAGATACCGGCAATATTTTGTTACAAGAAAGTTTTAAAATAGGTGATGATGAAAATGTGGGCCAGATACACGACCGGATGAAAGATATTGGAGCCCACCTGATTGTAAAAACAATAAAAGGCTTGGTGGCCAACACCATTACCGAAAAGCCACAACCGAGCAACAAAAATGGCCAATTAAAACACGCCCCAAAAATTTTTACCGAAACCTGTACAATAGACTGGGCTAACGATTGCAACAGTATTTATAACCTAATTCGTGGCCTTAGCCCCTACCCAGCTGCCTTTTGTTTTTTGGATGAAAAAAAGTTAAAAGTATTTGCTGCCGTTAAAGAAATATCTGCCCATCAGCATACAAAGGGAGCACATTTTACCGATGGTAAAACATTTTTAAAATACGCCAATGCCAATGGTTTTATACACATAACCGACTTGCAACTAGAAGGTAAGAAGCGTATGAAAATAGAAGACTTTTTAAGAGGCTATCGTTTCGCTTAAAAAGCAAAAAAATGCAATCTTAGTTAACCACTCTGAAAACCGGATACCGCAAATGCACGGCTTCGTAGTAAGTGGAATGCTTGTAAACCCAGTTTAATTGAGCAGAAGCATTCGCCGCAAATGCAGCATCAGCCTGCTTTCTTTGCTCCAGTTCTTTTTTAAGATTGGGATTATTCAGTAATATTTCCGCAGCTACATCTTCCCAGCGGTAATCGCTATAGCCTTCTTTTTGTTGCAAAATGGCATCGAAAAAATTCCATGCAAAAAAGCTGTCATCGCCGTTAGGTTCCAGCATTTCTGCTAAGTAGCGATTGGCTCTTTGGTTCATGGTTACTACATAATCACCTTTCAAAAAAAGAACTGATTGTAGCATTGTGCTAAGCTTTACATCGGTATTCCGATGGTGCTTTTCATACGCCCTTGGCGAAGCTTTGTAATCGTCTATATGGTAAGCCACTACTTCAATTGTTGTGTCACGGTCCAGCTTTTTCATGGTTACATTATTGATTTTAAGTAAATCAATAACTGCATACCAACCCTGCGGAATAATGTAAGCTTTAGGTGCATCAACAAATTGCTTACCAGTAAACTTGTTAAAGAATTTCACCTCTTTTACAAATGGTTTACTGCGGTTATAGTACATTTTTTTAAGGCCAGTTACATCGCTCGTTTTAAAAGCCTGCTCGTAGCCCATATAACTAACCAATCCGCTGCTCAATGTATCTACAGCCCAACTTAACGAAAAAACCTGCTGGCTCATCACATCCTTTATGGCTTTAGCCCTTACAGCTTTTAGTGCTGTCGATTTTTTAGAAGCCTCTTCCATAAGTGTTTGCATAAAAGCATAAGTACTTAACACACGTTTTTTAAAAGGCTTTAGCATGTGCGTTTCTGGTACAAAACCAATGCATTGCCATAAGGCCGCATAACCGCTACTGTAGCGGGGCGGATCGTAAAACTGTTCCATACCTTGCTCTGGGCTTGCAGTTTCAAAATTAACATACGGAAACATATCCCAGCTTTTTGCCTTCATGCGCTGGTACAATGCTGGCTCAAAGGTGCTGCGAAGCCATTCCCCAAGTTCGCCACCTAATTTATCGTACTGCGTAGTGAGCATGGTTATCGTATGCTGATAATCGGCTCCATCGCTCACATGGTTATCTATTAAAATATCGGGGTTTAGCAGGTGAAATATCTGTGCAAAAGATTTGGCTTCTTTGCTATCGTTTTTTGTAAAATCTCTGTTCAAATCCAGGTTTTGGCTATTGCCACGAAAGCCGTATTCCGTAGGGCCATTTTGGTTAGCCCGGCTGGTAGTTCCCCGGTTAAGACAGCCACCAATATTATAAACCGGTATTACGCCAAACACCACATTTGCCGGGGCTTTTAGCTTACCCGTAGCCAAATCTCTCAAAAACATCATACTTGCATCTATGCCATCGGGCTCTCCGGGATGAATGCCATTATTCACTAGCACTACCACTTTTCCTTGCCTTTGCCATGCATTGGCATCAAACTTGCCATCGGCCGAAAACAGAACAAGGTGCAGGTTATATCCGGCATCAGAAGGCCCCATTTCCTTCAAAAGAATTTTATTACTGGCTCTATCTAACTTTTTGTAAAAATTAATGGCTTCAAAATAAGTAACGGTTTCAAGGCCATTGCTATTTTCGAAACGGGTTTGCAATGGCTGTGCAAAACCAATAGTGGCCATACATAAAATAATGGCGGTTAGTTGATGCTTCATACGGTAAAAATAGAAAAAGCCCCGAAGTGTATCGGGGCTTGAAATTATGTGGATGAAAATACCAAACTTACTTTACAGCAGTTACAGCATTCACTCTTTTAGCAAGTTTGCTCTTAAGGTTAGCTGCTTTGTTCTTATGAATAACACCACGTTTTGCAAGCTTATCAATCATACTTGCCACGTTGGGCATTGCGGTTGCAGCTTCGCCTTCACCTTTAAGTGCTTTCAGGTCACGGATGGCATTACGTGTAGTTTTGCCATAGTAACGGTTACGGTCGCGACGTTTAGTAGCCTGACGAACATCTTTTTTGGTAGCTTTATGATTAGCCATGAATCGAAATTTTTCCTTCTATACTCCCCAAAATTGGGACGGCAAAAGTAACGGTGGGCAATTTAAAAACCAAATTTTTTTCAAACCTATTTTCGCATCCGTTACAAGCCTGTAAACGCTACATTTATTTCATGAAAAATAATCTTCGCTATAGCTTGCTGATACTGCATATCTGCTCTATTGTTTTAATGTTTTTTGGTTGGGTGTTACCCATTATCAGCATGGATATTTTTGCCGAAATACCCATTTTTGGAAAATATTATTTTCTACAGGATACACGAAGCGTATTTGGAACACTTGAAAAACTATTTGAAAATGGCAACTGGTTTCCGGCATTGTTAATCCTACTATTTGGCATAATTGTACCTTTAACCAAAACAATTTGTATTTTTTTTATCCTGTTTTCAAACAAGGTTTCGGCCAAAATGAAACAGTTTATAGCTTCAATCAGCAAATGGGCCATGGCCGATGTTTTTGCAATGGGCATACTCATTGCTTTTCTTGCTGCCAATAGCCTTGGGCAAACGCAGGCTAACTTTCATGCCGGATTTTATTGCTTTGCTACTTACTGCATTATCAGCATATTCATTTCGCAAATGGTTTTAAAAAAGGAACCTCTTCAGCAGCAGAACTATTAAGCCGTTATTGGTTATCCAAAAAAAATGGATTCAGTATTTCATACTTATTCATCACCGTACCTTCTTCATTAAAATCTTCTATCTGTGTAAAACCACATTTGATTAAAATTTTTTGCGAAGCAATATTTTCAGGAAAAGTGGTGGCAATAATGCGGCATAGTTTTAAGTGCTTAAAGCCATAATCAACGCCGGCCTGTGTAAATTCGGTGCCATAACCCAAACCCCAGTGATGTTTCAGTAACGAATAACCAAGGTGTACTTCATCGCTTCCGGGTAATGTAAAAAGGCAGAAAAAACCGACAAAATCTTCGTTACCTTTTGTTTCTACCACCCAACCGCCTAGGCCATTTTTACTTGTTTCATTTATTTCAATGGCTTCACGTAGCTTTTCGTCAGACTCTTCTCTTGTTCTGGGAGGGCGTATAAAAAGCACAATGTCCGGGTCGGAATTGAGGGTGTAAAAATTATCTGCATCAGCAAAATAGAGTTGGCCTACTGTAAGTCTTTTAGTTTCAAAAATCATCTATAAAGCCCTTTTTATACAAAAGTAAAATACCTTTCTACTAAAAATAGCTGCAACAACCAAACCAATCCCCAAACCCCAATTACCAATTACCAATTACCCAATCCCTAACCTCCTTACTTATTCACCTCATTGGTAAAATGAAATTCTATATCCGGATTGTTATTCCGCTCCGTGTTTAAAAACCATTCGCTTTGAGCCAAGTATATCAGGTAGCCATCTTTATCTAGCCCCACATTGGCTTGCTTAAATCGGATAAATTCATTGAGTTTATTATCGTCTTTACTTGTTATCCAGCAGGCTTTGTAAAAGGGCAGGGTATTAAACTGTACACTTGCACCATACTCCTGTAGCAAACGATATTGAATTACTTCAAACTGCAGTTCGCCTACACAACCAATGATTTTTTTATTACCACCATGCTGTGTAAAAAGCTGGGCAACGCCTTCATCGGTTAATTGTAACAGCCCCTTTTCCAACTGCTTGGTTTTCATTGGGTCTTTATTCACCACTTCTTTAAATATCTCCGGCGAAAAGGTGGGAATACCGGTGTAAAAAAACTTCTCTCCTTCCGTCATGGTATCGCCAATTTTAAAATTGCCGGTATCAAACAAACCCACCACATCACCCGGAAAGGCTTCTTGCACAACCTCCTTTTCTCTGGCTAAAAAGGAATAGGGATTGCTGAAACGCATATCCTTTTCCAGCCTTACGTGGCGGTAATATTTGTTGCGTTCAAAACGGCCGCTGCACACCCTTAAAAAGGCAATCCTGTCCCGGTGTTTGGGATCCAGATTGGCGTGAATTTTAAAAACGAATCCGCTGAATTTAAGTTCGTCAGGTTTTACTTCCCGTAGGGTTGTTTGCCTGCTTTGCGGCTCAGGACCTATGTTTACAAAAATGTCTAACAGCTCTTTTACCCCAAAATTATTTACAGCACTGCCGAAAAAAACCGGGGCTATTTTACCACTACGATACTCCTCTGTTTTTAATTCGCCATACACCCCGTCAATCAATTCTACATCTTCTCTTAGTATGGCAGCATCCCTTTCTCCCGTTTTTTGATCCAACACAGGGCTGCTTAAATCCTCTATAGAAACCACATCTTCATCATTGGCTTTAGTACCTGCAGTAAATAAAACCAGGTTTTTTTCGCTGAGGTTATAAACTCCTTTAAAATCTTTGCCGCTATTAATGGGCCATGTCATTGGGTGCAGGCTTATGTGCAGTTCATTTTCTATCTCCTCCAGTAAATCAAAACGGTTTTTACCGTCCCGGTCCATTTTATTAATGAAAACAATTACCGGCGTATCCCGCATCCGGCAAACCTCCATAAGCCGGCGGGTTTGCGGCTCCACGCCATTTACGCTATCTATTACCAGTACCACACTATCCACAGCTGTAAGTGTACGGTAGGTATCTTCAGCAAAGTCTTTGTGGCCGGGCGTATCTAGCAGGTTTATCAGTTTACCCTTGTACTCAAAAGTCATTACAGAAGTGGCCACAGAGATACCACGTTGGCGTTCTATTTCCATAAAATCGCTGGTGGCATGCTTCTTTATTTTATTGCTTTTTACAGCGCCAGCAGTTTGTATAGCTCCGCCAAACAAAAGGAACTTCTCGGTTAGAGTCGTCTTACCCGCATCGGGGTGACTAATAATGGCAAACGATTTTCGCTTCTCAATTTCTGCTGCGTATTTCATAATCTGGTCTCAATAATTCAGTAGTGTATAATGTTGTCTTGGGTTTGTTGCCAATGATCATTGGTCATATATTTTACCATAATAATTGGCTATAAATTACCATAATAATTGGCTTTGAAGGCGACAAAGGTAAGGGTAGCAGCTACTTAGCAGCCATACGGTTTTTACTTAATCGCTCTGCCAACAACACAAAGATGATGCCTACTGTGTAAGCAAGAATATCGACCCAACTAAAAAAATTACCAATAACCACATTGGCTAGTTTGGAATGCTCTAGGCCAAGCAGTTTTACCAGGTTATAATACTGCATGGTTTCTACTAAAAACGAAAATGCCAGTACAAAGAGGGCAATGGTTAGTACCGGCCCTTTTACAAAGCTGCAAACAAAGCAGTAGATTAAAATTACCACTAACACATCGCCAATATATGGCCGCACAAACCGGTCGTGTACGTATAAGGCTATCAGCACTTCTATCAAAAAAAGAAAGCAGGTAAGGAAAAAATACTTTTTGCTGAATCTAAACACGGTTTGGGTTTGGCGCTTATAACAAAATAATAAAGCCACCCAAATAAATCAGGTGGCTTTAAAATATATCATTGGTTTTAAATTAATTCTGGCTATTAAGGCTTGCCATCAGGTATTCGCTGTTCATACGTGCAATATTAGTTAGCGAAATGCCTTTGGGGCAAACAGCTTCGCAAGCCCCGGTATTGGTACAAGCTCCAAAACCTTCCTTATCCATTTGAGCTACCATGTTGGTAACACGGCTGATACGCTCCGGCAAACCTTGTGGTAATAATGATAACTGAGAAATTTTAGCTGAAGTGAATAGACTGGCACTGCTGTTTTTGCAAGCCGCAACACAAGCACCGCACCCAATACATGCTGCTGCCATAAATGCTGCATCTGCATCGTCTTTATTTATTGGCAATGCGTTTGCATCTACTGCATTACCTGTATTTACGCTGATAAAACCACCTGCCTGTATAATTCGGTCAAAGGCACCCCGATCTACCATTAAATCTTTAATTACCGGGAAAGCTTTGGCTCTCCACGGTTCTACTACAATTGTATCGCCATCACTAAAAGCCCGCATGTGCAGTTGGCAAGTTGTATTTTGCTTCCAGGGCCCATGTGGTTTACCATTTATGTACATGCTACACATACCGCAAATACCTTCTCTACAATCGTGGTCGAAGGCAATAGGGTCTTTTCCTTCGCTAATGAGCCTTTCGTTTAGCACATCAAACATTTCCAAAAAACTCATTTCGGAAGAGATGCCATCCACTTTGAAAGTATCAAAGTTGCCAGCTGTGCGGTTGTTTTTTTGGCGCCAAACTTTTAAGTTAAGGCTCATTGTGTTGTGCTCCATGGTGCTGTAATGTGTAAATGTGATAAGTGTGGAAATGTGGAAATTAACCACACAACCATTCGTAACCACTTACTTTTAAAAATTATATTTAATAACCAAATGATTTCATCCATTATATCGTCGCCATCAATGTCTTCAATTTAAAACTGGGAAAAGCCGTTGCAGATATTAGTCCCAATAAAACTGCTCCGCCAAATACACCCTTGCTTGAAATTATTATTTTAGAAATGATTCTGATTAATTCCTCAACTAAAAATTTTAAAGAACTATTTGTTGGATAATTTTCACTTCGTTCACAAATTAAAAGCCAATATAAAGTTTCATTAGCCTCTTTGATTGCAATTTTTATTTTATGGACAAAATCGGCTTTACTCTCTGCATGTTGTGCTTCAAAAACATTAGCACCAATTGAAGTGCCACTACGTAGCAATTGCTTTGAAATAACATACTTGCGTCTTTCATCTAATAGTTCGCAGTATTTCACTATTTCAACTGAAAAAACTAATGACTTCTCTACTATTACATTTTTCTGTTCCATGACAAAGATATTTGTAGGTGATGAATTCCTAAAAATATAATAGTCAATCCATTGTTTTGATAAAAAATAACGAACTGTGGTTTTACGAAGCTATCTCATTCTCACATTTTAATTAATTCAGCACATTTCCCACACTTCAAAATTTATCACATTTCCCACATTTCCACATTTCCCACATTTCTCACATTATTTATAACTTCTTTGACTCGGTTTCACCACTTCATAATCCAATGGTTCCTTGTTTAGCTCCCAACTGCTATCGCCTTTGTAATCCCAGGCGGATACGTACATATAGTTTGCATCGTCTCGCAGGGCTTCGCCATCTTCGGTAGCGTACTCCGTACGGAAATGGCCGCCGCAGCTTTCATTTCTGTCAAGAGCATCTTTGCACATCAATTCTCCAAGTTCTATAAAATCAGCCACACGGTTGGCTTTATCCAATTCCGGGTTCATTTCGTTTATTTCTCCAGGTATGCGTACATCACTCCAAAATTCTTTCTTTAGAGCCTGTACATCGGCAATAGCTTCTATCAATCCTTTTTCATCCCTTGCCATTCCACATTTGTTCCAAATTATTTTACCCAAACGCTTATGGAAACTTTCCACCGTTTTGGTGCCTTTAATGCTCATTAACTTGTTAATGCGATCACTTACTTCTTTTTCGGCGGTTACAAAAGCGGGGTGATCGGTAGCAATTGCTTTTACATGTATTTCATCGGCTAAAAAATTACCAATGGTGTATGGCAAAACGAAATAACCATCGGCCAAACCTTGCATTAAAGCAGATGCACCCAATCGGTTAGCACCATGATCGCTAAAGTTAGCTTCTCCCAACGCGTACAAACCAGGAACGGTTGTTTGTAATTCATAATCTACCCAAAGGCCACCCATGGTGTAATGCACAGCAGGATATATACGCATCGGCATTTCGTAAGGGTTTTCTCCCGTTATCTTGTCGTACATTTCAAACAGATTGCCGTATTTTTCTTTTACTACGTCTTTGCCCATTTTTATAATATCGTCGTTGCTGGCTCCATCCTTACCCGTTTTACCAGCTTCTATTTTACCATAGCGAACTATTGCATCAGCAAAATCCAGATACACAGCCATTTTGGTTGTACCTACACCAAAACCTTCATCGCAGCGTTCTTTGGCAGCACGGCTAGCCACATCTCGTGGTACAAGGTTACCAAAAGCCGGATAGCGACGCTCCAGGTAATAATCTCTTTCTGCTTCTGAAATATCTACAGCTTTACGGTTGTCATCTTTTTTCATTGGCACCCAAATACGGCCATCATTGCGAAGCGATTCACTCATCAGGGTCAATTTAGACTGATGATCGCCGCTGACCGGGATACAGGTTGGGTGGATTTGCGTGTAGCATGGATTAGCAAACATGGCGCCTTGCTTGTGGGCTTTCCATGCTGCAGTTACATTGCTACCCATAGCATTGGTGCTAAGGTAAAAAACATTTCCGTAGCCACCGGTACACAATAAAACGGCGTGACCAAAATGACGTTCTAGTTCTCCATTGGTAAGGTTTCGTGCTATTATACCACGGGCTTTACCATCTATTTTCACCACGTCGAGCATTTCGTGGCGATTGTAAATTTTTACATTACCTAACGCCACCTGGCGTTCAAGTGCGCTGTAAGCTCCTAATAATAATTGCTGTCCGGTTTGGCCTGCGGCGTAAAAAGTACGTTGTACCTGGGTTCCACCAAAAGAACGGTTACTTAGCAAGCCACCATATTCTCTTGCAAAAGGAACACCTTGTGCCACACATTGGTCAATGATGGCAGAACTTACTTCGGCAAGGCGATGTACATTACCTTCTCTGGCACGGTAGTCGCCTCCCTTAATAGTATCGTAAAACAGGCGATAAACACTATCCCCATCATTTTGGTAATTTTTAGCTGCATTGATACCGCCTTGTGCCGCTATGGAGTGGGCACGGCGTGGGCTATCCTGAAAGCAAAAGGCTTTTACCTTGTAGCCCAATTCGCCCAAAGCCGCAGCAGCACTAGCGCCTGCAAGACCGGTACCAACCACTACAATTTCTAATTTTCGCTTGTTGGCCGGGTTTACCAACTTACAATTGGATTTGTAATTTTTCCACTTTGTATCTAGTGGCCCGGCAGGAATTTTTGCGTTTAGCATAAAATAAAATGTGCA
The DNA here is from genome assembly GCA_043760535.1 of Chitinophagaceae bacterium. Lineage (GTDB taxonomy): Bacteria > Bacteroidota > Bacteroidia > Chitinophagales > Chitinophagaceae > JAZKFT01. The sequence continues at coordinate 14,808 of JAYUOV010000115.1, forward strand.
AATGAGAAAATGTGCAAATGTGGAAAGTGGAAAACCATTTATAAATTCAGGATAAAAGCTTCATAAAAAGTCTTTATAGAATTTCATATTACGAAACCCAACCAAGGTGCATTGCAACTGGCATGAGGGCAAAAATCAATGGAATCAAGATAGAATAAACTACTCCAATTACCTGTACTAAAGTCATCCATTTTTTATTACCTACACCCATTGTTCTAAATGCACTCTGAAAGCCGTGTAATAAGTGGTAAGCCAAAGAAACGCATGCAAGAACATAAACAATGACCACCCACAATGGTTCAAAAGTAACCATCATTAAAGCAAACATATTGTGCATTTCTACACCGTTATACCTTACTGGTTCTAGACCGGCCTGAGTAAAACGGCTGGGTACCCAAAAATGAATCCAATGGAGGATGAAGAACAATAGCAAGATAGTACCAAGTAAGCCCATAGAACGGCTGTACCATTTGCTACCTCTGTTACCGAGCTGCACAGCGTAACCTACATCACGTTTTGTAGCATTGTTGTTCCAAAGCAATAAACCTTGTATAATGTGGATGAAAATACCAACAAACAAACCCACTTCTGCAATGCGGATTAATACGGTACCACCCATAAAATGAGCCGCTTTGTTAAACATTTCGCCATCATCCATGGCAAAAATGGTGGCGTTAACGCCCATGTGTACTACTAGAAAAGTGATTAGAAAAATACCAGTAAGTGCCATCACAATTTTCTGGCCGATAGAGGAAGTGAAAACTTGTTTCCAGGTCATAAGACAATCTTTTAAACTCGATTTGTGCAAAAGTACGGTTGCAATTGATTCAACGTTCGGATTTCTTGTACAGAAAAATTTATTGCCTTAAAAAAATTATGGTTCTTCGTCAAAATTAGTGGAAGTGAAAAAAAGTGTGAAATTTGCGGTATGGCAAGCATTGATATTATTACGGCATTCAGTAAGGTACTCCAAG
>JAYUOV010000116.1:0-5226 GCA_043760535.1 Chitinophagaceae bacterium
TACGCTTCTATCCCTGCTATGCTCCGCTACAGTACATCAATCAGCATTTATCGGCAAGTTTTATAACCAAAAACACTAAACAAGCTAGTACAAAATACTTTGCTTAACTAAATCTTTTACCCTTAACCTCATACCGAATCAACTAATCAATAAATGATCCAATCAACTAATAAACCAATCAACTAATAAACTAATTTCGACCAATGATTTTAATCGACACCCATACGCATTTGTATGGAGCAGAATTTGATACCGACCGAAAGGAAATGATAAGCAGGGCAAGTGCAGAAGGCATCACAAAAATGTACTTGCCGGGAATCGACAGCAGTGCTATTGAAAGCATGTTACAAATGGAAATAGATTATCCCAGCCAATGCCATGCCATGATGGGATTGCATCCCTGCTATGTAAAAGAAAATTATAAAGAAGAGTTGCAAATAGTGGAGCAATGGCTGGCCAAAAGAAGCTTTGCCGCCGTTGGCGAAATAGGTCTCGATTTTTACTGGGACACCAGTTTTAAAGCACAACAATACGAGGCATTTCACACACAGATCGGATGGGCATTGCATTACAAACGACCCATTGTAATCCATACCAGAAATGCCATGAGGGAAACGATAGATGTGGTAAAAAGCTATGCTGGCAAGGGATTGCATGGCATCTTCCATTGCTTTGGCGGAACGGTAGAAGATGCAAATAAGATTATTGATGCAGGTTTTTACCTTGGTATTGGCGGTGTGGTTACTTATAAAAAATCGAGCCTTGCAGAAGTGCTGGCCAGCGTTCCGCTAAAGCATATTGTGTTAGAAACAGATGCACCATACCTTACGCCGGCTCCTTTTCGTGGTAAAAGAAACGAAAGCAGCTATTTAAAATATGTGGTGGACAAACTCGTTGAAGTGTACGGAGTTAGTGCAACCGAGATTGCCACAATTACCACTGCTAATGCAGAGCAGATTTTTAAATAATTATCATGCCACATTTTACAAGAATTATTTTCTTAGGCTTACTTTTTTCAGCTTCGTTTTCACTTACAGCCCAACCCATTTTTAAGGGCATAAAAGAAAATATGGGCAAAGAAGTAAACGATCAGTTTAATCAGGTGCAGCCGGTATTTTCTACAGATGGAGCCACGCTGTTTTTTAGCCAGGGCAGCGGCGTTAATCAGCAGTTAGAAGTTTGGAAAACCATCAGCGATTCCATTGGCCACATCATTGGTAAAGAAAAAATAAAAGCCCTAAATCCCAATATTAACCAGCCCAAATACATGCTGCAATCTTTAAGCAGCCAGCAGTATTTAGTTAGTGGTTTTTACACAATTTACAATAAGCAATTAATCTACGGTCGTGGCATTTCGCTGTTCGATATTGCCAAAGCCAAAGATGATTTTGTTCCGGAAGTTTTAGAGAAAAAATCTTCCAAAACATTGGATTCTATTTTTCGCCGCAATGCCATTTTCCCTTTTTACCACCCTTTTTTACAATGCTATTTGTGGAGCCAAAGCGATGGCATCCAAAGCGATATTTATTTACTGTTAAACGAAGGCTCCAACTTTATAAAGCCTGTTATCATCAAACTTCCGGCTACTGTAAATACTGCTTTTAAAGAAATAACACCCTGGCTGGATGATGAAGGCCGCTACCTCTATTTTGCCAGCGACAGGCCCGGCGGCCTTGGCGAAACCGACATCTATGTAAGTGAAAGATTGGATGGCAGTTTTAGAAACTGGAGTGCCCCAAAAAATCTTGGGTTGGCAGTTAATTCCAACAAAGCAGATTACAATTTTATCATCAGTCCATTTGCCAGCCACGCATATTTTGTTTCGGAAAAAAACACCTTTGGTAAGGCGGATATTTTCCGCATCGGTTTACTACAACAGGATTCTACCGATGGCTTCTCCCCACTCCTTTTACCATCAGAAAAACCCGATACTTCTTTACAATTCAAACCCAATATTCATTTACCCAACAACATTACTTTTTTGCTGGACATTAGCCACAGCATGGCCGAAAGCCGGAAAATGATATTGCTTAAAAAAAGCATGTACAGGCTGGTTCAGCAATTACGGCCAACCGATAAAGTAAGCCTGGTAATTTTTGGCAGCGGTGTAGAAACCATCCTCAGCGGACAATTGGCCACCAATAAATCAGCAATTCTGGATGCCATACAAATGCTACATGCCAATGGCGGAGCTACCAATATAGGTGCCGGTTTGCAAAGGGCTTATGAGCAAGCCTCTCAACATTTTTTACCCAATGCCAATAACGAATTGTTTGTGGTAACCGATGGTGTTTTTAAACTAAAACCAAAAGATGAACAACTGGCCGCCGCCAATAAAAAAATATTGTTAACCGCCGTAGTAGTGGGCAACGACCCCGAAACGAGTGCAGCATTTGCACCATTGGTTTTAAAGGCCAACGGGCAAATGCTGCATATTAAAAATGAGGCCTACGATATTAATGTATTGCTGCAAAATGTGCGGATGAATGCGGCTGTAAAGACTGTGAATTAATTTCCTCCCGGCCTGTTTTTCTTCATACTTTGGCGCATTTCTCGGCGTCTTTTAATTTCATCCCTCACCACCTGGTGCCAGTCGCCTTCGGATTTAAGGAGGCGATTAAATTTATTAGGCCCAACGCATTTTACTAATTCCGGCCTGTATCGTTTGGTAAGATTCAGTGCTTTTTCTCTCATTTCAAGCTCATCGCCGGCATGGTCTTTACGCATTTTTCTAAGCTCCATGGTATATTGATTGTACACTGGCCAAAACTTTTGTGCCTCTTCTGGCGTAAGGCTTAACTGCTTGGTAAGAAAAGCAATTTTCAGCGATTCTATGGCGTCTTCATTTCCACCTTCTTGCTGTGCAATAAGGCTTAAGAGTGGCGCTACGCTTATCAGCAGGGCTATTATCATCTTTTTCATCTTCGTGTATTTATGTGTTATAAGTGCTTAGTTACTGGCAACATCCTCACCTTCATTTTTCAGGTACTGTTGCAGGTCTTCATCCGAAAATTCTTTTAAAAAATCCTTAATGTCATCATCTTCTACCTCTTGGTAGGCAATAGTATTTGGCTCAATATTGGTCGCTTCTTTGTTAAAATAATTCTCAAGTGTGGTATCGGACAATTTAGAAAATGCTTCATTGATATTTATAGCCACGACCGGCTCAATTACTGTTTTTTTGTTAATGATGCTAAAAGTGGTAAAGGCCAATGCCCCGGTAAAACAGGCTGCCACAGCATATTTAAGCCAGTTGGTTTTTCTTTTTATTGAAATAACTTTTGTTTCGGCTGTTGCCGTTTCCTCTGTGGCTGGTTGCAGGTTTTCAAAATAACCCTGCGGCACAAAATGTACAGGCTGCTTATCTATGGTGTTAAGAATGGGAGCCAGTTCTTCCAGCTCCTGCTGCACTTCCATACCATGTATTTTACTGAGTAAAATATCGGGCAGCGATTCAAAATAGCCTTGCGGAACGGCGGTTTTACTTTCGGCTTTGTAAATTTTATCCATCATCACATCGGCCAATCCTTCAAAATATCCGTTGGGCGTAGTGTAAAGGTTTTTGTTAGAAATATTTACAAGATGCGGTGCCGATGCATGGTTTTCATCCAGCCCAAGCTTTACCAAAACGGATGCTGCAAATGTTTCAAAATAATCGGCTGGCAGTTGGCAAGGCATTGCAACCGGGGTATTAACCAGTACCGGAGCTATACTTTCTAATTCGTTTAATATTTGTGTGCGATTGCTCATGTTGGTAAAAGACTTATTGACTTATTAAAGGTTTATCTATAGTAAATAAAATTATGTTTTGGGCTATTGTGTTAAACATTGGTGAGTATAAACTCCTCTACTTTTTTAGCTGCATGATGGTAGCTGGCTTTTAGTGCGCCTTCGCTTGTTTCCAATATACGGCTCATTTTTTCGTACGGCATTTCGTCGTAGTAGCGCAGGTTAAAAACAAGCCGCTGCCTTTCTGGTAATTTCTGTATGGCTAGTTGTAATTTCCACTCCAGTTTGTTGGCGTCGAAGTTGGTATCGGCCCGTACTAAATTTTCCAATCCATTTTCTTCATCACTCAGGCTTACACTCGATTTACGTTTTTGCTGATCGAGGAAAGTGAGGCTCTCATTGGTTCCTATACGATATAGCCATGTATAAAGTTGGCTATCTTCTCTAAAATTTTCCAAGCCTTTCCACACTTTTATAAATACATTTTGCAGCACATCGTCGGCATCTTCATGCTGCACCACCATGCGGCGAATATGCCAGTAAAGCTTTTCCTGGTATTTTTTAACGATGGCCGTATAGGCTCTTTCTTTCGTGGAAGCATCACGAAACTGGTGTAACAATGTTTGATCGTCGAGGTGCATGCAGGGCAGTTTTTGGAATGTGCAAAAGATATTCCGTTTGCATGGACGAAGCTACATGCGGATAGTTTAATTGCTATTTGTCAATAGGTCAGTGGGTCAGTAAGTCATTAGTCATTGGTCGTTTAGTCAATTAAGGTGAATCTTGATTTACTGACTTACTGACCCAATGACAATTGACCTGTTTTATGGGCAGCCGCCAACTACCAGTACTATCTCTCCTTTTACCTGTTTTTCCCTAAAATAATCGGCTACTTCTTTAAGGGTTCCCCGCTTGTTTTCTTCAAACTTTTTGGTTAGTTCACGGCTTACGCAGCACATCCGTTCTTCTCCAAAGTATTTGGCTATTTCATCGAGGGTTTTTACAATTCGCATGGGGCTTTCGTAAAAAACCATGGTACGTTCTTCGGTAGCTAATTGGGTAAATAAGGTATGCCTTCCCTTTTTTATGGGCGGAAATCCCTCGAACGTAAAGCGGTTAATGGGCAGTCCGCTATTTACAAGGGCCGGCACAAAGGCAGTGGCGCCGGGCAGGCATTCTACCTGAATATCGTTTTTTACACATTCCCTTACCAGCAAAAAAGCCGGGTCGCTAATGCCGGGTGTACCTGCATCTGTTAGGAGGGCTATTTTTTTACCAACCAAAAGCTGGTCTACCAAATGCTGCACTATTTTATGCTCGTTGTGCTGATGGTACGGCGATAGCGGTTTGGTGATGGAATAATGATTAAGCAACACCGAGGATGTACGGGTGTCTTCGCACAAGATTACATCGGCCTGTTTTAATATTTCTACTGAACGGAAAGTGAAATCGGCAAGATTGCCTATGGGAGTTGGGACGATGTGGAGCATGTTCTTA
>JAYUOV010000117.1:0-5223 GCA_043760535.1 Chitinophagaceae bacterium
TTTTGCTGTATCTAATATTAAATTCGCAGCCTGTTGGTCGTTTATACATTCAAAAAAACCTACACCGCCTACAGTTACATCGTCGCCTTTGTTTTTGTATTTTTTATTTGTAAATGCTGCTATTCTTCCAATAACTTTTCCTAAATCGTCTTTCAAAATCCATCTTTCTATTTTGCCAAATCTGAAAGCTTTGTTTTTCTTATTATCAAAAACTTCCGCTACATCTTTATCCAATGGTTGTATCCAGTTAGCGTCATTTTTATAAATAGATAGTGGGAGTTTAAAAAAAGCGTCTTCATCAGCAGGGGAGGAAACAGAAAATATTCGCATAGAATAAAATTGGTGAAGCGCTAAATCAGGTTACAGAGTTCTTAAGTTCTTTTCTAAGTTGAACAGCTGTTTTAGTTGAGCCATCATGGCTCCAGCCCGGTGGCATAAGCAGGTATTTTATTTTAGTGACAAAGGATACGTTCTTCTTTAGATCAGTTGCCATTCCTTTCCATTCATGTAGTACGTGATTGATAGGATTGTTTGGATTATCCAAAGGTTTTGTAAGGCCGTATTTTACAGGCTCATTGGGCAACTCATCTTGAAAAGTACCAAATAATCTGTCCCAAATAATAAGACACATGCCCATATTTTTATCTAGGTAAACAATATTACTTGCATGATGCACCCTGTGGTGTGCCGGTGTTACAAAAATGGCTTCAAACCAGCGAGGCATCTTGTTGATGTATTGAGTATGTACCAATATTCCATAGGTTTGAGTGATGGAATACATAAATACAATATCAAGCGGGTGAAAACCCATTAATGCAATTGGAATAAAATAGACGAAACGATAAACAGGTTGCAATACCGAAGAACGGAACCCTGTAGTTAAATTAAATTCGTCTGAAGAATGGTGGGTTAAATGTACTGCCCAGAAAAGGCGACAGTAATGATCAATTCTATGCTCAATATAAAAAGCAAGGTCCTCGAAAATGAAAAGTAAGAACCAATATAAATAAGGATTTTCTATTTTGAAAAAATGCTGGTTATAACTCCACATTAAAACACTTACATAAAATGCCCAGCGTAACAAAAGGTCCAACGAACCGTTCATCAAGGTCAAGTAAACATTCTGTAAAACACCTTTCACGGTGTAAAATTTTTTCTCTCCCCAATTACTCATTAAAATTTCAGCACCTATAAAAATGATATAGATGGGCACTGAAAGTAATAAAAACCATGTTTCCCTAGAGGATTGCATTTTTATTTAATTATCAATTACGAATGTTTGAATTACGAATGATAGCAACTTACCTTAATTCCCCGTAATTGATAATTTGTAATTCCTAATTGAATTAAGCTGTGATTTATCAAATCTGACATTGTTCTGGGATGTTTCAAAACCTCAACCTTCTCCTATCTTTTGTCTTTAATCTTTAGTCTTAAATCTGACATCTAATATCTAACATCTATTCTTATACTGCCATTATCTCTACTTCCTTCGCTGCAAGGTGTTTCTCTACTAATACGATATGCTTGTCTGTTGCTACTTGGGCTGCGGCTTCTGCATCCTTACATTCATCTTCGCTTGCACCATCTTTTTGAAGTTTCTTAATTTGCTCTATCGCATCTCTTCGAATATTACGAATAGATACTTTTGCCTGTTCACCCTCAGCATTACATTTTTTTACTAGTTCTTTACGTCTCTCCTCTGTAAGCGGTGGTAAAAACAGCCGAATGATTACTCCATCATTTTGTGGATTGATACCAATATTAGCAGCTATAATAGCACGTTCTATTACCTGTAACATGTTTTTCTCCCATGGTGTTACTGATATGGTACGAGCATCCAAGGTAGTAATATTGGCAATTTGACTGATGGGTGTAGGGCTTCCGTAATAGTCGGCTACAATACCATCAAGCATTACAGGGTTTGCTTTACCCGCTCTTATTTTTACTAATTCTGCTTCCAAGTGGTTAATTGCTTTTGCCATTGTAGATGCAGCTTCATCAAGTATTAGCGATAATTCGTCTGACATAATTTTCGATTGGGTGCAAAGCTAAAAAAAATCTGATGGGATACCATCAGATTTTAATATTTTAAATAAAATATTAAGAAACCAACCTATTCAACTTCAACTGCTTCTTGGCTAAAATTAAATATTTTATGAGTAGTTATCACTGTATTTTGTTGTGGTTCCATTTCATAAGCAGCTTTTAATTTTTGTCTTCTTACGTATACCAAGCTTATTAAACCAACAGCCATGGCTAATAAAACACCAATAATTAAAGTACAATCATAGTTTCGTAAGGTAAATGCTGTAACGATAAATAATACTGTAGTTGCCAATAATGAATAAGTTATTTTCTTGTGAGAAAAGCCTAGATCCAATAAATAATGGTGAACATGTATTCTGTCAGGGCTAAATGGTGATCTTCTATCTAAAATTCTCAACCCAAATACCCTCAGCGTATCAAACAAAGGAACGATAAGTACTGCAAAACCTAAGGCAGGGGCAGCGTGTAAACTGAACGATTGGCCTTGAACGCCAGCAACGTTCACAAATTTTATTACTAAAATCGAATTAATTATTCCGATAATTAAAGAGCCGGTATCGCCCATGAATATTTTAGCAGGAGAAAAATTGTATATTAAAAAAGCCAATATAGCTGTTGACAAAGAGATGGCCATTACAGCATAAGTAATTTCATTTGCAAAATAAAAGTAAATGCCAAAAACCAATGTAGTGATGAAACCCAAACTTCCTGCAAGACCATCAATACCATCTATTAAATTAAAAGCATTTGTAATAACTATAATAGCAAACATGGTAAGGAAAATACTCGCATAATAAGGAATTTCATTTATGCCTAAAAAACCATGCATGTTATTGAGGTATGTATTACCAAAATGCATAATAATAAAAGCGGCAAGTAGCTGTCCAATAAATTTTTTGTTGGCAGATAATACGAGGATATCATCCTTTAAGCCAAGAAAGAAGATTACAATAGTAGCAGCTGCAAAATATTTTAATTCAGGGGATACAGGTGCTCCCATGAGTGTAGCCACAATAAATCCTGCAAAAATTCCTAATCCACCCAATGTAGGTATAACTGCTTTGTGAACTTTACGCTCATCAGGCTCGTCAAATAACTTTTTACTTTTAGCAATTTGAATGATAACAGGTATAGCGAAGTAAGTTATAATGAAGGCCAAAAAAGCACTAATAATAATATTTTGCATAAATCTTTTTAATTCCCAACCCTACAAAAATATAAAAAAACTATCTATTATGATGATATTCATCTCTCTTATGTTGTTTGTTCACATAAAAATAATAATCAATTTGTTATATTAACGGCATTATTGGTATGTTATTACGGATATTTAAGAGACCAAATATTTTCTTTAGAAAAAATCTTTAGTTTCCAGTACGTTTGCAAACAAGAATTTAACCAATCTTAAACAAAACAAGAAATGACTAATTTAAAAGATACAGCCACACAAATAAGAAGGGATATAGTAAGAATGGTGCACGGCGTACAAAGTGGGCATCCCGGTGGGTCATTAGGTTGCACAGAATACTTCACAGCTCTATATTTTAATGTACTAAAGCACAATCCCGATTTTAAAATGGATGGTAGGGAAGAGGATCTGTTCTTCTTAAGTAATGGACATATTTCCCCAGTTTGGTATAGCACTTTGGCAAGGTGTGGATATTTTCCAACAGCAGAATTAGCAACCTTTCGCAAGCTCAACAGCAGATTACAAGGCCACCCAACCACACACGAACATTTACCCGGTATTCGCATAGCTTCTGGTTCGCTTGGGCAGGGTATGAGTGTTGCTATAGGCGCAGCACTTTCTAAAAAACTGAATGGAGATGCGCACCTTGTATATTCTTTACATGGGGATGGAGAATTAGAAGAAGGGCAAAATTGGGAAGCTATTATGTTTGCAGGTAGCAAAAATGTAGATAATTTAATAGCCACCATAGATTTAAATGGTCAACAGATAGATGGCTCAACAGAAAAAGTTATGAGCCTTGGCAACCTCCATGCAAAGTTTGAAGCCTTTGGTTGGGAAGTAATGGATATGGATGGCAATGATGTAGATGCAGTAGTTGCAGGGCTTAACGAAGCAAAAACCCGCACGGGAAAAGGAAAACCCGTAGTTATATTGATGAAAACTATTATGGGTAAGGGTGTTTCTTTTATGGAAGGCACCCACGAGTGGCACGGCATTGCACCCAACGATGAGCAGTTGGCAAAGGCATTGGAAGAATTACCAAGTACGATGGCAGATTATTAAATGATAATTTTATTTTATAAAAGTCGCTCCAATTACGAGCGGCTTTTTTATTTATACTCGGGTCGGCCTTAAAAGTCGGAAGCAACTATAGGAAGCTTTTTCGGATAAATGTCTTGTATATAATCATAAGTAGCCATCATAGAAACCCGTAAGTGTTAATTCAGTTAATAATTTAAATTGCAGCATGCATAAAAAAATATTATTGCTTGGCAGCGGCGAGTTAGGCAAAGAATTGGTAATTGCTTTAAAGCGTTTAGGACAAACCGTTATTGCCGTAGATAGTTATGCCGGCGCACCCGCCATGCAGGTAGCAGATGGGTTCGAAGTGATTGATATGCTCGATGCAACAGCGTTAGATGCCATAGTTGCAAAACACCAGCCTAATTTGATAGTGCCCGAAATAGAAGCCATACGTACTGAACAGTTTTACGGGTACGAACAGCAAAAAATAAATGTGGTACCTAGTGCCAGAGCCGCCAATTTTACAATGAACAGAAAACTCATTAGAGATCTGGCAAGCAAAGAATTGGGGTTGCAAACGGCAAACTATTTTTATGCAACCGATTTTCAGCAGTTTACTCAAGCTGTTGGTAAAATAGGTTTGCCCTGTGTTGTAAAACCCCTCATGTCCAGCAGCGGTAAGGGTCAATCTGTCTTAAAAAACCTGAATGATCAGCAACAGGTTTGGGACTATGCAATAAATAATTCCCGAGGAGATATAAAAGAGGTGATCATTGAAGAATTTATTGCTTTTGAAACAGAAATTACTTTGCTCGCCGTTACACAACACAATGGGCCAACCCTATTCTGCCCGCCCATTGGCCACCGGCAGGAGCGGGGCGATTACCAGGAAAGCTGGCAACCCGTTGCCATAAGCGAACTAGACGTAGCACATGCACAGGCAATGGCAGCGAGAGTAA
>JAYUOV010000118.1:0-15597 GCA_043760535.1 Chitinophagaceae bacterium
GAGCGACATTGGCGACGCTCCGTTCAACTGATTGCTACTATCAGGTATTTAGATTGCGAATAACAGGCGGTTTCAGTTCTCGGGGTAAGGAGTTCTGAAATCATCTTTTATACAAAAATTCCAAACCCATTCCCGGGTTTGGAATTTTTTAGATGATTTAATGACTTATTGACCCAATGACAAATGACTATAGTTTATCCAAAACCCCGTCCACAATGCCGTAAGCAAGGCTTTCGCTGGCATCCATCCAATAATCACGGTCGAAATCTTTCATTACTTTTTCTACTGTTTGTCCACAGTTTTTGGCTAATATTTCTGCGCCCATCAGTTTTGTTTTGCGTATTTGCTCCGCCATTATTTCCAGGTCGGCACTGGTGCCACGGCCGCCACCGCTTGGTTGGTGTATCATTACTTCGCCATGCGGAAAAATAAACCTGCGGCCTTTGGTGCCGCCACTTAATAAAATACTGCCCATGCTGGCAGCCATGCCCATACAAACGGTACTTACCGGGCTGCTAATCATTTGCATGGTATCGTACACCACCATGCCGCTGGTAACCATACCGCCGGGGCTGCTTATGTAAAATGTAATTTCTTTTCCAGGATCAATAGCATCCAGGTAAAGCAACCGGGCAGTAAGGTCTTTACAGGTTTTATCGTCCACCACGCCCCATAAAAAAATCTTGCGTTGTTCTATAAATTTTTTGTCGAACTGCCAGCCGCTCATCATTTTTTCCATGGGGTTTTCCGGCATGTCGGGCATTGTTGCAGGTTCGTCTTCATCGTCGAAACGTATTTTATTACTAATCATGTTATGGTGTTTAATGTTTTAATAGAAACTTAAAATATTTGCGTAAGGGATTGAAGCGAAAATCTTTTTTGGCCTGGCCTTCATCCCCAAAAGGAGTAAAACAAAAGGCCAAAAAAATTGTAGCGGAAAGCCCGACCCGGCCTGTGTTTTTTGGCCGGGATACGCCCCTTATTTATTTTACTTTTTTTCTTTCCTTGGATTGACAAACAACACTTCATCCACCAAACCATATTCTTTGGCTTCGGTTGCAGTCATCCATTTATCTCGGTCGCTATCGGCCATTACCTGCTCGGCGGTTTGGCCGCTGTGGTATGCTAGTATGTCGTACAGTTCACGTTTCAGTTTTTTTACTTCGTTTACGGTAATCTCTATATCCGTAGCCTGGCCCATGGCACCACCACTTGGCTGGTGTATCATAATTCGGCTATGCTTTAGGGCTGTACGTTTACCGTGTGCACCGGCTGCCATTAATACAGCACCCATACTGGCTGCCATGCCTGTACAAATAGTAGCTATGTCTGGCGTTATAAACTGCATGGTATCGTACATGCCCAGGCCTGCATATACACTGCCGCCGGGGCTGTTAATGTACATCTGGATGTCTCGGGTACGGTCGGTACTTTCTAAAAAAAGCAATTGGGCAGTAACAATATTGGCCACTTCGTCCATAATTGGGTAACCCAAAAAAATGATGCGATCCATCATAAGGCGACTGTACACATCCATTACGGCTACATTCATGGGGCGTTCTTCAATAATGTTGGGTGTAAGGTTGGTAACATTTCCCACCATGCTGGTAATAGCATTTTGAGCAGTAAAAGCATTGGCATTTTTGTTGTTGTAATCATGTAGCAGGTTACTACTAATGCCTCTGTGTTTTACAGCGTATTTTTCAAATTCTTGGCCAAAATTCATAGTCTGTTATTTATCTGTTGATTTGCAATATAGTAAACTGCTGTATTTCAAAATCTGTGCAAGTTATTTTTGAAAGACAAAATGTCGTAAAGAATGCAAAGAAGCTGCAGTGCGGCAGATTAGAACAAAGCTTTTTATTGATTATGACATGTTTTGTAACCGTTGGCATTTATTGTAATTATTGCCAACTTTCAACTGACGAACTGCCAACTTCTTTAGACAGCCATTTGTAGCAAAAAAACTGCAATACCTGCTACAAAACCCACCAAAGCCAGCCAGCCAATCTTTTTTATGTACCACATAAAATTGATTTGTTCAATACCCATAACGGCTACACCAGCCGCCGAACCTATAATAATGGCACTGCCGCCTGTACCAGTGGTGAGGGCTAAAAATTCCCAGAACGGGTGATCAGTTGGATAAGTTTCTAAACTAAACATGCCTTGCGAAGCTGCAACAAGCGGCACATTATCCACCACAGACGATAGTAGGCCCAGCGAAGTGCCAATCAGATAATCGTTTTTTAAAGTCGTAGTCAGGTAGCCTGCCATTTGCTGTAAGATGCCAAAGGATTGCAGTGCCGAAACGGCCAGTAATATGCCCAGAAAAAAAAGTACACTCGGCGTATCTATTTTTTGCAGGGCATTGGCTACCGTAAATTTTTGCTGGTACTCCGGCTCTTTGTTTTTGTGTATGTTAGTGGTAATGATCCATATTAGGCTAAGGGCAAGCATCATACCCATAAAAGGTGGCAGATGGGTAATGGTTTTAAAAATGGGTACAAAAACCAACAGCCCAATTCCTGCTACTAAAATAATTTTGCCCTCCCGTTTCTCTTTCTTACTGGTTTCTGAAACTGGCATTATCTGTATCGTTTTATTTTTAAACCGATACACCATTATTAATAGGGGAAAAAAACAAACAGCAATGGCAGGCAGTAGTAATTGTTTGATGATGTTTAATGCGGTTATCTGATTGCCAATCCATAGCATGGTAGTGGTTACATCACCCAATGGACTCCAGGCTCCGCCTGCATTAGCCGCAATTACAATCATACCTGCAAACCAAATTCTGTCTTCTTTTTCGCTTAATAATTTTGAGCAAACGGAAGTTATTACAATGGCAGTGGTAAGGTTATCTAGCAGGGCCGAAAGAAAAAAGGTAATGACTGTAATGATAATGAGTAATGTAGCCTTGCTTTTGGTTTTTATTTTTTGGGTAATGATGGCGAACCCGTTGTGGCCGTCTATGAGTTCTACAATCGTCATGGCGCCCAATAAGAAAAAAAGAATGGAGGCAATATCACCCAGATGATGCAGTAATTCTTCGTTGGCCTCTGATACCGATGTAGCATGAAACATGTACACCACCCAACACAAAACCCCGGTAATGAGGGCCGATGCCGCTTTGTTTAAATGAATGGTATGTTCGAAAGCGATGGCAATGTAGCCGATTACAAAAATGGTGATGATGAGTGCAGACATGGATTACAAATGAAAGGAAAAAAAGTAAGCTTTGATTAAAGGTATCTCAAATTGTATCTGATTGCAGAAGGCAACTTCAAACAACATCATTACTTTGTAACTATTCCTTATTTTCCATCCTTAAATAAAAATCTAAAAAATATTGGCCAATGACCATTGACTCATTGACCCAATGACCACAAAAACCATCGAACCATCCACCTCCATATTATCCTCTCCCATTGAATACATTAAAGGCGTTGGGCCACAGCGTGGCGATATGCTGCGCAAAGAACTGAGCATTTTTACCTACGGTGATCTGCTCAATTTTTTTCCCTACCGCCACATTGATAAAACAAGGGTTTTCCCTATTTCGGCCATAGGCCGGGATACTGAAATAATACAGGTGCGGGGCAAGCTGTTTAATATAGAAGAAGTAAATGCAGGCAAAGGAAAACGCCTAACTGCTCAATTAAAAGATGGCACCGGAACGCTGGATTTGGTTTGGTTTCAGGGTATGCAATGGGTAAAAAGAATTTTACGGGAGGGCGAAGAATACCTTGTTTATGGTAAGCCGGGCTGGTTTAACGGCCCGCAGATAATGCACCCCGAAATAGAGCTGGCAGCAGAAGACAATATGGCCGGCAAAAATTTTCTGGAGCCAGTTTATCCTACTACCGAAAAGCTGAAACAGCGCTTTATTACAGGCCGTGCCATTGGCAAATTTCTAGCTGCTTTGCTGCCACAAATACATACTAAAGATGTGCCGGAGTTTATACCCGACATTGTAATGAGGCAGTATAAACTGATGCCGAGATACGAAGCTTATATGGCTATCCATTTTCCTAAAACGCAGCAACAGTATGATGATGCACTGAAACGCCTGAAGTTTGAAGAATTGTTTCTGATGCAGATACGGCTTAACATTACCCGCATCCACCGCCATCGTTTTAGCAAGGGTGTTAGATTCGAAAAAGTGGGAGAACACTTCAATAATTTTTACAAGAATTACTTACCCTTTGAGCTTACCGGCGCCCAAAAAAGGGTACTGAAAGAAATACGGAAAGACTGTGGCACCGGCCACCAAATGAACCGCCTGCTGCAAGGCGATGTAGGCAGCGGAAAAACCATGGTAGCCCTCTTGAGTATGTTGATTGCAGCCGATAACGGTTTCCAAAGTTGCATGATGGCGCCAACCGAAATTTTGGCACAGCAACATTTTGCAGGGCTTACAGATTTATTAAAAGACATGCCGCTGTGTGTAAAAATCCTCACTGGTTCATCCAAAAAAAAGGAAAGAAAAGAATTGCTGGCAATGGCACTCGATGGCTCTTTGAATATTTTAATAGGCACACATGCTTTAATAGAAGATGTAGTACAGTTTAAGAACCTGGGCCTGGCCGTGGTGGACGAACAGCACCGATTTGGCGTAGAACAAAGGGCAAGCCTTTGGAAAAAAAACATTGTGCCGCCGCATGTGTTGGTAATGACGGCCACACCCATACCACGAACATTAGCCATGACGGCTTACGGCGATTTGGATTACAGCGTAATGGATGAGCTGCCGCCCGGCCGTACGCCCGTGGTAACCGTACACCGGGCCGAAAGTAGCCGCAGCAATGTGTTAGATTTTGTAAGGCAGGAAATAGCCAAAGGCCGGCAGGCTTTCATCATTTTTCCGCTGATAGAAGAAAGCGAAAAGCTGGCTTTTGAAAACCTGATGCGGGGCTATGAAAATGTAAAATCCTACTTTCCAGAGCCGCAGTATTGGATAAGTATGCTGCACGGCCGCATGAAGCCGGAGGAGAAAGAAATAAACATGCGTCGTTTTGCCACCGGCGACACACAAATAATGGTTAGTACCACGGTAATAGAAGTGGGCGTAAATGTTCCAAATGCTTCGGTAATGGTGATAGAAAGCACCGAACGCTTTGGCCTTAGCCAGTTACACCAGTTGAGGGGAAGGGTAGGCCGTGGTGCCGAGCAAAGCTTTTGCATACTTTTAACAGGACTCAAACTCAATAATGTAGCCCGGGAAAGGATAAAAATAATGTGTGCTACTAACGATGGTTTTAAAATAGCAGAGAAAGATATGGAGCTGCGAGGGCCTGGAGATATTGAGGGCACACAACAAAGCGGCGTTTTAAACTTTAAGCTAGCCTCTATTGTAAACGACAGACAACTGATAGAACTGGCAAGAAAGGCAGCCGAATATTTATTGAATAAAGACCCCGAACTGGATTTGGATGAAAATTTGCTGTTAAAAAACTACCTTTTGTCAATAAAAGGTAAAACAATCTGGAGTAAAATTTCGTAATAGGTAGGGATGGAATTTTTTTTCGTTAATACATAGTACTTTTAGAATGTGAGTATTAAAAACATGGATTATTTTTTAATTATAAACTTACCACTAACTACTTACCAATTGATTACCCGTAACCATACATACATGAACCTAAAAAAGACAATTGGAATTGGTATTTTAACATTGCTTGCCTGCAAAGGCCAATCCCAGAATTTTGAACTGGTAGAAAATAAAGGCCAATGGAATCCTGCTGTAAAATTTCAGGGTAGATTACTGAATGGTGCGTTTTTTTTGGAGCCGCAGGGTTATAAGGTTTTACAGCACAATGCCGAAGATTTGCAACATGTTACAGAATCTTTTCATGGCCATGAAACGAATGATAAAGTAAAAATAAAAACTGATGGCACAAGGGGTGCAAAACAAATGTCGCCTAACAGCGATGTACTAACACTACGATCTCATGCTTACGAAGTTTTATTCGACCAGAGCAATACAAACCCCGAAATAATACCAGAAAAACCACAGCCTGGCTACAACAATTATTTTACCGGAGACGACCCAAAAGCATGGGCTGCCAATTGCAAAATTTATGGTGCAGCTACTTATAAAAATGTGTATCCTGGGGTAGATGTTCGCTATTACAGCGATAACGGTTTTCTTAAATACGACATTATTGTTCACCCAAAAGCCGACATTAGTAAACTTGCTCTAAAGTATGATGGCGTGGAAAGCCTGAAAATAAAAAATGGGGATCTCTACATTAAAACATCTGTTGGCGAAACAAAAGAACAGTTTCCTTACAGTTATCAGTTGGTAAATGGCATCCGTTCTCAGGTAGATTGCAAATTCAAAATAAATGGAAGCACCGTTCGGTACCAATTGGGCAATTACGATAATACAAAAACATTGATCATTGACCCAACCCTTGTATTTGCAAGCTTTACTGGTAGCCGTGTAGATAATTGGGGGTATGCTGCTACTTTTGGCCCAGGTGGAACCATGTTTGGTGGAGGCATTTCTTTTGGCAGTGGTTTTCCGGTAAGTAACGGTCCATTTCAAGGCACGTTTGGTGGCGGCAGCAATACCGGCGAAAATGCAAGTGGTTACGATATATCTATAATGAAACTAAGTGCTAACGGGAGCCAACGTATATATGCCACTTACGTAGGCGGTACCGGAAACGAAGCACCACATAGCATGGTTACCGATGCTCAGGGAAACCTGATAGTAGCTGGACGTACCACTTCGGTTAATTTTCCCATACGCAGACCTATTATTGGAATAGGAACTACAGGAAGCAACTGGGATATCATCATTTTTAAATTAAATGCTGCCGGTTCGGCACTTTTAGGTTCTGTAAAATTGGGTGGCGGTGGCGAGGATGGTGTTAACATTCAAAACAAATACCCCAACCCGCAGCCTTCTTCATTAATGCAAAATTATGGCGATGATAGCCGTAGTGAAGTAATACTGGATGGTAATGGAAATATACTGCTGGCTTCTTGTACACAATCGGCTGGTTTTCCGGTAACAGCCGGAGCTTTTCAGCCCACCAAGTCGGGCAAGCAGGATGGGTTACTATTACGATTCGATGCCAACCTGACCACTTTAACCTACAGTTCTTTTTTAGGAGGAAGTGAAGATGACGCTGCTTATGTAATAAACACCAGTCCCGAAACTGGTGATATTTGGGTAGGCGGTGCCACATCCAGCACTAATTTACCGGGTGATAAAACAGGTGTCATAAGCAGTAACCTTAGTGGTACTATCGATGGTTTTGTAACTGTAATTTCTGCCAGAGGTGCGTTATTAAAAACCAGTTATATAGGTACTCCTGGCAACGATCAGGTGTATGGCTTAAAGTTCGACATCTTCGGTTTTCCCTATGTGATGGGTACTACAACAGGTAACTTCCCTGTGCAAAATGCGGCTTTTAGCCAGCCCGGTAGCAAGCAGTTTATTGGTAAAATACAAAAAGATTTGGGAGGGTATGTGTATTCCACCATTTTTGGCAGCGCAGCTAGTACACCTAACATTTCGCCTATTGCATTTCTTGTAGATAGGTGTGAAAACGTTTATATTTCAGGATGGGGAGGTTCTCTTTTTACTAACTCAATGCTACCTCAATTTCCTAATAGCGGAACAGTAGGAATGAGTGTTACGCCAGACGCCATTCAATCATCAACCGACGGGAAAGATTTTTACTTTTTTGTATTGGAAAAGAATGCTACCCGACAATTGTACGGTAGTTTTTACGGGCAAAATGGAGGTTCTACAGACCACGTAGATGGCGGAACCAGTCGTTTTGATGATAATGGTGTTATCTATCAGGCATTATGTGCTAACTGTGGTGGTAATGCCACATTTCCTACTACTCCTGGTTCGTGGTCTACCACTAACGGTTCTGCTGGCGGCTGTAATGAGGCTTTGGTAAAAATAGAATTTAACCTTGCCGGTATTAGTGGTGGTGTAAAATCGGCCATTAATAATGTGGATGCCGATACAGCGGGCTGTGTACCACTTACTATAGATTTTAGAGATACTGTGGCTTTAGCTCAAAAATACGAGTGGGATTTTGGCGATGGCACCGGCACTTTTACTTCTACCACAGTTAATTTATCGCATACCTTTCTTAACATTGGTACCTATAGAGTTAGGCTTATTGCCATTGATAGTACCAAATGTTTTCCCAGAGATACCTCTTATGTAAATGTGCTTATTCGGGAAGATATAGCGCTGCTAAATGCCTCGGGTGTTAAGCAGCCGCCATGCCAGTCGACCACGTACCGCTTTACTAACAGCTCTATACCTTTTACTGGCAAAGCCTTTACCAACCGCTCTTTCAGGTGGATTTGGGGCGATGGCACAGCGGATGTAATTACGGGCCTTGCACCAATAGACCATGCTTATCCTGGGGTAGGAACTTACAATGTGAAAATGGTTTTAGAAGATACCAACTTTTGCAATGCACCCGATACTTTTCGAATTACTATACGTATTTCCCCTAATGTAAAAGCTTCGTTTACCACACAAGCAAGTGGGTGCGTACCATACAATGCTGTATTTACAAACACCTCTTTGGGCGGTACCGATTTTGTTTGGAATTTTGGCGACGGCAATACAGGCACTGGCATGAACCCAACCCATTTATACAGTACACCCGGTGTTTACAGGGTAACACTCTTGGCTACGGATCTTACCACTTGTAATTTGGTAGATAGCACCAGCTTTACCATTACAGTAAGCAGTATCCCCATGGCTAATTTTTCTTATAGCCCAAATCCTGCCGAAGAAAATACCATTACCACATTTACAAACAGATCGATAGGAGGTGTTCGTTTTCGGTGGTATTATGGCGATGGAGATAGCTTGTACACTTTTAGGCAGGATACAACGGTTCGGCACCAGTATAACGAAACCAAACAATATCAGCCTTGCATAGTGGCCATTAACCAGTTTAATTGTCCGGATACTTTTTGTCTTGTTTTAGACAATATTGTAAAACCAATTTTAGATGTACCCAATGCTTTTACTCCTAATAAAGATGGTGCCAACGACCGTGCTTTGGTTATCGGCATTGGAATATCCCGAATGGTGTTCCGCATATACAACCGCTGGGGTCAATTGATGTTTGAAAGTAACGACCGCAAGATTGGGTGGAATGGCACATTTAAAGGAAAAGATCAGCCAATGGATGTGTACGCCTACACTTTGGATGCAGAATTTTTCGACGGAAATAAAGTAAAGAAGCAAGGGGATATAACTTTATTGAGGTAGGGTTTAACGTTTAGGGTTCAAGGTTCAAGGTTCAAGATTCAAGGTTCAAGTTTCAAGGTTTAAGGTTCAAGGTTCAAGATTCAAGGTTCAAGATTCAAGGTTTAAGATTTAAGGTTAAAAAAAACATTATGGAAAGCATTATCATTATCAATAAAAAAGGGTTGAGGCAAAAACTAGTGGCTTGTGGCTTGGCACTTGGTGCTTTTACTTTGAACCTTACCTACAGTCAGGATTTGCACTTTAGCCAGTTTATGAACAATCCTTTGCTAACAAATCCAGCCAATACTGGTTTTAATCCCGATAATGATTATAGAATGGGTGCAAGCTATCGTAGCCAATGGGCTGCTATACCTATACCATACAAAACCATTAGTATTTGGGGCGATTGGCAGGTTTTTAAAAACCGATTTGAAAATGGATGGCTTGGCCTAGGTGGCGTTTTGTTACGTGATGTAGCTGGCTCTGGAAATCTTACCAGTACCAAGGCTTATGCTAGTGTGGCCTATCATCAGGATCTTGGTTATAAAAGTTTACTTAGTGTTGGTTTTAATGTAGGTTATGCTTCAAAAAGTGTGGACTTAACCAAATTTCGTTTCGAAAACCAATGGACAGGTAAGTTTTTTGATAGTGGATTCCCGAGCGGTGAAAGTTTTGCCTATACTCAAATTGGCTACCTTGATGTACAAACCGGTATCAACTATGCTTATTTTCCATCGGACAACTTATACATAAATGCAGGCGTAAGCCTGATGCATCTCAATACACCTAGAGAGTCTTTTTTCTCGGCCGCCAGTAACGATACTAAAGTACCCATGCGGGGTACTGCATTTCTAAATGCTTCTATTAAACTTAACAATCAGTGGATTATTAACCCTAACGTATATTACAGTAATCAAGCAGGCTCTAGTGAATTGGTGGGTGGCATGATGGCACAATACAACCTGAGCGGTGATGGCGAAACCCAACTTATAGGCGGTGCATACCTAAGGGCTGGCGATGCTGCTGTGGCCATGGTTGGGCTCGAATTAAAAAATATCCGTTTTACTTTTACCTACGATGCCACAGTTTCTAATCTAAAAAATTATAATAGCGCAAGGGGCGGCGCGGAGTTTTCGGCTATAAAATATGGCAGTTATAACGACTTTAGCGGCACCCGCCAAAGTCGGTGTCCCTCCTTTAAGAATTAATGCCTAGGCATATTAAATGAGGATGAGTATTCGCCAATAGCATCACTTCACTTCCTGCATATCTACCAATCTTTTATAGTAACCGTTTTGTGCCAATAATTCGTCGTGTGTACCTCGTTCGGCTATCTCGCCTTTTTGTAAAACCACTATTTCATCGGCACTGCGAATGGTGCTTAGGCGATGGGCTATTACGATAGAAGTACGATCCTGCATTAGGTGGTTGATAGCATCCTGCACCAGCTTTTCGCTTTCAGTATCTAATGCCGATGTGGCCTCATCTAAAATAAGTATGGGTGGATTTTTATATACGGCCCTAGCAATTGTAAGTCGCTGCCTTTCGCCACCGCTAAGTTTGGCACCACGGTCGCCAATATTGGTATCAAAACCATTTTCTTTGGCCATAATGTAATTAAAGGCATTGGCTACTTTGGCTGCATTTAAAATGTTTTCCTGGCTGGCTTTGCTGCGACCAAACGTAATATTGTTTCGGATGGTATCGTTAAACAAAATGGGCTCCTGTGTTACAATGCCCATAAGGCTTCTAAGGCTATGCAGGCTGTAGCTTTTTATATTTTTACCATCTATTAAAATCTCGCCGCTAACCACATCATGAAACCGTGGTATCAAATCGGCAAGGGTACTTTTTCCGGCACCACTACTGCCTACCAATGCCAGCGTTTTGCCCTTGGGTATTATTAGGCTCACATTCTTTAAAATGGGTGTATCTATGTAGCCGAACGAAACATTTTTAAACTCAATACTGCCCTCAAACTTTTGGATGGCTTCGCTGCCCTCAGTGTCTTCTACTGTTTCGGTATTTAAAATAGTTTCAATACGGTCAATGGCGGCACTGCCCCTTTGCATATTGTAATAGGCGCTGCTAAGCCCCTTAACCGGGCTAATAATTTGGGTAAATAATACAATGTAAAAAATAAAGCCATTCGCATCCAATCCATCGGCATTATTGCCTAGCACCAGCCTGCCACCAAACCATAATACACCACACAATACTAGCACTCCCAAAAATTCACTCAAAGGGCTTGCAAGGTCTCTTCTAAAATTCATCTGGTTGCGGATATTGTTGAGATCAACATTATTCTGGTCGAACTTTAAACCCATAAATTTTTCAGCAGTAAAAGCTTTAATAATCCGAATGCCTCCTAATGTTTCTTCAAGTATGCTAAGGCTTTCACCATTTTTTTCCTGGGCTTTGGTGCTTTGTTTTTTAAGAGTGCGGCTAATGCGGCCTATAATAAAAGCCATTATTGGTAAAAAAACAAGTAGGAATAAAGAGAGGGTAGGGCTAGTAAAAACAAGTAAAAAAAGAATGAAAATAATATTAAGCGGATCTTTTACTAATCCTTCTAAAGTGGCCAGTACACTCCATTCTATCTCGTTGGTATCGTTACTCATACGGCTCATTAGGTCGCCTTTTTTTTGCTCACTAAAATACCCAATAGGCAAGTGGAGTACTTTATAGTAAAGATCTCTTCTAATGGTAGTCATTACCCCATTCCGAATGGGCGATAACATGCGGAACGATAAATAAATAAACAGGTTTTTTAAAAGTATGGTGGCAATAATAATAAGGCAAATAGCTCCTAATGCGTAAATGGTATCATGTTCACTAATCATTTTGCTGAGGTAAAATTTAATCGTATTCATTAAGCTTTCCGACGAAAATGATAGTATTGGCTTTACCGTAACCGGCGGCTCCTTTAAAAAAATAAGTGAAAGAAAAGGCCCCAGCATGCCCAGCGAAACCAGCCCAAAAACAATAGACAAGATTACAAAAAGTAGGTAAAAGCTCAGGTGCTTTTTGTAGGCGAAGAGATACCTGAATATTCTTGATAAATTTTTCATTCTTTATTTACCAGTTGCTGTTCTGCCAGCAAATAGTTAGGTTTTTTTTTATTCTGAGCCAGGCTGTTGAGCCATGATGTGGCAACATTGGCGAACGTTGTAAATCCCGTAGCATTACGGGACTCCGTTCATCTGATTGCTACTATTGAACCTGCGAAAACCCTGCCTTTTCTGAAACATTTTAATTTATAAGTACTAAAATCGGGCTTGGCGTCTCCTCATATTATACATCGTAAATCAATGCCGGTCTTTGTGTTATTTCGTGGTAACAAATGGTGCCTTCTTTAAAATAATGTAGCACCATGCTACGCCTTGTTTTGGTTTTATTCAGGTGTGGTTCGCCACCATGAAAAAGATTGGCATGCCATATAAGCAAGTCGCCCTTTTTTGCCAAAAAATTTACCTTTTTTAGTTGCTGTTGTTGTATTTTTTCTTGCATCATGGCTTCATAATCGGTGTACGATTTACTGCCTAAAAGCCATGTATTGCCCTCATTATTATAATCTGCATTGAGGTAATAAGGCAGCTTATGGCTTTGTGGATAGTAATGCAGCGGGCCATTATCTTCCGTAATATCTTCCAAGGCTATCCAAACACCCAACAAACCGCCCAATGGGTAAGTGGTCATGTGTATGCTGTCGCTGTGTGTGTGCTGTTCGCTACCGGTTATAAAATTAATGCTCTGAAAAAGGATGGCATTGCCGCCCAACAATGTGCCCAACAGTTCTCGTAATTGATCATCATTACCAATGCATTTTAATAAAGGAGATGCGTGGATGGCAAACATGATTTTGTTACGATTGGTAAATTTTACTTTTTTCTGTTCCAGCAGCAAGGCTATTTCTGCATTTATATCATTTACCTGCCCAGATGGTAAATAATTGTTGATGACCGCAAATCCATTTTCATCAAAAGCATACAGGCTTTCCTTACTATTGTTGCTAAGGGTTGCCATTATTTTGCAAGTAGCTAATTGCTTTTTATTAGCTATAAAACTGCCCAATGGTTGGTTCTGCAAATCAATAAAATCTTTACTACTGATAGAAGAGTAGTAATTTTTTTTTAGTCCTATTTTTTTAAATAAGACTTCATTATACCTTAGTTGCTTTCTGTGGAAGAAATTATACACTGTGTAAATACACTTCATCCGCTTAAAAAATTCAATCATAATCGTACATATTGTGGTCAAAAGCCTGAAGATGAAATTTGAATTTTAAACCCTCAAACCCGCCTTTCAAAACCTTTTACTTTACAGCGGGGGCAAAGTAACTAATTTTAACCCCAATATAAATCTGAAACCATGCAACAGGAAAGCAAAAGACAAAAACAGGTGGCAGGATTGCTTAACCAAGAACTGAGCGATATATTTCAACGGATGGGACTCAACATTATGGATGGCGGCATGATTTCCATTTCTAAAGTTACCATTACCCCCGACCTTTTTCAGGCAAGGGTGTACCTAAGCCTTTTTAAAGTAACCAATAATGAGGCCATGCTAAAAAAGATACAAGAGAAAGCATGGGAAATTAAAAAAGAATTAACCACCCGTGTAAGGCACCAACTCCGCTCCATGCCGCAACTGGAATTTTTTATAGACGATACTCTGGAGTATGTTTTTAAAATGGAAGCGTTGTTTGATAAGATTAAAATGGAAGAGGAGAAAATAAAAAAGGCATAGTTGGCAGTTTTGCAATTGGCAGTTGGCAAGCCATTTTGTAAAAACATTTTTTTAAAATACGCTTGCTGCTATCCTGTCTTTTAAAAAAATAAAATCTGTGCTTTAATAAAATTGCTTCTTTTTTTACAGACTCGTAATTACTTCTGGAAATCCTAATTCCTTGATTTGCAAATTGCCAACTGCAAAACTGCCAATTAAAAAATGACTTCACTATTTGCCTGGCGATATTTTAAAGCAAAAAAAAGCACTAACGCCATCAATGTAATTGCGTGGATTAGTGTAGTGGCTATTGCTGTAGTTACAGCGGCTTTAATAGTAGTACTGAGCGTATTTAATGGTTTTGAGGGTTTGGTAAAAAGCCTGTACAACGATTTTTACAGTAATATAAAAGTGCTGCCGGTAGCCGGCAAAACCATCATTTTTACCGCAGCCAAAGCCAGGCAAATACAACAGTTAAATGGTATCGCTTTTATACAACCCGTGGTGGAAGAAAAGGCCATCCTTATTAACGATGATTACCGGAGTAGTGTATCGCTTAAAGGCGTAGAACGCACTTACGAAAACGCTTCGGGCCTGCCCAAACATATTATTCGTGGCCAGTTTGAAGTAGGTACAGAAGAGCAGCCTGCAATAGTGCTGGGGGCAGGTGTAGAAAATGCCCTAGGCGTAGCTGCTGGTGCCAGCCCATACCCTATAACCATATATGTGCCTAACAGAAAAGCCACCTCTTTTACCGATCCGATGGAGGCTTTAAGAAGCCGAAATGCCACTACCACAGGGGCTTTTGTGGTACAGCAAGAATTTGACAATGGCTACGCATTTACGAACCTTGCCTTTATGCGAAGCCTGCTGCAGATGGACAGTAATCAATACAGTGCCATCGAAATTTTTGTAAAAGATGAGCAGCAAACAGATAAGATACAGCAGCAGGTACAGCAACTGTTTGGTGACCAATACAAAGTGCAAAATCGTTTTCAACTAAACCAAAATTTGTATGCAGCCATGCAAATAGAGAAGGTGATTATTTATGGGGTTGCTTTTCTTATTTTATTAATCGCTGCTTTTAATATTGTGGGCAGCCTGAGCATGCTGGTGCTGGAAAAACAAAAAGATATTGCAGTACTGCAAGCTATTGGCGCAAGCCGTGGCTGGATACAAGCCGTGTTTTTAAAAGAAGGCTTGCTGCTGGCTGTATTGGGCGGAGCTGCCGGTATTATTCTTGCTATTATTATATGT
Source organism: Chitinophagaceae bacterium (assembly GCA_043760535.1). Classification (GTDB taxonomy): domain Bacteria; phylum Bacteroidota; class Bacteroidia; order Chitinophagales; family Chitinophagaceae; genus JAZKFT01. The sequence continues at coordinate 15,236 of JAYUOV010000118.1, forward strand.
ATTGGCCAAGCCCATTTTCATTGGGTAAAACTGGGTGGCAATAGTTTCATCATAGATTATTACCCAGTTGAAATGCGGCTGTTCGACTTCGGTTTAATTGCTGCTATAATACTCATCATTGGTTTTTTGGCGGCCTATGTTCCCTCAAGAAAGGCCGAGAAAACTTTTGTATCGCTAAAGACTTAAGGAAAGTTTTAAAATAAGTTCATCATATTACCTAACCCACGGCTGATGCCTTAGGTTAGGTAAAGAGTATCAGTAACTTCGTATCCGTTTTACCAACCCCTTATTTTCTATGATTTACTTGCGTAGTAATTTTGCGGTAGCAGTTCTTTGATTTTATTGATTGGGTGATCTTTGAT
>JAYUOV010000119.1:0-15263 GCA_043760535.1 Chitinophagaceae bacterium
AAAATGTTTGGAATGAATTATATCGATATACTAAAAAATACGGATACCGTATATTGCCCTCACATTTATTTAATAACGATAAACCATAGATTATATGGCAACGCCTAGATCATCATCAACCCCAAAAAAGAAAAACCCATGGGCACCCGTGGTTATTGTTGTTATTTTAGGCATAACACTTTTGGTAGTTAGAACTTGCAATTCTAATAAAGCCGAACCTAAGACTACCACAACTAATACCAATAAAAACGATAACTACGATGGCCGTGGCCTGAACCGGAATCCCAGCAATATTAATTACAGCAAACATGCACGGTGCCGTATGGATTGCCGCCATATAGACGAAAGTGAAGTGAAAGAAATTTTACGGGAAGGAAAAGTGAACTATAACAAAAGCGAACTGGATGGAGCCGATTGTAAAAAGAAATATGCAGTAGAGGGCTTAACACACGACAAGCAAAAAGTTCGCATCATTTTTGCCCCATGCAATACAGAAGTAACCGTGGTTACGGTAATAGATATAGGGGAGGAGTGGCCTTGCGATTGCGAGTAGCCTCCCAACAAAAACTTATAAGGTCTTTTCAAACTTTCATAAATGTTATGGACTTGGAATATTCCTTGTAGGTTTATCTGAGGGTTTGTCGGCAGCGGCGTCCTCTTTTTTCGCCACTGGTTTTACATTATTCCAAAAATGAAACAACGCTTCGTTATCCACCAGCATCTGGTGTAGCCGCTGTTCAGGGGTTTTGTTAAGCCATATTTTTAGTTGCAATGCTTTTATATGTTCGGGTGTATCTGTCATTCGGGTAATAAATTAAATGTGTGAATCCGTAGTTTTTTTATCCATTCATGGATATAATTCCAATCGAGGGTTTCTAGTTTGCTTAGGTTTTTTATGTCTTCCATCTGTAATGCCGACTGATATGTTTGAATCCATAATAGCTTGGAAAGCAAAAGGTCTTCGGCTGAAACCAAAAAAACAGATTTGCCAAAATATTCCATTTGTACCCTTCGGTTAAACTCTGTTTGTCTGTAGTCTTCATTTTTTAAAATCACAAAATCTGCCTTGTAACCTGAGTTGTGGTCGATTATATTAAACATGCTCCGGTTTTTTATTGCATCCCGAATAGCATCTGCATCACAATAATATCCATCTTTAAAATGCTTTACAAAGCTATCTATATCCTTTGTTTGTAAATGAACAATAAAATCAAAATCTCTTGTAGCCCTGGGAATTATATAAGTACCCATGGCTACACTACCAGAAAGCATGTATGGAATGTTGGTGATATTAAGTACATCAATGACTTTTTGAAAAAATAATAGCATAATAGTTAGGTGAAAACAAAAAGCTTTTTAGAAATAAATCTTTTTAAAAACGAAGTAAATATCTGTATAATTAATAGCCATAAAACCATTGACTTACTGACGATTGAAAATTGACCAAATAACTTATCTCCGAACGTTTTCGTATTTGTGAACTATATCTTAAAAATCATCCCGGATATTGATCATTCACCTCATGGCTTGTAACGAATGTTACTTCACTATTCAACAATTCAACCAATCAACTATATTCGCCAATCTTTAAAAAACTACTGTTTATTTTAACCGTACCTCTTCGTTATGAATTTTAAAAAGATTAACAACATTACAGGTTGGATCGTTTGCTTGATTGCCTGTACCGTTTACATTATGACAGCCGAAGCAGGTGGTTCGCTTTGGGATTGTGGCGAATTTGTAAGTAGCTGCTATAAGCTTCAGGTTCCACACCCGCCGGGGGCACCGCTTTTTGTGTTAATTGGTCGTGTTTTCATCGTTTTGTTTGGCGATAATCCACTTACGGCCGCAAAGGCAGTAAATATTATGAGTGCCATAGCTAGCGGCTTTACCATCCTCTTTTTGTTTTGGACCATTACCCATTTTGCCCGTAAAATAGTAGCCAAAGGCAAAACAGAATTAGCCATGGGCGACATTTGGACAGTAATGGGTGCAGGTGCAGTGGGTGCATTGGCCTATACTTTCAGCGATTCTTTCTGGTACAGTGCGGTAGAAGGTGAGGTATATGCGTTGAGTTCTTTCTTTACAGCCCTTGTATTTTGGGCCATCCTTAAATGGGAACATGCTGCCGATAAAGACGATGAATTAAAAAGCATTGGTAAAACCGGCTTTCACCCCGACCGTTGGCTGGTTTTTATCTTTTTTATGATGGGTCTCAGTATCGGAGTCCATTTACTCAACCTTTTGTGTATCCCTGCCATAGTAATGGTATATTATTTTAAGCGTTTTAAAACTACAGGTTGGGGCACTTTCTGGGCTTTTATTATTGGTTGTTTTATTACAGGTTTTGTACAAAAAGTGCTGATACAATATACTATAGATGGAGCCGGCTACACCGATATTTTTGCCGTAAACTCCCTGCACCTGCCTTTCTTTAGTGGCTTTGCTATTTATTTTATTCTGATGGCCGTGTTAATAGCACTTGGCCTCAGGTTTAAAGCAGAAAAATTTAACCGCAATCTTTTTATAGGTTGGTTTGTAGCGTTGATGTTACTACTGGCTATACCGTTTATAGCCAAAGGAACCGGCGGTATTAAGTTCGTGGGTTTACTGCTGGCCGTTGGCGGCGGTGGCCTTGCCGGTTATATGATGAAGGTGAATGGCCTTAAAACGCTGAAACTGGCTTTGTGGTGCATTGCCTTTATGCTTATTGGCTATTCATCTTACCTAACCACTATGATTCGCAGTAATGCCAATACTGCTATTGATATGTATAATGTAGATAACCCAATGAGTTTGGTTGGTTATCTGGGTCGTGAGCAATATGGTGATTTTCCATTATTGTATGGTCAGAAATTTACAGCCCGGCCAAATGGTTATAAAGAAACCAATACCCGCTACCAAAAGGGTAAAGATACTTATTTTGAAAATGGGAAAGATGGACATTATGAATATGACGCATCGCAAATGATGCTTTTTCCACGGGTGTGGGATGCAAGTAACGACCAAGGCCATGCTGATTATTATGCCAGCTTTTTTGGTATTGAAAAAGTGCCTGAACAGAATAGAGAATTTTGGCAGGATGAGGAAAATCAGAAGCACTATCCTTACGAACGTAATCCAACTGGGCTTAATAATCTTGACTGGTTTATCCGTTACCAGAACTACTACATGTACCTACGCTACTTTATGTGGAATTTTAGTGGTAAGCAAAACGATGTACAGTGGAGCACACCTGGTAATATAAGAGACGGTAACTGGATTACCGGCATCTCCTTTATAGATAATTTAATGCTGGGCGACCAAAGTAAAATGCCCGATAGCGTAAAGAATAATAAGGCTAATAATAAACTATTCATGTTGCCTTTTATTCTCGGAATGATAGGCTTGTTTTACCATTATCGTAAACATAAAAATGATTTCCTGGTAAGTTTTCTTTTATTTTTCTTTACTGGTTTTGCTATTGTGTTATATCTTAATCAGGCCGGTAATCAGCCCCGTGAACGTGATTATGCTTATGTAGGAAGTTTTTATGCATTTGCAGTTTGGATAGGGCTTGGGGTTTTGCAGATAAAAGATTGGATAGGTAAAAAAGCAAACCCAGGAATAGCCGGTGGTGTAGCCACATTGATTTGTTTGCTGGCAGTGCCGGTGTTAATGGCCTCGCAGGAATGGGACGACCACGACCGTAGCAAGAAAGTACTGGCCCGTGACCTTGCCCGTAACTACCTCGAAAGCTGTGCACCTAATGCCATTCTCTTTTCGTACGGTGATAACGATACCTACCCACTTTGGTACGCACAAGAGGTGGAAGGCATCAGAAGAGATATTCGTGTAATTAATTACAGCTTATTAGGCATAGATTGGTATGTAAATCAACTTCGCTACAAGGTAAATAGCAGCGATGCAATGGATGTAGTGTTTACGCCGGAGCAATTCGAAGGCCGCAAGAGAGACTATATACGCTTTGAGGCAAATGGCGACCAAAGCATATATCGCAGCCTCGATAGCACACTCCGTAACTGGGTAGCAAGCGACGACCCCAATAAAAAAATGGCAGAAGGTGAGGAGATGATTAATACCTTACCAACCCGCCGTTTTTATTTACCCGTAGATCTTAATCAGGTAAGGGCCGATAGTGTAGTTGGGGTAAATGATACAGCAGTATTATCAACAGTAAATTTCGAGATTAACCGCAGCACTTTAATGAAGAACGATTTGGCTGTTTTAGGTGTAATAGCTGCCAATAAATGGAAACGCCCCATCTATTTTACCAATCCCGAATCTCAAATAGGCTTGGACGCATACTTGCGTAGGGATGGTATGACTTATCGCCTGGTGCCAATAGCCAATGCCGAGGTAAATCCGGATTATATGATGGATAAGGTGATTAATAAATTTAGTAGTGGTAATGCTAACAAAGCAGGTGTTTATTTTGATGAAGAAAACCGTCGTCACCTTAATAATATTCGTCAGGCTTACGCAGACCTTGCCAATTATATGGGGCAAACAAACCGCAAGGAAGATGGTAGAAAAGTGCTGGAGAAAATGGATAAGCTGATGCTAGAAGAGAACATGCCTTACGGAATGGTGAGCCGCTATCAGATGCAAAACCGTACATCGCTAATGACCTTGGAAGCAGCTTACCGTAACGATTATAAAGAGCTGGTAACTAAAATTTCTAAATCGGTAAAGAAAGACCTGAGTGAGCAAATGGATTACTATGCTGCATTAGGCGACATGACCCGTCAGGAATTAGATGCGATACTGGGCCAGTATTTTCAAATGAGTTACAATCCAAAAACCCAACAGGAAAAAAACAATGCAGATCAATTTCTGTATGGTGCCATGCAAAAACGCCAGCCTGGTATGACGCAGGAAATTATTCAGGCTTTCCAGTTGCTGCAAACTGTGGCACAAATGGAGCGGCAGTATGGGGCTGCTACCCCTACATTGGAAAATCAACCAATAATTAAAGCAGATTCTGCCCCCGCCAAGCCGGGTGACACTAACAAATAGTAAAGGCTTACAATCCACAAAAAAGTCTTGCAAAAGCAGGACTTTTTTTGTGGATATGGTTGAGAACGCTTTGCTCTAAAAAAAGAAAATTCATTATTCTTAACCCTGAGAACTGAAACCGCTTATTATTCGGAGTCTAAGAGCCAGATAGAAGCAGTCTCATCCGCCATTGGCCACCTTCTCCAAATGGAGAAGGGAAATGGATGCCATTGCATTTGAGAAGGAAAACGGAACAAGGGTATGTTGTTAAACGGAGTCCCTCAATGTTACGGGATTTACAACGTTTGCCAATGCCACTCCATCAGGGTACGGCTTTCGGACAGGGCTTGCCGAAGTACGGGAATTAGTATTCCGTTAGCCCGGTACTGATGATGATTGAAAGATGATGATGAAGATAACAACAAAAAGCTAAATAGAATTACGTCAAGCTGGATATGAAGCACAATAGAATTACAAAAAGCCGAAGATAACTTCCGTCCGCCCGTATTTTGGCAAACCCCCTGTTTTACGTTCGCCCTTTTTCTCTGTCTGCTACAATGTGGGTCTGTGTCCACCCGCAGAGTGGCGCCTGTGCGTTGGCACAAGGCAGGCTCTTTTGCAAGGTTGGCTTTTGTGTGTCTGTTTTGTGTGCCTTGCAAATGTGCCTGACTTGGTGTGTGGGCTATCTTGAGTTATCCTGTCATTCCGTTTATAAATGTTTCTACAAAGTCCATAATACGTTTCAATATTCTGTCGCCTAATTTTTTGCGTTGAAGTAAACTTGGTTTTTCACCGTCTATGAGTTCTAATACTTCGTCCCTCAATGGTTGTCTTTCCGCAAATAAGTAGTCTTCAATTAATTTTTCTGTCTTGTCTGGTGAAAGGCTTTCTTCTGTCACCAATTTAGAAAATGCTTTTTGTTGTTCTTCGTTCCAATATTTGTCAAACGCTGGTGCAACTTCGTCTGTGTCTAAAATAACTGGTAAATTCTCTTGTATAAATTTCTCTATCAATTCTCTTTTGCTACGCAAAGTCGTTTCGGTGCTTAACAAGTTGAAAATTTCCTGCTCGGCTTTGGTCGTGTCTTTTTGTGCTTGTGCTTTAAGTTTTATTAAAAGCTGAATGATATAAGCAACATTAATTTCGTCTCGGTGGATTAACTCCAATTCAAAATCCACATCTTCCAAAATGGAAACTTTCTCTTTTTGGTGGTTGCTTTTTACTTTGTCGTAAAGGTCAAGATACTTGCTTTTAAAATCTTCAAATTGTTGCTCTGTCATTTTCAAGTCAGCCCATTTGAAGTCTGAAAACGCTGTGAGAATATTTTTTATTCTCATCAAATCTCTGAACGCTTTTATAAATTCTAATTCGTCATCTTCGGTTTCTAAATCATCAACTTTGTCCGTGGTTGGCGTTAATGAAATTAAATGCTCAAACGCTTCATCAAACTTGGCTGTGTAGTCTTCATAAGGTTTCATTATGATTACTTCAATAGCTTCTTTGTTGCTAAATAAAGTAATTGCTTCGTCTGTTCGGTTTTTCAGGTTGCGGAACGCAACAATATTTCCTTGACTTTTCTGCTCGTTTAATATTCTATTAGTTCGGCTGTATGCTTGTATAAGTCCGTGATACCTTAGGTTCTTGTCAACATACATTGTGTTCAGTGTAGGGCTGTCAAAACCTGTGAGAAACATATTTACTACTACCAAAATATCAATTTTACGTTCCTTTACTTTCTTTGAAATATCGTTGTAATAGTTGTAAAAACTTTGGCTGTCTTTAGTGGTGAAGTTGTCGCCAAAAAGTTTATTGTAATCTTGAATGAACTCTTCTAACTTATCTCTACTGTGAACATTAATTCCATATTCTGGTGCAGGTTCTGCCACTACATTCAAATCAACATTGTCAAAATCTGTTTCAAAGTTTATAAATCCGTTTGCATCTGCATCATCTTCATTTGCACCATAGCTGAAAATGGTTGCAATGTTCAAATTATGTAATCCCTCTGCTTTTTTCCTTTTGAATAAATCAACGTACTTGATAAGCGTAGGAACATTATTGATACAAAACATAGCCGTAAATTCTCGGCTGTGTGTCTTACGGTTGTGGTGTGCAATTAAGTAATCCGTTATTTTTTCTAAACGAGTTTCATCTTCCATCAACTCTTTGGTGTCAATGTCTTCTACTTCAATATCAATGTTGGTTTCTCGTCCGTCTTTGTGCTTGTATCTGCCAACATATTCCACAGCAAACTTTAAAACATTTTCGTCTTTGATTGCATCTGTAATTACATATTTGTGCAAACAGTCTTCAAACAAATCTTTGGTGGTTCGTTTACCGTGTTCGTTTTTGGCGGCATTGTCTTTGAATATTGGTGTGCCTGTAAAGCCAAATAACTGAGCATTATTGAAAAACTCTTTTATTCGTTTGTGTGTATCTCCAAATTGGCTTCGGTGGCACTCGTCAAAAATGAAAATGATACGCTTGTCTTTCAAATCAGCCATTTTTGCCTCATACTTCAATTTGCTAATTGCTGTGTTTAGCTTTTGAATAGTGGTAACAATAAGTTTTGAGTTTTTGGCTTCTCCTTTTTTGTCAACGTATGTTCCTGTAAATTGCTTTACTAAATTTTGCGTATTGTCTGTACCATCAATACAACCTTCTTGAAAGCTGTTAAATTCTTTGGTGGTTTGGTAATCCAAATCTTTTCTATCCACCACAAAAACAACTTTGTGAACTTGTGGCAATGCCATTAAAATCTGACTGGCTTTGAAACTGGTTAGGGTTTTGCCGCTGCCTGTCGTATGCCATATATAACCGTTCTTGGTGCTGTTTTTTACTCTTTCTATTAATGCTTCAACTGCATAAAATTGATATGGACGAAGCACCATTGGAATTTTATAGGCTTCGTTCAGCACAATGTATTTGCATATCATTTTACTCAAATGGCAAGGCTCTAAAAAAGTATCGGTAAAGCCATTCAGAATATTGGAAAGTCTTTTGTTTTCTACATCCGTCCAATAGAAAGTTTGTTTGAAACTTTGGTTTCTGTTGTTGGCGTAATACTTTGTATTTACACCGTTGCTGATAATAAATATTTGTACATACTGAAACAAAGCTGAATTTGCTCCAAACGAATGGCGTTGATAGCGATTGATTTGATTGAATGCTTCTTTGAGTTCTAAACCTCTGCGTTTCAATTCTATTTGCACCAATGGCAAACCGTTTATGAGTATGGTTACATCATAGCGATTTTTATATTTACCTTCTTGGCTTACTTGGTTGGTTACTTGATATTGATTTTGACACCAATGCTCAATATTCAAAAATTCAAAATAAAGGTTGTCGCCATTATCCCGTATAATGTGTTGCTTTTGGCGAAGCATTTTTGATTTCTCAAAAACAGAGCCTTTTGCTCAATAAATTTAAAACCCTTTCAAACTCTGTTTTCGTAAACTGTGCGTTGCCTGTTTTGGATAGGACAGATTGATTGTGTTTTTCTAATTGACCTTTGAGATTAAGCAATAAATCTTTTTCGCTATTTATTACAATATAGCTGTAACCCAATTTTTGTAACTGGGCAATGAGTTGTTCTTCTAATATTTGTTCGGATTGTCTAGACATTGTTTGAATAAAATTTATCTTCTGCCCATTTTTCAGGGTTATTGATGATGTAATTCGAAATGGTTTGGTACGATTGTTCATTACGAATAATATGATCGTGAAAACGGGATTGCCATCCGAAAACTGCGTGAATTAATCTGGCATTTTTTGAAACAACCGATTTGTACGAACGAATAATGGTTGATATTGTACCCGATTTTGGCGAAATATTTGCCATTTGTTCGTTTTTATAGTTGGTGGCGTAATCGTTTGCGTTATGGTTGGTAGAGACGTTGCATTGCAACGTCTCTACGGGTAAAACAACATCCATTTTGTCAATAATCAATATACCGTGTGTATGATTGGGCATTACCACAAAATTACCTAATTCAATAAATAAAAAATGTTGTGGTATTTCTAACCAATATTTTTCTGCCAATTGTCCTATTTCGTTTAATTGCATTTCGCCATCCACGATTTCACCAAAAAAATGTTCCCTGTTCTGGGTGCAAATGGTAATAAAATACACACCATTACTACCATAATCCCAATTTTGCAATCGGGCAGACGGTATGCGGAATTTGTTTTTGAATTTATCCATTTTGTTTTTTTATTGGGTTCGTTGGGTTCGTTGGGTAGAGACGTTGCATTGCAACGTCTCTACGTGGATATCATCACACAAACATTTTTTGTAATAGTCCTTTTTTCCAATTTTCTGTTTGATGTAATAGAGTGTTTACGCTATTAATCTTCTTATCAATTGCACTTAAAAAACTGGAAATCTTCATTTGTTCTTTATAATCAGGAGTAAGTATTTCCATTTCAGCAAATACCGAAATCCAATGTCTTCCGTGAGCACCTGTTTCATAGTTTACCATTTGCAGTGCTTCATACATAAACTTTATGTCTGTATTTTCTTTTGCCTTTAATATTTTCATTGCTGAAGATTTTGCCTTAAAAGGAAAATCAACAAATTGAGTTGCTGTTGTGAAATCGTCAAAAATGATAACAGGCAAATCATTTGAAAAAATACCTGTAGTCTCATCGGTATAACCTAAAATGAAAGTTTTACCTGCGGTAACAACTGGCGTACTATGTTTATCCGAGTATTCTGTACTTGAAACTAAATAATTTGTTGGCTGTTCGTAGTCTAGGCTATCACCAATTTTTTTTGGTGACCATTCAGGAAACTCATTTCCGTTTTCGTCTTCAAATCTCAACTCTTTACAAAAGAGTTTTTGCATTACACCTTTTTTGTATTGTTCTAAAAGGCTTTGCTTCTTTTTAAGGGCTACAATTTTTTCATCAACGGTTTTAAGGAAGTATGAAATTTTTGCTTGCTCAGGACTTTTGGGGAAATTGACTTTTGTTTCTCTTAATGTTTTTAATGACAAATTTTTAATTGTTGAGCCTGTTAGCTCGGAAATAAAGTAATTCTGAATATTACTTGTGTTCAATAAGTAGTAAAAGAAATCAGGATTTTCTTTAAAATTAAAATACCCGACACTTTTGCCTAGCATTACCTTTTCACTATTATATCTTGCTATACTGCCAATTGTACCATTTATTGAGATTAATAAAGAGTTTTCGTTTAAATTTTTATCATTTTGCTCAAATGTCTCAATGCTTACCTTTTTTGTAGTTTCATTTATTTGAATTCGACCATCAATTAGGTTATTTCCATTTATAAAATAAATATCTGATTTGCTTACATATTCTGGTGTTCCGTGAAGTCCGTCACCAATTCTTTCAGTAAGATTGTCAAGTGTGTCATTGTCCCATAAATCAACAAATTCAGGAAAACGCAATTGTGGTGTAATCATTTGCTTTTCCATTTTTAAAAAGGCGTTGAGATTTTCAATTCAGCACAATACTTGGAAATTGTTTTGTCTGTTGCTTCGATACTTTCATCCATTGCCTTTATTTCTTTGGCAATAGCTTCAATGTCTATGTTTTCTTCTGCTTCAAACGTATCTACATATCTTGGTATGTTTAGGTTGTAATCGTTTTTAGCAATTTCTTCTAAAGTTGCTTTCTTACTGTATTTTGGTGTTTCTGTTCTGTTGCGGTAAGCATCAATAATTAAGTCAATGTGTTTTTGTCTTAATATATTTTGAGTTTTTAATTTTTCAAAGTGTTCGCTGGCATCAATAAATAAAATGTCTTCGGGGTTTTCTCTACACTTTTTGAAAACCAAAATACAAGTTGGAATACCTGTGCCATAAAAAATATTGGCTGGTAAGCCAATAACAGCATCTAAATAGTTCTTGTTTTCTATTAAATACCTGCGTATGTGTTGCTCCGCACCGCCACGAAACAATGCACCGTGAGGTAATACAATTGCCATTGTTCCATTGTCTGCCAAATGGTAAATCATATGTTGCACAAAAGCATAGTCGGCTTTGCTACTTGGTGCAAGTCGTCCGTATTGGCTAAAACGGTCGTCACTTGTAAACAAAGGGTTGGCACTCCATTGAGCCGAAAATGGTGGATTTGCTACAATAGCTTCAAATTGCTTGTCAATATGCTGTGGATGTTCGAGTGTGTCGTCTTGTTTAATATCAAATTGACGGTAATGAACACCGTGCAAAATCATATTCATTCGGGCAAGGTTGTAAGTAGTACGGTTCATTTCTTGTCCGTAAAAATTACTTACATCTTCTACTTCTCTTGCCACACGAAGCAACAAAGAACCTGAGCCACAAGTTGGGTCATAAACTGATTTCAGTTTTGTCTTTCCTGTCGTTACCAATTTTGCCAAGATGGTAGAAACCTGTTGCGGTGTGTAAAATTCTCCTGCTTTTTTTCCTGCTCCACTGGCAAATTCTCCAATAAGGTATTCGTAAGCATCACCTAAAACATCAACTTGATTAATGTCAGATAATTTGAAATCAATTTTGTCAAGGTGCGTCAGCACCTTTGCAATAATTGCATTTCTTGCTTCGGGTGTTTTGCCTAGTTTAGAACTGTTCAAATCCATATCCTCAAAGAGATTTTCATAATCTTCTTCGCTGTCGGTACCCATTGTACTCAACTGGATATTGATAAGGATTTTTTGTAAGTCTTCTAAAATGAAATTGGTTTTGCTTTCATCAAACTTATCTACATCATCTTCGTTTTCGCCTTTTCCACGTATGGCAACTTCTGTAAACAATTCTTCGGGTCTTAAAAAGTAGCCTAATTTTTCAAGTGCTTCTTCTTTGATAGCTTCAATAAATTCTTTTCCGTCTGCTGTTTTTGGCGTTATGTCCCGAAACTTAACATTGTCTTGTTTTAATATTTCGTCAGCGAAAATGTTCATTTTCTCGCTTAGGTATTTATAGAAAATGAAACCCAAAATGTAGTCACGAAATTCGTCTGCATTCATTTTGCCACGTAGCGTATTGGCAATGTTCCAAAGTTGGGCTTCTAATACTTTTTTATAATCTTCACTCATTTAGTTATGTCTTAAAAATTGGTTTGAATTTACTGAATAATTGTCGGCTTGTTGCTATTCAGTCTATCAGTTGTTCTTGGGGTGGTGGGTTGGCTTTGGTGTTCATTCTTGCAATTTGCTGATGTATTTTGTTGAAGCCGAAAAAAAATCCGTCCGCTGGGGGTGTGGGCTGTGCGTTGGCACAAGGCAGGCTCTTTTGCAAGGTTGGCTTCGTGTGTTGGCTTTGTGTGCCTTGCAAATGTGCCTGACTTGGTGCTTTGGGTCGTGTCGGCAAATTCTTGGAAGTTTAAATGTTTGCAGGATGTGGTATAGGGTGACGTACAACGGTGGGTTCCACCACAATAAGCCACCGATAGTCATCGGGGCAGGCGGGGCTGGCAAAAAAGAAAAACTACGCATTCTAAACTGCCAAGAGCAAGGAGTTCAGAAATCAGAAATCAGAGTTCAGAAATCAGAAATCATAAATCATAAATCATAAATCATAAATCAAGCCGGGTGGTCTTCTTCCAACTTGCCTTTTACCTTATAATATTTCTCCCATTTTTCTATTACAGCAGCTATATCTGTGGGGATATCGCTTTCAAAAAGCATCCTTTCGCCGGTGGCGGGATGTTTAAAGCCAAGGGTTTTTGCGTGTAAGGCCTGCCGTGGGCAAAGGGTGAAACAATTATCTACAAACTGTTTGTATTTGGTATAAACGGTGCCTTTTAAAATGCGGTCGCCGCCATAGGTATCATCGTTAAAAAGGGTATGGCCAATATGCTTCATGTGTACCCGTATTTGGTGGGTACGGCCTGTTTCTAGCACACATTTTACCAGTGTTACGTAATGAAAACGCTGAATCACTTTATAATGGGTAATGGCTTCTTTACCGTGGTCGCCATCGGGATATGCTTCAAAAAGTTTTCGGTGTCGGATGTTGCGGCCCACATGGGCTACAATTGTTCCTTCGTCCTGCTCCACATCTCCCCAAACCAGTGCCACATATTCCCGGTCTATACTGTGGTTAAAAAATTGTTTGGCCAAATCCTGTAAGGCTAGGTCTGTTTTGGCTAGTAGCAGCAAGCCGGTGGTGTTTTTATCTATGCGGTGTACCAGTCCAAATCTTGGTAACAGTTTGTCGGTAAGCGATGGGTCTTTTTGAATGAGGTAATGGGCCACGCCATTAATTAAAGTGCCGCTATAATTACCACTGCCAGGGTGTACCACCATACCTGCAGCCTTATTTACTACGAGCAAATGCTCATCTTCATACACTATTTTCAGTGGCAGTTCTTCTGGTACAATGTCGCTGCTATCGGGTTCTTCATCGGTATATACTATAATTTCGTCGGCAGGTTTTATTTTGTAATTGCTTTTTATGGGCTTACCATTTACGGTTACCATGCCGGCATCTATGGCGTTTTGTATTTTATTTCGAGTAGCGTATTCTATTCTGGCCTTTAAAAATTTGTCTATCCGTAGCATATCCTGCCCCTTATCTACCTTAATTAGCAGCCGCTGATACAGGCTTTCGCCATCGCTATTATCGTCTATGTGTTGTGTTTCCTCGTTGTTCATGTGTTATTATGTCATCTTTAAAAGTGTTGCAAGATAACTGAATGATAATAGACGGTTTTTATTATACTTTCTTTTGCTTAAACGGTGCGTAGTTAAAGGTTAACTCGGTCGATGGTAATAAAATCACAAAGCATCACTTTTAATTGTACCAATAACTTTTTGCCCAATAACCAATTAACTTTATTTCAGTATTTAGTCCGTTATATGATATTACATATTTAAAAGAGCTGTAAAAAATTAAGAATCAAAACAACGTTCTGTCGATACTTTTTTTCTACCAGCTTGCCAGCAATTCCTGTAAATCAGCCTCTGTTTTAATCACTACTTCCCTCACCTTACTGCCAAGGTTGGGGCCTACTACACCGGCTTGTTCCAATTGGTCCATCAGGCGGCCGGCACGGTTGTAGCCAAGTTTCATGCGGCGTTGTATCAGCGATGTGGAGCCGCTTTGGTTTTGTACTATCAGCCTGGCTGCTTCTTCAAACAATGGATCTTTATCACTCAGGTCAAAGTCTTTGGCTTCCTTGTCTTTTTCATCCACATATTCTGGCAGTAAAAAGGCATCGGGGTAGCCACGTTGTTGGCCTATATAATCGCATACGCCTTCTACTTCAGGTGTATCTACAAAGGCACATTGCAGGCGGGTTATTTCGCCGTTGTAGCTTATCAGCATATCGCCTTTACCAATCAGTTGTTCGGCGCCACCAGCATCCAGAATGGTGCGGCTATCTATTTTAGAAGAAACTTTAAAGGCTATACGTGCCGGAAAGTTCGCCTTAATGGTTCCTGTAATAATATTTACCGACGGCCTTTGCGTAGCAATAATTAAGTGGATACCCACAGCACGGGCTAACTGTGCCAAACGGGCTATTGGCATTTCCACTTCCTTGCCTGCGGTCATAATAAGGTCGGCAAACTCATCTATAACCAGCACAATAAAGGGCAGGTATTCGTGCCCTTTTTGCGGGTTCAGTCGGCGGGCAGCAAACTTTTCGTTGTACTCTTTTATGTTACGTGTACCGGCTTCTTTCAGCATATCGTAGCGGCGATCCATTTCTATGCAAAGTGCATTAAGGGTGTACACCACTTTTTTGGTATCAGTAATAATGGGTTCTTCTTCGCCGGGCAGTTTAGCCAAAAAGTGTTTTTCTATAACCCTGTAAATACTTAGCTCCACCTTTTTGGGATCTATTAAAACAAACTTGAGCTGCGATGGATGTTTTTTATACAACAGCGAAATAAGTATGGCATTTAACCCAACCGATTTACCCTGCCCGGTAGCACCTGCCATAAGCAAGTGGGGCATGGTGGTAAGATCTACGATAAAGTTTTCGTTGTCTATTTTTTTACCAATGGCAATGGGTAAAGCATAGGTGTTTCGCTGAAATTTATCGCTACTCAACAAGGTTTTCATGCTCACCACCGATTTTTTGTGGTTGGGTACTTCTATACCAATGGTTCCCTTGCCGGGTATAGGTGCTATAATACGGATGCCGAGTGCAGAGAGGCTGAGTGCAATATCATCCTCCAGGTTTTTAATACGGCTGATGCGAACACCGGCGGCAGGTACTATTTCGTATAGGGTTACGGTTGGGCCTACGGTAGCCGAAATGCGCTGTATGGCTATATCGTAGTTTTTTAAGGTGTTGATGATCTGGTTTTTGTT